>NZ_AUWR01000009.1 GCF_000455125.1 Mycobacterium sp. UM_WGJ
ACTGTTCCCGCCCACCACCCCGACGATCGGGACGTCGGCGCACAACTCGGGACGAAAACTCATCCGCCCGAATCGCTCGGCGGTGATGAACACCCGCGGCCGGCTGGCGGTCAGGATGAAACCCAGTTCCCGCGGACCGTAGAAGTGCACGACGGGCACCACGATCGCGCCCAGAAACGCCGCCGCCCAGAACGCCGCGGCCGCCTCCATCCAGTTGGGCAACTGCAGGGCCACCACGTCACCCGGACCCACGCCGCGCGCCCGCAGGCCCGCCGCCAGTCGGCGGGCAACCAGTTCCACGTCGGCGAAACTCCCCCGCCACGGCCGCACCGCCGAGTGCACCTCGAACCCGGTTTCCGCGCTCGCTGCCAGCCCGGCGGCGAGCAGGTCACCGAGTGTTTCGCGGGTCCACCATCCCTGCTCTTCGTAGCGCCGAACCAGGTCGGCAGGAATCTTTCGCATCTCACCCGTGATGCTATTCTCCGTTTTTGAGAATGCCAATATCTTGAGTGGAGAGCCATGGGTCAGGACCGTCCGGACGAACTGGGCGTACAACTGGATGACGGCCTGGCCATCATCACCATCGACCGGCCCGAGGCCCGCAACGCCATCGCCCCGGAGACCATGGCGCAACTCGACCGGGCACTGGACAAGGTCTCCGGCGCGCAGGCCCTGGTGATCACCGGCGGCGGCGACCGCGCCTTCGTCTCCGGCGGCGACCTCAAGCAGCTCGCCGCGCTGCGCACCGAGGCCGAGGCATCGGACATGGCCTGGCGGATGCGCACCCTGTGCGATCGGATCGCCGCCTTCCCGGCACCGGTGATTGCTGCCCTGAACGGCCACGCGTTGGGCGGTGGCGCCGAAGTTGCGGTCGCCGCCGACATCCGGATCGCGGCCGCCGACATCAAGATCGCGTTCAATCAGGTGTCCCTGGCGATCATGCCGGCCTGGGGTGGCGCCGAGCGGCTGGGCAGATTGGTCGGACACAGTCAGGCGTTGCTGCTGGCCGGCACCGGGACCATGCTGGACGCTTCGGCGGCCGAACGCATCGGCCTGGTCAATCGGGTGGTTCCCCGGGAGTCCTTCGACGCCGAATGGCGCGCCTTGGCCCGGTCACTGGCCAACCCGTCGGCCGGGGAGATCAAACGGGTGCTCGGTGGCGCAACAGCGGACGAGGCGGTGGCGGCGTTCGCCCGGCTGTGGGTCGCCGACGAGCACTGGGAGGCCGCGGATCGCCTCCAACAAGGCAGGAAGCAGCGCTAATGCTCGACGGGCCCCGACACCAGCGCGACGCCCGAAAGCGGCGCGGACGGTGGCGGGTCGCCCTCGAGCCGGTGCAGCCAGCGCTCGACGAACTCGATGGTCTCGGGATGGCCGAGGGTCATGCCCAGCGCCTCCTGCTCGATGATCAGCATCCGCGAGGCGCTGGTCATGAGGACCATCAGTACCGTCGGCGGGAACTCCGCGTCGTCGACGCCGTACCGGGCGAACAGCCCGGACACCGCCTGGATCTGTTCGGCGCGCAGCCGCTCGGCGTAATTGGCGATCTCGGCCCGCAAGGCCTCGCGCTCGTTGGCCACGGTAATGAACTGCATGGTCAACGCCGTCCATGCCGGATCGGTGTTGAATCGCCACAGCGCCCAGAGCGGCTTCGGCGACGCCAGCACCGCCGCCTGTTCGGCCAATCCCTGATCGCCACGCCGGCGGAAGATCGCCAGGAACAGGTCATCCATGGTGCGGAAGTAATAGTGCACGAGCTGATGCTTGAGGCCCGCCCGCTCAGCAACGCGACGGGAACTGACCGCACCGGCGCCGTCGGTCAGCAGCAGCTCTTCCGCGGCGTCGAGCAACAGGGTCCGGTTCTTCGCGTCCGGGGCACCAATTCTGCGCTGTCCCTTAGCCGATTCGGGCATACAGGTCGCTCCGCATCGTTGTCGTCACCTTTACACCTTCGGCGGCCATCGTAGTGGCGCCGCAACCCTTGACCCCCAACCCCGCCCATGCTAAGCAGGTGCACAGCATCTGTCAGCCCGTTCTGCAGAGAGGTCCACGTTGACTGACTTCGCGACGATCGATTTCTTCACCGATCAGTCCCTGGTACCCGATCCCCACCCGTACTTCGACTACCTGCGGGCCCAGAGCCCGGTCACGCCGCTGGGCGTGTACGACGTGGTCGCGGTAACCGGCCACGAAGAGGCCAACGAGATCTACCGCGACTCCGACACCTACTCCAACCTGGTCGCGGTCGGCGGACCGTTCCCGCCGCTGCCGTTCACCCCCGAAGGCGACGACATCAGCGAGCAGATCGAGGCGCACCGCCACCTGATGCCGATGACCGAACACATGGTCACCATGGACCCGCCCACGCACACGAAGGCGCGGTCGATACTGAGCCGACTGCTGACCCCCAAGCGACTCAAGGAGAACCAGGACTTCATGTGGCAGCTGGCCGACCGCCAGCTCGACTACTTCATCGACAGCGGCAGCTGCGAATTCCTCACCTCCTACGCCAGGCCGTTCGCAATGCTGGTGGTCGCCGACCTGCTCGGCGTACCCGAAGAGGACCGGCCGGTGTTCCAGGAGGTGCTGGGCGCACCGCAGCCGGGTGCCCGCATCGGCGCACTGGACCACGAGGAGCTGGCCCACGATCCGCTGGCCTGGCTGGACGACAAGTTCAGCCGCTACCTGTCTGACCGGCGCGAGAACCCGCGCGGCGACGTACTGACCGATCTGGCCACCGCCACCTACGAAGACGGCTCGATCCCCGAGATCGCCGACGTGGTCAAGAGCGCCACCTTCCTGTTCGGTGCCGGGCAGGAGACCACCACCAAACTGCTCAGTGCCGCATTGCGGTTCATGGCCGAGGACCCCGGCCTCGTCGAGCAGTTGCGCGCCGATCGCAGCAAGATCCCGAACTTCCTCGAGGAGACCCTGCGGCTGGAAAGCCCGGTGAAGACCGACCCCCGATTGGTGCGCAAGACCACCACGCTGGGCGGGGTCGAACTGAAGGCCGGCACCGTCGTGGTCATGTTCCCCGGCGCCGTCAACCGCGACCCCCGCAAATTCGAGAACCCGCATGAGCTGCGAATCGACCGTCCCAACGTGCGCGAGCACCTGGCATTCGCCCGGGGCAGCCACACCTGTCCGGGCTCACCGCTGGCCCGCGCCGAGAGCCGCATCTCGCTGGAACGAATCCTGGATCGGATGACCGACATTCGGCTCGACGAGACCCAGCACGGCCCGGCCGGCGAGCGCCGGTTCACCTTCGAGCCGACATTCATCCTGCGCGGATTGACCGAACTGCATCTGGAATTCACGCCAGTGGCGGCTCCGGCCACCGCGGGCCTGTAGACCGCAGCTCTGCCGAAGGGACCAACAACATGACGGTGACCACCACCGACGAAGCGCGCTACGACCCGTATGACGTTGACCTCAACAGCAATCCGTACCCGATGTTTCGTCGGCTTCGCGAAGAGGCACCGCTGTACTACAACGCCGAGCACGACTTCTACGCACTGAGCCGGTTCGACGACGTCAACAAGGCCCTGGTCGATCACCAGACCTTCAGCTCGGCGCGCGGGGCGATTCTGGAGCTGATCAAGGCCAATACCCCGATCCCGCCCGGCCTGATCCTGTTCGAGGACCCACCGATCCACGACATTCACCGCAAGTTGCTGGCCCGGATGTTCACCCCGCGCAAGATCGCCGAACTCGAATCCAAGATCCGCGAGTACTGCGCCCGTTGCCTCGATCCCCTGATCGGCACCGGCCGCCTCGATTTCGTGGCGGACCTCGGCGCCCAGATGCCCATGCGGGTCATCGGCATGCTGGTGGGCATTCCCGAAGCCGATCAGGAGATCATCCGGGACCGCTCGAATGACAACATGCGCACCGAAGCCGGCAAGCCGATGACGGTTGCCTCCGAAGGCTTCGACGACGGTTCGATCTTCGCCGACTATCTGGACTGGCGCGTCGAGCACCCGTCCGACGACATCATGACCGAACTGCTCAACGTCGAATTCACCGACGAATCCGGCACCACTCGGCGGCTGACACGCGACGAGTTGCTGATGTACGTGATGCTGGTGGCCGGGGCCGGAAACGAAACCACCACCCGGCTGATCGGTTGGACCGGCAAGGTGCTCTCAGAGCATCCCGACCAGCGTCGCGAGTTGGTGGCGAACCCCGCGCTGATCCCGCAGGCGATCGAAGAGCTGCTGCGCTTCGAGCCACCGGCACCGCACGTGGCGCGCTACGTCACCCGCGATGTGGAGTACTACGGCCAGACCGTGCCCGAAGGTGCCGTGATGATGATGCTGATCGGCGCGGCCAACCGCGACCACCGCCGGTTCGCCCCGGACGGGGACGTTTTCGACATCCACCGCGAGGCACGCCAGCACCTGACTTTCAGTGTGGGCGCGCACTACTGCTTGGGTGCCGCACTGGCCCGCCTGGAAGGGCGAATCGCGCTGGAGGAGATCCTCAAACGCTTCCCCGAGTGGGACGTCGACCTCACCAAGGCAGCGCTGTCACCGACTTCGACGGTCCGCGGGTGGGAGTCCATGCCCGCTTCGGTCGGATGAATCCACTTCTACGAGATACGAATTGAGGGTTTCCATGACTGGACGTGTTGAGGGCAAGGTCGCATTCATCACCGGCGCAGCCCACGGCCAGGGCCGCAGCCACGCGGTGCGGCTGGCCGAGGAGGGCGCCGACATCATCGCGATCGACGTCTGTAAGCCGATCGTCGCGAATTCGCCGATCCCGCCGGCCACCCCGGAGGAACTGGCCGAGACCGTCGACCTGGTCAAGGCCCGAGGCCGCCGGATCTTCACCGCCGAAGTCGATGTGCGCGACTTCGACGGACTCAAGGCCGCGGTGGACGCCGGCGTGGAGGAGCTGGGTCGCCTGGACATCATCGTGGCCAACGCCGGCATCGGCAACGGTGGCGACACCCTGGACCAGTGCACCGAACACGACTGGCAGGAGATGATCGACATCAACCTGTCGGGCGTGTGGAAAACCGTCAAAGCGGGTGTCCCGCACCTTATTTCCGGAGGAAGGGGCGGGTCGATCATCCTGACCAGCTCCGTCGGCGGACTCAAGGCCTACCCGCATTGCGGCAACTACGTCGCCGCCAAGCACGGCGTGGTGGGCATCATGCGCTCGTTCGCCGTCGAGTTGGGACATCAGAACATTCGCGTCAACACCGTGCACCCCACCCACGTCAGCACCGGAATGATCATGAACGAGGGCACCTGGAAGATGTTCCGCCCGGACCTGGAGAACCCCGGTCCCGAGGACATGGCGCCGATCTGCCAGATGTTCCACACCCTGCCGGTGCCCTGGGTGGACGCGGTGGACATCAGCAACGCCGTGCTGTTCCTGGCCTCTGACGAAGCCCGCTACATCACCGGCGTCACCTTGCCGGTCGACGCGGGAAGCTGCCTGAAATAGCTGTCTCGGTACGTTGACTCTGCGTCCACCAGGCGAAAGTGCGAGTGACCTGTCTGGTGAGCGCAGAGTCAACGACCTGGATATGCGTTGACGGCCGATTATGCAACTGATCATAATCGGCCGATGGCGCGCGACACCCGGCAGGCGATGGTGCTGACCGCCGTGGCACTGCTGCGCGAACGCGGCGCCGACGGGATCACCCTGGACACCCTGGTGAGCCGCAGTGGCGCGCAGCGCGGCTCGATCTATCACCACTTTCCGGGCGGACGCGCCCAGATCCTCGACGAAGCCGTTCAACTCGGCGGCGATGCGATCGGCTCACTCATCACCGGCTCCGCAGCCGGCGGTCCGATCGCGGTGCTCGATCGGCTGGCCGCCTTCTGGCGAAAGATGCTGACCGAGACCGGCTATACCGCCGGGTGCCCGATGGTATCGGCCGCGGTCAGTTCCGGGCCCGACTCGCCGCTGCTCCATCACGCGCAGCGGATCTTCGCGGCCTGGAAGACGCGGTTGATCGACTGCTTCGTGACCGACGGCCTGGACGCCGACGCGGCCGGCCGGCTGGCGACCATGTGCATCGCCGCGATGCAGGGCGCGATCATCATGTGCCGCACCGAGGCGAGCCTGCAGCCGCTGGACGATGTCGCCGGCGAGCTGCGGGTCCTGGTCTCCGCCCGAACCCTGTTCTGCACCACAGCCGACCCGGCCGGTTGCCCGGGCAGCATCTGAGAGGAACCGCCATGGAATGGACCGGGGCCGTATACGCCGACGCACCGACGGTGGAGGTCTCCACCTGGATCGACGCCCCGCCGGAGCGCGTCTGGGAGCTGGCCAGCGACATCCACGCGGTCGCCGAGAGCAGTCAGGAGCTCCAGCGCGTCGAATGGGCCGACGGTGATGGGCCCCGGCTGGGCGCGCGGTTCACCGGGTATAACCGGCATCCCGCCCTCGGGGAATGGTCCACGATCTCCGAAGTGGTCGAGTTCGAACCGCTGACGGTGTTCGGTTGGGCCGTCAGCGATCCCGTCAACCCCACGTCCTCGTGGCGGTTGAGCCTGACCCCGGAGGGGACCGGCACCCGCCTGACCGAGTGGATGCAGCTGGGGCCCGCGCCGTCCGGGCTGTCACTGGCCATCTCCGCGATGCCGGACAAGGAACAGAAGATCGTGTTCGTGCGGCTGCGTGAATTCGAGGCGGGCATGACGGCCACCCTCGATCACCTCAAACAGCGCGCCGAGCACTGATGCGCGCGGCCATCACGCTGGAAGCGGCCAGCGTCGGCAGCTGGGAGCACCAGAAGCTGCTGGTCCGCGAGGCCGAGAAGATGGGCCTGGACATCTGCTGGGTCGCCGAGGCGTGGGGCGCGGACGCGGTCTCGGCACTGGGCTACTACGCCGCGTGCACCGACCGAATGCTGCTGGGATCGGGGATCATCCAGCTGTCCACTCGCACTCCGGTCGCCATTGCCCAAGCCGCCATCACACTGTCCAACCTGTCCGGCGGACGGTTCCTGCTCGGTCTGGGCGCCTCGGGCCCCCAGGTCATCGAGGGGCTGCACGGTCAGTCCTTCGACCGGCCGCTTCCCCGGATGCGCGAGACCATCGAGATCATCCGGCAGGCGGTCGCCGGCGAGCGGATCGCTTATAGCGGCAAACAGTTCCAGATCCCCCGACTCGGTTCGGCCACCAAGCCCATGCGGTTGTCGATGCGCGCCGAACACTCGATCCCGCTGTATCTGGCCAGCCTCACCCCGGCGATGCTGACGCTGACCGGCGAGGTCGCCGACGGCTGGCTCGGCACCAGCTTCGTGCCCGAGGGTGCCGACGCGGCCTACTTCACCCATCTCGACAGCGGCCTGGCCCGCTCCGGGCGCACTCGTGCGGACCTCGACGTCTGCCAGGGCGCCGAAGTATCGTTCGCCAGCGACGACAAGCATCTGAAGGAACTGATCGACAGCCGCAAGACCGAGCTGGCTTTCAGCCTGGGCGGAATGGGTTCGGCCAGTACCAATTTCTACAACCAGGCCTACAGTCGGCAGGGCTGGTCGGATGTCGCCGCCGCGGTGAAGGAGCGCTGGCAGGCCGGCGACCGGGAAGGCGCCGCCGCGTTGATCACCGACGAGATGGTGCTGGCCACCACCTTGATCGGCACCGCTTCGATGGTTCGGGATCGCCTGCAGGTCTGGTGCGACACCGGCGTGGACACCGTGCGGGTCTACCCAGCCGGCGAGCGCCTCGAAGATCGGATCGCCACGCTAGGCGCCGCGATCGAGCTGGTGCACTCGATCACGCGCACCGGCCGGTAGCTGCCCGGCTATCCCGGCGAGCTGCCGATAACCCCATCGGCTACCAACGCGGCAATCTCGACCTCGGTAAGCCCCAGCTCGCTGAGCAGCTCATGATTGTGCTGGCCCAGCAGTGGTGCGGGGCGGGTATGAATGCGACTCGGGCCCTGCGACATTCGGGCCGGCAGTGTGCTGTGCGGAGCGGGACCGTTGACCGGGTGATCGACCTGCTCGAAGAAGTTCCGCGCGGCCAGCTGCGCCAACTCGGTCTGGCGATGCGGTTGCATGACCTTGGCGACCGGTACCCCGGCGTCCCACAGTGCTGCGACGATGTCGTCGGCGCTGCGCCTCGCGCACCAGGCGGACAGCTGTTCGTCGATCAGGTCGTGGCGGGCGCGTCGTCCGGTCGCGTCCGATAAGGCCGGATCGGCAGTCCAGGCCGGGTCACCCAGCGCGGCCCGCAGACTGGCCCACTGCTCATCGGTGGCAACGGCGATGGCGACCCAGCAGTCTTCCCTGCCGAATTCGTCGACGCCGGCGGTCCGATAGAAGTTCTGCGGGGCGGCCGCCGGCCCGCGGTTTCCGTCACGTTGCAGCAACGCGCCGTTGGCGGAGTATTCGATCACCTGCTCGGCGGCGATGTTGAGTGCGGCGTCGACCATGGCCGCCTCCACCAGCACGCCTTCCCCGGTGCGGCGCCGATGCTCCAGGGCCAGTAGCAGACCCGTCAGCGCATGCACACCCGCGTTCGGGTCACCGATCGAGTACGGCTCGTAGGGGTTGCGATCGGGGTAGCCGGTCAGCCAGCTCAGACCGGAGGCGTCCTCGATGACGTAGGCGAACGCTGGGTTGTCCCGCCACGGGCCGTCCAGGCCGAATCCGGGCATTCGCAGCATGATCACGTCGCTGCGCAGCGACTGCACGAAGTCGAAGTCCAGACCGAGGTTCTCGATGACGCGGGGGGTGAAGTTCTCGACGATGACATCGCAGCCGGCGATCAGGCGGTGCAGCACGTCGCGGCCGGCCTCGATCTGGAAGTCCAGCGTCAGGCCCTTCTTATTGGTGTTGAGCGCCGAGAAGATCGGGGATTTCTCCCACCATGACTCCTCGCTGACCGGTATCCCGGCGATCAGCCGGGTGCCGTCGGGATGGCGGGTCGACTCGAGATGGATCACCTCGGCGCCGAGCATGGCCAGCAGGTGTGTGCACGACGGACCGGCCCAGAAAGTGGTCATGTCCAGCACCCGGATGCCGCTCAGCGGCAACCGATCCCCGGCCGGTTCCGATGCCGGGGCGTCTCGGCGCACCGGCGGCAGTTGTCGGTAGAAGTCGGTGTGTTCGCCCAGCCGCGGAGCCGGGGTCGGCGTCTGTAGCGCCACACCGCGCAGCCGATAGGGCGGTAGCGGCTGAACGAACCCGTCGCGCGGATTGCGGGTGAACAACTCGCGATGCCGGAAGTGGTCAAACGTCGGCACGTTCTCGCCGTTACCGACCGGCGAGTTGGGTATCCGGAACCCCGACGCCAGGTCGCGGACATCGTCGACCTTGTGACTGCGTACCCACTGGTACAGCTCCGGCGCGTGCAGGTTCGCCTGCTCGGTGATCGACAGCGGCGAGTTCTCGTCGATCCACTCGTCGTGCCCCGACATCGCACACAGGTCGAACCACTGCTGCGCGGTGCCGCAGCCCAGCGCGACCAGCCCGTCGGCGGCCTCGGCGACACCGGGCACCGTCGGCCGGCGTTCGGACCGCCACGGGCGATCGAGGACCTGAAAGTAGGTGACGGGATAGTAAGTCAGGCCGAGGATCTGGGCTTCCAGCCCGGACAGGTCGATCAGCTCGCCGCGGCCGTCGCGCAGCGCACGAACCCGCGACGCCAACGTCATCGCGGCCGCATACGCCCCGACCAGCCAGTCCCCGACCTGCCCGCCGATGTGTACCGGTGCGCGATCCTGCGAGCCGCGGCCGAGCCCGACCGCTCCCCCCGACCAGGCCTGCAGGGTGAACTCGGTGGCCGGGCGGTCCCGCCACGGACCTTCCAGTCCGAAGGGCGTGATGGCGGTGACCACCAGGTGCGGGTGCCGCCGGCGGATCTCAGCCGGCGACAACGACGGGTGCCGGCCGACGGCCCCGTCCGGCGACCACACCACCGCATCGGCGGAGGCCAGCAGCCGATGTACGAACTCGATGTCGTCGACGTTGCCTGGGTCGGCGACCACACTGTGTTTGGAGCAGCCCAGGAAACTGAACAGTGCACCGCCGGACGCGGGATCGACCTCGGCCTGTGATGCCGACCAGCGGCGCATCGAATCCCCTTGCGGGGGTTCGACATCTACCACCGTTGCGCCCCCGTCGGCGAGCATCTTGGTGGCATAGGCCCCGGCGATACCGTCGGACAGGTCGACGATGGTGTAGCCGTGCAGCGGCGCCACGGCGTCAGGATTCCTTGTTGCGACTGGACTTGCTCAGCCGGAAGTCGGGCGGGAACTTCGAGTCGTTGTCCTTGACCGCCCCGGACAGACCGGATTCGATGGCGTCGTCGAGCATCAGGTCATCGGCGTCGGGTGCCACACCCGAACCCATCGACTCGAAGAACGCCGACAGCAGGCTGCCCATGTACTCACCCTGATGCTGCTTGTAGACCTCGAAGAACATCTTCTGCATGAACACGGTGTCGACCGGACGGTTGCGCGCACAGGCCAGCGCGTACTTGTCGATCTCGGCTTCGAGTTGGTCGCGCGGGACCACCTTGTTGAGGAAGTTGCACTTCTCCATGTCGGCGGCGGTGAAAGGCCGGCCGGTGAACACCATCTCGGAGAATTTGCGAAGCCCCATCATCTGCACCCAGGTCCACATCCGCGGCCCCCAGCCGTAGTAGCGGAAGGACGGGTGGCCGAACAGTGCGTCGTCGCTGGAGATCACCAGATCGGCGTCGGCGGCCTGGTAGAAGTGCCAGCCATAGCAGTAGCCCTTGGCCTCGACGATGCTGATCTTCTTGAGCTCCTGCAGCGGACGGTTGCCGGCCTGCACATTGGCGTACCAGGCGCTGATGGTGGCGCCGTTGCGAAAGGTGCCCTGGGGCGGATAGTTGACGTCCATGCCTTCCAAACGCAGTTCAGCCAACCGCCTTTCGGGATCCTCGACGCCCGCCATGAACTCGGGAAGGTCCGCACCGCTGCCCAGGTTGTCGCCGACACCACGGATCACCACCACTTTGACGTCGTCGTCCACGCTGGCACCACGCAGCAGGTCCGCGTAGCGCAGCCGCGCCGACGATGTCGGGGCGTTGAGGTATTCGGGCCGGTCGAAGGTGATGGTGGCGATCTTGGTGGCCGGGTCCTTGTGGTAGCGGATGATCTCTGCCGCGGACGGCCGCGCGGAAGAACCCGGCGTGTCTGACATTCGCGATCAACTCCTTCAGCAGTTGCAATGAAAGCATCGGTGGTCATGACCTCGCGGCCGCCCGGCTTCAGACCCCCAGAAACTCCTTGACGTTGGCGCTCACGACTTTCGCCGCGTCCTGCGGTCCCAGGGCCGCGACAACGTTGGCCAGTGACTTCTCCGAGTAGCCGAAGGTGCTCTCGTTGTGCGGGTAGTCCGACGACCACATCACCTTGTCCACTCCGATCTGATCGATCAGTCGCAGGCCGAGCGGGTCGACCATGAACGATGCGCTCATGTGGGTGTCCCAGTAGTGCCGGATGTCGTGCTGTAGTTGGTGGGTGAACATGTGTTGATAGGAGGCCAGCAGGTGTTCTGCGTCCTGCAAAGCGGTGGGAACCCAGGCGATTCCGCCTTCGAACCAGCCGATCCGCAGGCCCGGGTGACGGTCCAGGATGCCGGAGAAGATGTACTTGGCGAACTGTTCGCGGAACGAGTCGACATTGACCATCATGCCCACCACGACACTGTTGACCTCGCAGGGCGTCTTCGGCGGGGTTTCACCGATGTGGTGGGTGATCGGTAGCCCGGCCTGCTCGATCTCGTCCCAGACCGGATCCATCACCCGGGCACCGAAGTCGATGATGTTGCCGTCGTCGTCCTTGCCGGGGTTCAGCGGCAGCAGGAACGTCTTGAGCCCCAGCGCCTTACACTCCTCCACCGTGCGCCTGGTGCCGGCGGGGTCCCACCAGTTGATCAGACCCACTCCGTAGAAGTGGCCGTTCGATCGCTCCTGCAACTCGGCCATGTACTCGTTGTAGATGCGGAATACCCGCTCCCGCAGCTCTTTGTCGGGGAAATGAAACAGCGCCAGCACCGCATTGGGGAACGCCAGTTCCTTGTCGACGCCGTCGGTGGCCAGCTCCTGGATCCGTGCCTCGATATTGCTGCTGGCCGCACCGGCCAGATCGTCGTACTGCATGAGCACCGCCGAGAAGTCGCCCGGCAGGAACGACTGCCCCTTGCGGCCGACCATGTAGGCGCCGTCCTCGTACCAGATGCGGGGCGCCTTGTCCTTGAGGTCCTCGGGGAACCGTTGGTAGAAGATGTCGTCGGCGATGGAGATGTGGTTGTCGGCGGAGAACACTTCGGTACCGGCCGGCAGACCGACACCAGCGATGCCCGCACCGGCGCGCCCATGACGGTCCTTGGGCGCCCCGTAGCCGCCGACCGGATAGAACGCTGTGCTGTGAAACGCGGCGGCTTCAGTTGGTGTGCTGGCCATGTCAATCCACTTCCAATCGGGCGGTTACCAGGTGACGGGGAGTTCGTAGACGCCGTAGGCGAGCCGGTCGTTCTTGAACGGGATCTCGTTGATGTCCACCGCCAGCTTCAGGGTGGGGATGCGCTGGAACAGGGTGTGAAATGCGATCACCATCTCGGCGCGGGCCAGCTGCTGACCGACGCACTGGTGCGGTCCAAACCCGAACGCCATGTGCTGGCGGGCCGGGCGCGCCAAGTCGAGGACGTCGGGCTCGGGGAAGACGGTGGCGTCCCAGTTGGCTGGGGCCAGGTCGATGATGATGCCGTCACCGGCCCGGATGGTCTCGCCGCCGATCTCGATGTCCTCAAGGGCCACCCGCCGCTGGCCGGTGTGGATGATCGACAGGTAGCGCAGCAGTTCCTCGACCGCGTTAGCGATCGCGGCGTCGTCGTCGCCGCGGAACACCGCCGTCTTCTCGGCGATCTTGTCGGGCTCGTGCAGCAGCGCCACGATGCCCAGGCCGATCATGTTGGCGGTGGTCTCGTGCCCGGCGATGAGCATTCCGGTACCGAGTTGGGTGGCCTCGCGTATCGACAGCTCCCCGTCTTGCACCCGCTTGCCCAGGGCGGAGACCATGTCGTCGGCCGGTTCGGCCATCCGGGTCTCCAGCAGCTTGACCAGGTACTTGGAGAGCCCGGTGGCACCCTCGGCGAGGTCGTCGGAGGTGGCATTGCGGTCCACGCCCATAGTGGCGTGCTGCTGGAAGAACTCGTGGTCCTCATAGGGCACGCCGAGCAGTTCGCTGATGACCAGGGAGGGGATGGGCAAGGCGAATCCCTCGATCAGGTCGGCCGGTTGCGGTCCGGCCAGGATCGCGTCGATGTGTTCGTCGGTGATGCGTTGCGCGACCGGGGCCAGGGCGTCGACCCGTTTCATGGTCAGGGCCGGGGACAGAATCCGCCGGTAGCGGATGTGTTCGGCGCCGTCGGTGGTGAACACCGATTTGGGTCGGTGGTCGACGCTGGCGCGCATCATCTCGTTCCAGTGCGGGAAGCCGGGCTGGTGGTCGTCGACGCTCACGCGGGGATCGGAGAACAGGGTGCGCACCGCGTCGTAGCCGGTGATCAGCCACGGGGTGCTGCCGTCCCAGATCCGCACCCGGCTCAGCGGCCGCTGCGCGGCCAGCGCCATGGTCTCCGGCGGCGGCGCGAACGGGCATCGGCCGTCGCGGCTCATCGGATACTCCGGCGTTGCGGTGCTGGCGATGGTGGACGCTTCGGTCACGCTCACTCCTCGACGATCTTGATGGCTCCGGACGGACAGACTCGGGCCGCCTGGCGCACGGCGTCGGCCAACTCCTGCGGCGGGGCCTCGTCGAGCAGGACGACGACACCGTCCTCATCACGCTGATCGAACACGCGGGGCGCAAACCCCACGCATTGCCCCGAGGACGCGCAGATGTCTTGGTCGACGGTCACTTTCATTGCGGGCCTCCCTGAACTCCGGTAACCGGAGCGAGCCACAGTCCCACGATTGCGTCGATCAGGTCGGATCCGGCTTCGGTCCAACTGGCAGATGCCGACCCCCCGGATGCCAGTGCTCGCTCGTGTTCGGCACAGCTGTGCATCAACAGGTTTCGGGCCATCACGTTGCGCGCCTGGTGGACCCGGACCGGCAGATCGGGAAGGCAGGTGTTGATGCCGTCGATGACCTGCACCAGCGACGGCGAACTCAACGCGTCCTTGACGACGATGTTGTGGTAGGCCGGATCGGCCATCACCTGCGCGGCAAAACGGGCGTACCAGGTCGGATTGCCCAACGCGGCAAGGTGATCGGTGAGCGGGCGGACCAGGCAGGCCACCCAATGGCGCAGGTCGGTGGAATCCGCTGCCTCCGACACCATCTCTTCGCGCAGCCGCTCGACCGGCACTCGGTGCCGGCGCTCGATCTCGCGGACCAGGTCGGTCTTGGTGCCGAAGTGGTATCCGACGGCGGCGTTATTGCCCTGGCCGGCGGCCTCGCTGACCTGCCGGTTGGAGACCGCGAATACCCCGTGGTCGGCGAACAGCCGTTCGGCCGCGGTCAGGATCGCATCCCGCGTGCTGTTGGCCCGCTCAGCCCGCACGGCCCGATCAGCGGTGGTCACGGCGTCAGTCAACCGTGATTCACGGTTTAAGTCAAGCGATTGATTTAATTTTCTGCGTCACCGGGCCCCCGGCGCCGGATCGCCTTGCCTGCGACGGTTCCGCCGTCCACCGGCAGCACCACGCCCGTCACGTACCGGGAGCGCTCACCGGCGAGGTAGAGCGCAGCTTCGGCGACGTCAGCCGCGGTCCCCTCCCGCTTCAGGGGCCGGTCGGCCCGCATCGTCTCGCGAATCGCCGCTTCGTATCGTTCCAGGTCCTCCGGATCCAGGTTCGCTGCCGCCGACGACGCCACGAACGGCGTCGGAACGTTGCCGGGGGCAATGGCATTGACCCGGATGTCGTAGTGGGCCAGCTCAATCGCCGCGGATTTGGTGAACTGGATGACCGCGGCTTTCGACGCGCGGTAGGTCATCACCCCGCCGCCGGCCTGGATGCCACCGATCGAGGTCAGATTGAGGATCGACCCGCCGCCGGCCTTGGACATGTGCCGCGCGGCGTCGCGAGTACCGGCCATCACACCGAGCACGTTGACCGCCATGATGCGGTGAAAGTCAGCCAGGTCGTCGTCGAGAAACCTGTTGTGCATGGTGCCCGAGACCCCGGCGTTGTTGACCATGATGTCCAGTCCGCCGAACATCTCGACGGCCGATTCGACCAGGGCGCCCACTTGGGCCGGGTCAGAGACATCGGCGACCCGGAAGATCGCCTCCGCACCGAGTTGGCCCGCGAGCGCTTCGCCGCGTTCGCGATCCGTGTCGGCGATGACAACGCGTGCCCCCTCGGCGAGGAATCGCTCGGCGATCCCGCGGCCGATACCCGATGCACCTCCGGTGACGATTGCCACCTTGCCGGTCAATTCGTTGCCCATCTGCACCCTTCCGCTGCGGACCACGTCCGTGATCGACTCAACCCGTTGGCCCGGGTTCAGTCAAGCGACTGATTTAAATGGTCAGGCGACCTAAGGTCGGCAGCATGACAGACCCCGTCTCGACCGACGATCGGCTGGAGATCTCCGCGCTGCTCTACCGCTATGCCCGTGCCGTGGACACCAAGGACTGGGCGTTGTATCGGTCGGTGTTCACCGAGGACGCCGTCATCGACTACTCATCAGCGGGCGCGATCTGCGGCACGCGTGACGAAGTCGCCGATTGGCTGGCGAGCGGCTTCCAGGAAATCCCGATGTCGATGCATTACATCACCAACATCGAAGTGCTGGAATACAGCGGCGATTCCGCGCTCGCACAGGCGATGTTCTACAACCCCATGCAGCTGCCAGGTATGACCGGGTTGAGCTATTGCGGTGGCTACTACCACCACGAACTGGTCCGCACCGGCGCTGGCTGGCGCAGCGCAAACCTGCGCGAGGAGAACGTCTGGTTCACCAATCCCCCGGCCTCAGTCCAGGAAGTCCAGCAGTAGGCCATTGACCTGTTCGGCCTGCTCGATCTGTGGGCAGTGGCCGGCGCCGTCCACAACGACGGCGCGCCCGCCGGGGATCTGGTCGGCGATCTGCCCAGCCCAGCCGGGTGGGAGCAGCTTGTCGCAGGCACCTTCAATTACCAACGTCGGCACCGAAATACGTTCGTAGGCACGGTTGCTCGATGCCGCGGCCGGCGGCTCGGCACCCGGTCGGCGGAACCGTGCCGCCGCCACCGCTTCCCAGGCGCCGGGAGCCACACTCGACGCGTGCCGCCGCCCGACATACTCCTCGTCGGCAGGATAGGCCGGATCGTGGAACAGCGCGGTTACGATCCGGCGCATCGCGGGCACCGTCGCGTCGTAGTCGTAGAGCGCGGCCATGTGTTCGTTCTGCTGGATCTCCCCGCCCCCGCAGATGAGCACCATGCGCCGCACCGGCAGCACCGGCGCCTCCGAGGTGGTGTCGACCAAAGCCATGATCGCGCCCATCGAATTGCCTACGAAATCAGCGGATTCGACTCCCAGCACCGCGCAGAACCGCGCGACATGGCGGATCCGCATGCCGCGTCCGTCGTTGAAGTCGAGGACCTTGGCCGACTCGCCGAAGCCGAGCAGGTCCGGCGCGAGCACCCGATAGCGATCGGCCAGTGCGGGAATGGCGTGTTCCCAGCCGATTTCAGCGCTGGCACCGAACTCACCACCGTGCAGCAGGACAACCGCCGGGGCGAACGGGTCACCCGCTTCCAGGTAGGAGGTGCTCAGGCCGTCCACGACGACGGTCTTGCGCGTAACCAGCACGGGGGCTCCTCAGTCGGGGATCAGCGGGCCGATCGGCCGGGTCGTGGTGGCGTGCACCAATAGTTCGGCGAGTTCGGCGGGACGGCTCAGGAACGGTGAGTGTGAGGCGTCGATGGTCAGGGGTTCCACCCCGAGCCGCCCGCAGACCAGGTCTGCCAGCCACCGCGGATAGGCACGGTCCTGTTCGCAGCGGATGAAGCTGCGCCCGATGTCGGCCGCCCAGAAGGCCGGTACCGATACCGGTGCGATCGTCGTCTCGCCGAACCGCTCCGTCCCGAGCCGTTCGAAGGCCCACCGCACGGTGTCGTCGTCGCAGTCGTGGTAGAAGTACTGCCGCGCACCGTCGATATCGGCGAAGGTCATCGTCCCGTCGTCCGCGAAGTGCAGATGGGCCAGCATGTCGCTGGCGGCGGTGTCGAAGAATTCAGCTCCCTCGCTGCCCATCGTCATCGCATCGGTGTAGCTGCGGCCCTCCCTGGGCAGCGCCGCGGCGAGATAGACGATATGGCGCACCAGATCCGGGGCACTGTCGGCGCCTAGGGTGGCGTCGAAGCCGCCCCCGGAGTGCCCGACCAGAACATCGCCGGGTTGCAGCACCGAGGCCACGGCCTCTCGGCGGTTGGCCAGGGTGGACTCCTCATGGAGCCGGGCACCGTGGCCGGGCAGGTCGACGGCGATACCGGTGTGGCCGATCTTCTCCAACTCCGCGATGGTGCGACTCCAGCACCAGGATGCGTGAAACCCACCGTGCACGAAGACGAATCGCATGATGCTCCTGCCCCGGGCTATTTGATCGCGATCGGGTTCACCGGTGACCCGACTCCGCCGGTCACCCGCAACGGCGGCGCCACCAGCTGGAACTCGTAACGGCCATCGACGGCGCAATCTGCGGCCAGCGCGCCGAGGTCCCAGTACTCCCCGAGCATCAACCCCATGTCGCGCAGGCACAGCATGTGCAGGGGCAGATATGTTCCCTCGACGCCGGAGACCGGGTCTTCGACCATCAGGTTGTCGGCGGCCACCGCGGCGACGTCGTGGGCGTGCAGCCAGGAGGCGCACCGCCAGTCCAGTCCGGCGCCCGGTTCAGCGCCGTTGCCGGTCGCCACAAACCTTTCCCACCAACCGGTTCGGACAACCACGATGTCGCCGGGTTCGACGCTGACTTTCTGGGCGCGGGCGACATCGTCGAGCTCCTCCGGAGTGATCGGGGTGCCCAGCGGCAGGAAGGTGTCTGCTCCGCGGTGCGCGACCACATCCAGCAGCACACCGCGCGAGGTGATCCCCTTGCCGTCGACCTTGTCGATGCCGCAGTGGTAGGCGCCCAGGCTGGTCACCGAACTCGCCGGGAAGCCGTTGTAGAGCAGGTCGTCGTAGTAGACGTGTGACAGCGCATCCCATTGGCTGGCGGCCTGCAATGGCATCACGATCATGTCGTCGTTGAACCGGAACGGGTTGTCGACGAAGAACTTGCTCAGCTGCTGCGCCACGTTATTGCGATGCCATTCCGGGCCGTACTGCGCAAGCGTGCTGACGTCGCCGCCGTCGACGGTCATCACGTGAATCGGATTGTGCCGGAACTGGAAAGCGCCCTGCGGACCCGACGACCCGAAATCCACGCCGAGCGGGAAGACCTTGCCGCGGCGGACCAGGGCGGCGGCCTCGGCGACCTTCGCCGGGGTGATGAGGTTGAGCGTACCCAGCTCGTCGGCGTCGCCCCAACGTCCCCAATTGCGGACCGTCTCGGCCACCCGCCGGAACTCGGTCAGGTCGGCCACGGCACCGATCCGTCCGTCAGCGCGGCGGCGACCCGGCCGCCGGTGTTGCCGCCGTCGACCCAGAGCACCTGGCCGGTGATGTAACCGGCTGCGGGACTATTCAGGAACACCAGCGGTGCAGCCTGTTCGTCAGCGCTGGCGACCCGCCCCAAGGGTTTGGGAATGTCGTCGAGATAGTCCTGCCCGTACCTGCTGCGCAATTGGTCGAGGATCGGGGTTTCGGTGACACCGGGTGCGGTGCAGTTGATCCGGATTCCGCGGTGCGCCAGTGGTCCGGCGTTGAGCATGCCGTAGAGGATGATCGCCTCTTTGGACAGCCGGTAGCCGCCGTCGGCGAGCGCGGCGGGATTAGCACGGCACCACTGTAATCCGGCAGCCATGCCTTGGGAGTTCAACAGGCCGACCGTGGTCTGCGCGTTCTCGCGGAATGCCGCCGCGGCCAGTGAGGACACATTGACGATCGCCGAGCCCGTCGGCATCACCGGCAGCAGCGCCTCGGTGAGGTGGCGCAAGCCCAGAAAGTTGATCGTGACCACCCGCTCGGGGTCACCGATGCCCGAGGAGACCCCGGCGACGTTGAACAGCGCATCAACGTGTCCCGCCGCCCGGATCGCTGCGGCGGCGTGATCGATGGACGCCGGATCAGACAGATCCGTCGGGTGAAATTCGTCGACGCTTGCCGCAGGCTCGACCCGGTCCAAGCCGACGACCTGCGCCCCGAGTTCACCGAGCTGCGTCACCAGCGCCGCGCCGATTCCCGACGCGCAGCCGGTGACCACGGCTCGTCGACCGTCGTAGCGCCACAGTCCAGACGGCGCGCTCACTGCTGGCCGCGTTCCCGCTCTTCTCGCTCTTCCCGGGCAAGTTGCGCGGCCTGCACCCGACCCTCGTTCATCTCGGCCATCGCCTCGGGGATCTCGGTGGCGGTGAACGTGCCGCCTCGACCGGTCGGCAATCCGCCGAACGAGTAGGACTCGTCGAATGCCGGTGCGGTGGAGGCTTGTCGGCGGGACTCCAGCTTCTCCAGCACCGGTTCAAGACGCTTGGCCTTCTCGGCAACTGCCTTCTCGTCGCGTTCGATGAACTCCGGCAGCACCTCTTTGCCCATCAGTTCGATGGCTTCCATGGTCGCCTCGTGGCTGCGCGGGTTGAGCAACAGGATGAGCTCGTCGACGCCGCTCTCCTCATAGCCACGCAGGAACTCCCGTGCGGTCGCAGGGCTTCCGATTGCCCCGCGGCCCGGCCCGTAGGCCAGCGTCGGATCCTTTTCCACTTCTTCGAGGTAGCGGTTCCAGACCCCGGTTCGGCCCGGGGTGTGCTCGCCGGTCATGTAGTAGTGCATGATCCCGAACGAGAAGAATCCGCCGCCGACCCCGAGGCGTGCGATGGCCTGCTCGTCGGTGGGGGCCACCATCATCGACAGGTCGCCGCCGATGGCCAGGATGTTGGGGTTCACCTGGGGGGTGACCGGGACGCCGTTCTCTTCGAGTTCCTTGTAGTAGCCGTTGACGCGCTCGGCCAGCGGGCCGGGACCGGTGTAGGCGAAGCTCAAGGCGCCGATGCACTTACTCGCGGCCATCTGCACCGAAGCCGGCCGGGTGCAGGCCACCCAGACCGGCGGATGCGGCTTCTGCAGCGGCTTGGGCACCACGTTGCGGGCCGGCATCTGCACGTGCTGGCCGTCAAAGCCGGTAAACGGCTCCTCGGTCATGCAGCGGATCGAGACCTCGAGTGCTTCCTCCCACTGGGTGCGCTTGTCGGCCGGGTCGATCCCGAATCCGCCGAGCTCGGCGATCGAGGATCCCTCTCCGGTGCCGAATTCGACTCGGCCACCGGAGAGCAGGTCCAAGGTGGCGACCCGCTCGGCCACCCGGGCGGGGTGGTTGACCACCGGGGGCAGGTGCATGATCCCGAAACCGAGCCGGATGTTCTTGGTCCGCTGGCTGGCCGCGGCCAAGAACATCTCCGGTGCGGTGGCGTGGCAGTACTCCTCCAGGAAGTGGTGCTCGGTGAGCCAGACCGTGGAGAACCCGGCCTTGTCGGCCAGCTCCACCTCGTCGAGTCCGTCGGAGAACAGCTGGCGTTCATCGTCGTCGGACCATGGACGCGGCAGCGCGAATTCGTAGAACAGTGAGATCTTCACGGTTTACCTCCTGGGCGATTGGTTGGGAGCCTGCGATTCGGCGGACGGCTGGCGATCAGAAATGTCGGCAAGGTGTTGGGCGGCGACGTAACCGAAGGTCATCGCGGGGCCGATGGTCGCTCCGGCGCCGGCGTAGCTGCGGCCCATCACCGGGGCCGAGGTGTTGCCCACCGCGTAGAGGCCCTCGATCACCGAGTTGTCGGCGCGCAGTACCCGGGCGTGCTCGTCGGTACGCAGGCCGCCCGAGGTGCCCAGATCGCCGAGGATGATGCGGAAGGCGTAGTAGGGCGGCTTGCCCAGTGGGTGCAGGTTGGGGTTGGGCAGCGTCGGGTCCCCGTAGTAGTTGTCATAGACACTGTCGCCGCGATTGAAGTCGTCATCGTGGCCGGCGCGGGCCAGCTCGTTGAACCGCTGTGCCGTGCTGCGCAGCCTTTCGGCCGGGACGCCGATCTCGCCGGCCAGCTCCGCGAAGGAGTTGGCCGCCTTCACCACGCCGGAGTCCAGCCAGGCCTGCGGTATTCGGCGCCCGGTCGGCACGGGTGCGCCGGGGATCTTCGGGATCGGCAGGTGTCCGGCGACGACGTAGCGGTGAAAGGATCGCTGGTCGGTGACCAGCCAGCACGGGATGTGGGTGACACCGGCCTGCTGGCCGGCGATCATGGCGTGCGCGAAGTCCATGTAGGGCGCCGCTTCGTTGATGAACCGCTCGCCGGCACCGTTGACGATGAATTGGGAGGGCATCATGCGTTCGTTGAGCATGAACTGCAGGCGCCCGTCGGGCCAGCACACCGCCGGGAACCACCAGGCCTCGTCGAGCAGGTCGGTCGCCGCGCCGACACGTTCCCCGGCCCGGATGCCGTCGCCGGTGGCCAGCGGGTTGCCGAAGCTCCAATCGTGTTCCAGCACAGGCTGATGCTGCTGACGCCACGCCAAGTCATGGTCGAACCCGCCGCTGGCCAGGATCACGCCGCGGCGCGCCCGGATGCGCTGCGCCCGCCCGTTGCGCTGCACCACCGCACCGATCACCGCCCCGGAGTCCTCGGTGATCAGCTCGGTCATCGCCGTGTCCAGCCACAGCGGTATGTCGCGTTCGACCATGGCCAGCCGGAGCCGCGCGGCCAGTGATTGGCCGATGGCGGCCATCCGGTCGCCGAACACCCGGGCGCGAAACATCCGCCACAGCAGCTTCACCAGGACCGCTTTGCCACGCCAGGACTGGCGGACTTGGTAGAAGAGCCGAAGATCCTTGGGGCCCAGCCAGATCCCCTTGGGCGCCAGCGCCAGCGGGGCCAGCAGATTCTGTTCCTCGTCGCCGAGCTTGCGCAGGTCGATGGCGGGCACGTTGATGGTGCTGCCGAGCTCGGAGCCGCCCGGCAGCTCCGGGTAGTAGTCGGCGTAGCCGGGCTTCCAGACGAACTCGAACCAGGAGCTGGCCTGTTCCAAGAACTCCATCATCCGCGGTGCAGCATCGACGTATTGCCGCAGTCGTGCGTCGCTGACCAGGCCGTCGGTGATCGCGCGCAGGTAGGTGAGGACGTCGTCGGGGTCGGGCGCATAGCCTTCCCGACGTTGCGAGGGCGCCCCCGGCACCCAGATGCCGCCGCCGGACAGCGCGGTGGAGCCACCGAAGTAGTGCGACTTCTCCACGACCAGGGTGTTCAGGCCGCGGGCGTCGGCCGCCAGCGCCGCAGTCATTCCGCCGCCGCCGGAGCCGATGATGAGCACGTCGACGACGTGGTCGGGGTCGGTCACCGGATCACCTCCATGGGTTGCGCGATGCGGATGGCGAAACCGGCGATCAGTTCGGGCGCCGGCCGGTAGTAGCGCTGGGCGATGCGATAGCTTCCCTTGGCCCCAAGAGCACCGAAAGCGGCCGCCCAGGTGCGTATTTCGTGAGCCGATCCACCGCCCGCATCGGTGATGTATGCGTTGGACCAGTCGTTGAGGTCGTCAAGGCGCCCACTGTCCACGATCGACAGGAACCGCTCGTCGAATTCCGGGTTTAGCGGTGCGAGGTCGTTCGTCCCGGCGGCGAAGTCGCGCGCCGCTGCGATCACCGCTTCCTGGCGTGCCTGGCGCTGCTCGGCGCTCATGGCGGTGCCGTGCAGGATCCGGTCCCGGGTGACCGGGGGCGCGGTCGCCAGCGTCGGGATCGGCGGATCGTGCGAGAGCCCACCGGATCCCACGACGAGTACGCGCAAGTCCAGGCCGGCCAGGAACTCCCCGACCGCCGCGCCCAGCGCGCGGGCGCGGTGTATCGGCCCCAGCGGGGCGGCGACCGCGTTGAGGAAGATCGGAATCACCGGGGACGCGGCTACGTCTGCGAACAGCCGCTGCAGCGGCTGCGTCACGGCGTGGTCGACGTCCATGGACGCCGAAACGGCCACGTCCACACCGCGTTCCAGCACTGCCTCCGCGCACTCGTGCGCGAGGTCGGACGGAACGTTCAGTGCCCCCAGGTGTGTGCCGTAGTCACCGATCCCCTGGGCCGACGTGCCGATGCAGAACGGCGGCATCAGTTGCAGGAAGAACCCGTTGTAGTGGTCCGGCGCGAAGATCACCGTCAGCTGCGGGTCGAAGTCGGCGACGAACGCCGCGGCGTGCGCGATCGCGGCCTCGATGTCGTCCATCAGTTCACGGGGTGGTCCCGGCAGATTCAGCAGTGGGCTGTGGGACATGCAGCACAGGGCCAGTGGCATCGGGGCTTTCACCCCCTTGCACGGGAAGGGCCGTCGGCTTGAGCGACAAAGCGCTGCACAGTCGTGCGCTCACCTCGGGTGCGCGCTGGGCGATGCAGGCGGCGGCAATGCAGCGGTCCGGGCGCAGGAACAGCACCGATTCGCTGTGGCGGTCGAACCAGGCCTTCAGCGCGCCGGTCCGGTCGCCGACGATGGTGATGGCGGGGTCATCGGCCTGACCGGGCGGGGTCCAGTGCAGTTGGGTCGAGGGTCGCACCGCGATGAAGCTCGCCCCCAGCGCCGTCCACCGCGCGAACGCCTCCTCGCCGAGCAGCGCCCGGGGATTGTTGTTCCAGGCCAATACCGCGAACCCGGTGCCGATCACGTCGTCGAGGAGTAGGTCTGTGCCAGTGCGGGTGTCGACGCGAGGCTGGATGAACAGGGTTCCCGCCGGGGAGTCGGGGCGCCGTGGCTGGTCATGGACGACCGCACCCTGCTCGTAGCGCGGCATCGGTTTGAACCGCATCTCCAGGACGTAGCGTTTGAGGGTCGGTACCGCCGAGGCGGCCCGGATCACCCGGTCACGCAGGCCGGCGACGCGGCGGTTGGTCGGCGAGATCACTTTGCCCACCATCGTGGAGAGGTCGATCATGGCGCGGGCGTGCTTGCGACGCTCGGTGTCGTAGCTGTCCAGCAGGCTTGGCCGAGCCTGACCCCGGACCACCGCGGCCAGCTTCCAGCCCAGGTTCATCGCGTCGCGGATCCCGCTGTTGTAGCCCTGGCCCTGCCAGACCGGCATGAGATGGGCGGCGTCGCCGGCCAACAGCAGCCGCCCGCGGCGGAAGGCCCCGGCGATCCGGGAGTGGTGGGTGTAGAGCCGGTGGCGGATCACGTCGACGTCGTGCGGATAAGGCAGGAACGGGGCCAGCATGGCCGCGACGAATTCGGGATCCTCGGCCTGCTCATCGGTCTCGTGGGCGTGGATCATGAACTCGAACCGGCGAATACCGTGCGCAATCGAGATCGATGCGTACGGGCGCGCCGGGTCGGCGCCGACTTCACTGTTGGGATGGCCGAGCGGGTCATTGGCGATGTCAACCACCAGCCAGCGCGTCGACGAGGTGGTGCCGTCGAAGGACACTCCCATCAGCCGGCGGGTGGCGCTGCGCCCGCCGTCGCACCCGACCACGTAGCGAGCCGACACCGTCTCGGGTTCCGGTCCGTCGCCACCGATGCTGACCGCCACCGCATCGTCGGTTTCAGCACACCCAGTCATCGGCCGGCCCCACAACACCTGGACGTGGTCGAAGCGTTCCAAGCCGCGCAGCAGTTCGGCGTCGACCAGCGGCTGCACGAATCCATTGCGCTTGGGCCAGCCGAAACAGGCGTCGGCAGGCGCCATTTCGGCCAGCAGTCGCCGGCGGCCGTCATAGAACCGCAGGATCTGGTTCGGGACGGTATGCGGCAGCACAGCATCCACCAGGCCGATCGCCTGGAAGGTGCGCAGCGACTCATCGTCGAGGCCGACCCCGCGGGGATAGTCGATGAGGGTGTCGCGGTCCTCGATGACCAGGGTGCGAATCCCTTGCAGGCCGAGGATGTTGGCCAGGGTCAGGCCGACCGGCCCGGCGCCGACCACGACGACTTCGACATCACTGAGCGCAGCCACGCTAGCGCTCCAGCAGAAATTCCAGGTGAAGGCGGTTGAAGGTCTCGGGGTCCTCATACTGTGGCCAGTGGCCGCAGCCGGGCATCAGTTCAAACCGGGCGCCGGGGATCATCGACGCGATCCGCTTGCCCTCCTCGACGTCGGCCGTCGGGTCGTCGCTGGTCCAGACCACCAGGGTGGGCGCAGTGATTCTTCCGTATTCGGCGGGCCCCAATAGATTCCGCGCCCGGATCTGCGGGTCCTGCAACGCCATGATGTCGCGCATTGCGTCGACGAATCCCGGCAACCGGTAGATCCGCTGACGGCTGGCCACGATGTCGTCGTAGTCCTTGGTCTTGTCGGCCATCAACCACTTGATGCGCGCCTGGACCGTTTCCCAGCTGGGATTCTCGACCGCAGCCATCGACAACGTGACGATTCGCTTCATCACCTCGGGATCGGCCTGGGAACCACCCGCGGTGTTGAGCACCAACCGGTGAACCCGGTCCGGGTGGTCGATGGCGGCGCGCGCCGCCACCCAGCCGCCGAGGGATTCGCCGCTGATGCTGGCCGTCTGCGCACCGATCGCGTCCAGCACGTCCACCAGGTGCGCCACGTAGTGGCCAACCTCCAGGGGGTGACCGGGCTTGTCGGTGTAGCCGTGACCGAGCATGTCCACCGACCAGGTCCAGAAATGCTCGGCGTGCGCGGCGAGATTTCGGACGTAGGCCTCGGCGTGCCCCCCGGATCCGTGCAGCAGCACCAGTACCGGCTTGGCCGGGTCGCCGGCCCGCAAGTACCGGGTGCGCACACCGCGCGCATCGAGGTAGCCCTGCTCGAACGCGACGCCCTGGAGATCACTCCAGACGCTCTCGAACTCCGGCACCGGCCACCTCTTCCCTAGCTCGCGGTGGAAATGTGATTCTCGTTTTACGGCATATTGGACGTGCTTTTATCGCACATGTATGTACGTTATATTCAAGAGCATCACTCTCATGCGGGTGGATGTCAAGGAGGCCCTGCCGATGCCCACGCTGATGCCCGACGCTGCCGCCGAGACCGCGCGGGGTTCGCAGACCCTGGCCCGCGGGTTGGCCGCCTTACAGGCGGTTGCCGCCGCGCCGGAGGGGTTGACGGTGCAACAGGTCGCCGACCGCGTCGGCGTGCACCGGACCATCAGTTACCGATTACTGAACACGCTGACCGGCTTCCGGCTGATCGCCAAGGGGGACGACGGCCGGTATCGCCCGGCCGCAGCGTTGGCCGTACTGGGAGCCTCGTTCGACAACAACGTGCGACAGGTGAGCCTGCCGACCCTGCGCGCGCTCGCCGACGAACTCGGGACCACGGTCTCGCTGCTGGTTGCCGAGGGCGATCAGCAGGTGGCCGTCGCGGTCATCGTCCCCACCCAAGTCGGCTACCAACTCGCGTTCCACGAGGGCAGCCGCCATCCGCTCAGCCTGGGCGCCGCCGGGATCGCGCTGCTGGCAGCCATGCCTGCGCGCCCCGGAGAACGCGACATCGTCCCGCAGACTCGGGAGCGCGGCTGGGTGGTCACCCACGGCGAGATCGAGCCCGGAACCTTCGGGTTGGCCGTTCCGGTTCGCCGCCGCCCCCCGGCGCCGCCGACCTGCATCAACCTGATCTCGCACCGCGAGGACGTGGTGCTGCGCGGTCGCGATGCCGTGCTGGCCGCTGCCGGCCGCCTGTCCGAGATCTTGAGCTGAATCCGCCCGAGAGGAACATCTTTGATGCCAGCCGGCGCGCAACACGATTGGGACGACACCGTCGACGTGGCGGTGCTGGGCACCGGTGGTGCCGGGCTCACCGCCGCGCTCGCCGCAGCAGTACATGGCGCATCGGTGGCCCTCTACGAGAAGTCGGACACGGTGGGCGGCACCACCGCGGTCTCGGGTGGCATCGCCTGGATTCCGGCACACAATCGGGCCCCCGGGCTCAGTGTCGAGGCCGCGATGGATTACCTGCGCGCCCAGTCCTTCGGCGCGATGGACGACGCGCTGGTCTCGACGTTCGTACAGACCGGCCAGGAGATGGTCGACTTCGTCGAAGCCCACAGCGATGTCCGCTTCGAGGTCGCCACCGGCTTCCCGGACTACAAGCCGGAGCTGCCCGGCGGGCGCCCGTCGGGCGGCCGCTCGCTGAGCCCGCTGCCCTATGACGTCTCCCGAGTGGGCTCTTGGCAGGACCGGATCACCGCGTTCCCCGCCGACTACAGCAATGTCGGGTTCGACGCCGAGACCCGCGCCCGGCTGCACGCCGACATCGAAACAACAGACGCCGGCGATATCTGCGTGGCCGGTACCGCGCTGATCGCCGGGTTGCTGCGCGGTGTGCTCGACGCCGGGGTCGCGCCGCAGACCGGGTGCCGCGGCGTCGAGCTCCTCGCCGACGCCGAGGGCATCGCGGGTGTGCGGGTCGATGGCGACGGCTCGTCGCGGCGGGTGCGCGCCCGACGGGGCGTGATCCTGGCCAACGGCGGTTTCGAATGGGACGTCTCCCTGGTGGAGGCCTTTCTGCGCGGGCCGATGCGCGGTGCGGTGTCACCGCCGAACAACACCGGTGACGCGCTGCGCATGGCGATGGCGCAGGGCGCAGACCTGGCCAACATGGGCGAGGCGTGGTGGGTCCCGATCGTCCGGATCCCCGGTGACACCATCGACGGGGAGCAGCGCAGCCGCAGCGTACGGCTCGAGCGGACTCGCCCGCGCAGCATCATCGTCAACCGGGCAGGGCGGCGGTTCGTGAACGAGGCCTGCGATTACAACTCGATGGCTGGCGCGTTCCACTACCTGGAACCGCGCGCCGGATACGTCAATGATCCGGCGTGGATCGTGTTCGACGCCGGACACCTGCGCCGGTACGGCTTTCTCGGCGTCGCACCCGACGACACCGCACCGGAGTGGTTCTCCGAATCACCCGACCTGGCCGGCCTGGCCGCCAAGACCGGAATCGACGCCGAGGGCCTGGCGCGCACGGTGGCCGCCTGGAACCGCGACGTCGCGGCGGGGTCGGATCCCGAATTCGGGCGCGGATCCAGCGCCTACGACGGCTATTGGGGCGACGACCAAGCGAGCACGGTTGCCGGGCGCACCCTGGGACCTATCGACACCGCACCCTTCTACGCCGTACCGCTGTCCGTCGGCGCGATGGGCACCAAGGGCGGACCCCGCACCGACTCCGATGGCCGGGTCCTGCACGTCACCGGCCGGCCCATCCCCGGGCTGTTCGCCGCGGGCAACGCGATGGCGGGCGTGACGGGCCGGGCCTACGGTGGCGCGGGCGGCACCATCGGACCGGCCATGGTGTTCGGCTTCCGCGCGGGGCGCGCAGCTGCCACCACCGACGCGGAGGCGTAGCCGGCCGATTGGTCTCGCGGTCGGCACAGCGGAAATGTTATTCTTCGCTACCAAGAATTTGAGTCTTTGCCCACGCGGCCGCTCCGGCCGGTGCAGCAGTGGAGGACCCCGTGACAGGCAGGCAGGTCAGCGCATCGTCCCTGGTCGTGGGGACAGCGTGCGCCGCAGCGCTGGCCGCCGCCATCCCGGCGGGCGCCGACGATCCGACGCCGCACCGGGTCCGCTACTCGGTCAGTGCGACTCAGACCGCGCAAGCGTACGTCTACTACCGCGAGGTTCAGCCGCCCAATTTCGGCGAGTACAGCCACAACCCGTACCAGTACAGTCCCCGTGCAGACGTCACGATCGGCCCCAACCAGCCCTGGATCTTCGAGACCAACCTGGCCGATCCGCAAGATTGGGCCATGGTGGTGGTGTCGCTGCCCGGAATGCATCCGGAGCTGCCCACGCCCGGGTTCGTCTGCGAACTGCGCGTTGACGACGTCGTGGTCGCCACCGACGCCGGTACCAAGGGGGCGCTCTGCTCGCTCCGCACTTGGTGAGGGACCCTGGTGCTGGGTGGATAACGGACAGGAGAGGCGTATGCCGTCGCGTGATCCGGCGAAGCCGGGGGGGCCCAGAAAACATGCCGGGAAGCACGCCGCCAAGCGCGCTTCGAAAGACGCCCTGACGCTGGCGGAGGCCGAGGCGAAGGCCGCCGAGGCGGCGGCGGAGCTGGCCCGCGCCCGAGCGGAGCTGCTCAAGGCCCAGCAGGAGCCCGAGCCGGAATCCACTGCGGCGGTCGAGCTGGAAACCGCTCAGGTGATCGAGACTTCCGAAGCGGCCGAGCCGGCCCCGGGAGTTGGCGAAGGGGTTGAGGAGGGTTCCGCCGAACAGCCGGCTGAGAAGTCCAGCACGATCACCGGAATCCGCAAAGTGCTGCCCTGGGCAGCGGCGACGCTGGCCGTGCTCACCATCGGTGGACTTATCGCGGCGGACGTGGTGATGCTGGCCCACCACAACAGTGTGGCGCTGCGCCAGCGCCAATCCGCCGAATACGCCGCGGCCGCTCGTCAGGGCGTGGTGACGCTGATGTCGTTGAATTACGAAACCGTCGATGACAACGTCAAGGCGATCCTCGACAACTCGACCGGCGAGTTCAAGAAGGACTTCGAAGCCCACGCCGGCGACTTCGCCCAGGTGGCCCGCAAGTCGAAAACCGTCACCACGGTCGACACGGCGGTCGCGGGGGTGGAATCGATGTCGGACAACGACGCGGTGGTGCTGGTCGCGGCCAACACCAAGGTCACCAATATCGCTGGAGCCAAAGAGGAACCCCGCGCTTGGCGCCTCACCGTACACCTGGCCCACGAAGGCGATCGGATCAAGATGTCGAAGGTGGACTTCGCGGCATGAGCGAACCCGACGAGACCGACGTGACACCCGAGGCGACCGAGTCCGAGTCCGACGACGAGGCCGTGCCCACCGAGGCCGACGGCGCCCTCAAAGATGACGCCCTGGAACCTGACCAGCAGCTGGGGGAAGAGCCACCGGCCGAGCAGCCGCAAGCCGGCCCGACCGTCTCCACGGCGCGCTGGGTCGCCGCCGCCCTGGCCGGGCTGCTGGTGGCGTCGGCGGGGCTGACTGCCTGGCTGTACTTCGGAGTGCTTCGGGCCGATCAGCAACTCGGACCCGCGGCCGAGCAGGCCGTGATGGCTGCCGCCGCCGACGGCGCGGTCGCCGTGTTGACGTATGCACCCAAGACGATGGAGCAGGACTTCGCCACCGCCGAGAGCCACCTCACCGGCGACTTCCTCGCGCGCTACACCGATTTCACCCAGAAGGTCGTTACCCCGGCGGTCAAGGAGAAGGAAGTACAGACAGTGGCCGCGGTGGTGCGCAAGGGGCTGGTATCCCTGCACCCCAGGTCCGCGGAGGTGCTGATCTACCTCAACCAGACCACGATCAGCAAGACGAATCCGGACGGCTCGTTCTCGATGAGCAGCGTCAAGGTCGGCTTGGAGAAGCACGACGGCCGGTGGCTGATCTCCTCGTTCGACCCGGTCTGACCATTCTCTGCAGACAGCCGCGAGCTACATGCGCACCAGGGCGAACGTCCAGGTGTTGACGCCGCCCGGACCATTCATACAGCCCACGTCGAAATGTGATTCGACGACGCCGGCCAGCGTGTTCGCGTCCCAGGTGTAGGTGTCGCGCGTCGGCATTGAAGGTCCGAACGGGCAAGTCAGACCGTTCGGGTAATCAGAGGTGAACGAGTACTGACCGTTCACCAGTCTGGCGGTCCCGCCGTAGTATCCGCGGCCGAAGAAATGCGGCCGGTCGATCGCACTCACCGTTACACAGCCCGCCGGCAGGTCGTCGAACTTGCCCATCGTCTCGCAGGGGTAGGCCGCCCAGACCCACGTGGCGTCGGTCCACCGATTGGTCAGGACTTCGTAGTTGCCGTAGCGCATATCGGCTGCGGCGGCCGGCGCCACGGCTATGGCGATGGTCAACGCACCGAGCGCTGCCCCGGCAGTGGTTCGGATCATGGGTGAACTCCTCGGCATACCAGAAGCGTTGTTCCGCTACAGATCACCACGACGCCACAACGACTCACCGTCGGCGACACAGGTCAAGAAAAGCCCATCGGGTGCCTGCGCCACCTCACCCGAATACTCGTCGCACTTGCTGTTCTCCTCTTTGATGCCGTGCATCTCCGGGGAACGGAACCAGCGGGGCTCGTAGCGGCGCGGGGACGCGCAGTACACCAGTCGACCAGGCAGGGTCGAGGGCCCGGCGACCGCGGATCCGAAAACGAAGTAGGTGGTATTTGAGCACGGCGCACCCAGCACGACGTTCGGCATGATTCCGGGTGTACATGCCGGGACATCGCACATCGGCACGTACGGATCTGCGACCGCCGGCGCCGCGGGCGTCACCTCGGCGACCGTCCCGGCGGCAAGTACCGCCGCGACAAGCACTTTCATCACGCGAGTGGTCTGCATGGTCTCCCCCCAGCACCTAGAGTCGCTCGACGGTCAACGGCATGAGGATCACCGTGGGCTGGTTACGGCCACACGCGCCCGAGACTCCGATCGTCCGGTCGTAACCGACGAGCCGGTCGATATTGCGTTTCTCGTATTGACCGTTGGTATCACTGCCTTGGAACTGGTAGCGCTGGCGACCCGACGAGGTGGTGCCGTCCGGGCAGGTCTGCCAGTTCTCGTGGAAGCGGTCGACGATCCAGCGCGAGGTACGGAACTCCAGCGGTGCGGTCCAGCCCTGGTCGCTGCTCACCTGGCCGGTGCAGACGTGCGCGTTCTCGCAGCTGGAGCTGAACGTCCACACCGACGTAACGGTGACCTCGTTCATGAAGACCTCGTTGGTCTTGGCCCAGTCCCCGTTCGAGGTGACCCGGTAGGGGCCGTTGAGCTCAAAGCCCAGGCCCGCGTGCGCCGGCGGCGCCGGGGTCGCCCCGACCACAAGTCCGAACGCCGCTGTGGCGACGATCAATTCACGTACGCGCATTCGTCCTCCCTCGGCGCTCAGAATGGCATCAGGTCGGTCCACGACTTGGGCCCCGCACCCGGCACCAAACTCGTCTGCTGCTCGTAGCGCCCGTCGGGGGTCATGTACTTGCCGGTGTTCGGGTCGTAGGGCACCACCGCGACCGACGGCGTCTGCTCACCGATCCCGGAGTTCCCTGCCAGCGGCGGCGGCGCGGGCACCACCGGCCGAGGCGAATCAGGCGGCGTCCCCGACGGAGTGGCCCACGGCGGCAGCGGAGTGCCTCCGACGGGAGCGAAGAGCCGGTCGCTGAAGTCGACCCGGTCATCGACCGGGACGCCCTGCTTGAGCAGGTTCGGGTCGAACGGCCCGGGGCCGGTGAGGTGCTGGCGCATCGCGATCGGGACGAAGCCCTTCGGGTCGTCGCAGAGTTCGACAGTGGGCGCGCGCTTGCCCGGATGCTCGATACACGGGAAGTTGCGGGCACCGCGGACCGACACCGGTGAGTCCTGCGGCAGTTTGCAGTACAGACCGTCGGGAGTGTCGATTGTGGTGGTATCGGCCGGGGAACGCCACGACGACGGCGGCAAGAACCCCACCGTACAGGGGTTGGGGTCACCGAACGTGAGAGTGAAGTCGCCCTGGGGCAGACCAGTCGGGTTGTTCTTGGGCAGACCGAACGACTGCTGGGCCGCAATGTATCCGGGCAACAGCACCATCAACTGCTCCAGCGACGGGTTGTAAACCATCAGCACCTGGCCGAGGGTGTTCAGGTTCGCCAGCAGAATCGGCAGCGTGGGTTTGAGATCCTGCATCAGGCCGGAGACTTCGTCGGCGAATCCGGGTCCGCGTTGCAGGATGGCCCGTAACTGGGGATCGTTGGCGGCGACCTGTTCGGAGATCCCGGCAACGCTGCGCGCCCAGGTCCGGATCGCATCGGTGCTTCGTTCCTGGGAGTCCAGCAGTGGCGCACCGTCATCGATCAGTTTGCGCACCTTATCCGAGACCCGGTTGGCGTCACCGCTGATGGTGGTGGCCGAGTCCAGCAGTGACTGAAAGTCGTAGCCGGCGCCGTCGAAGGCCTGGAACGTCTCGTCGAGCAGGCCGCTGAGCTTGTCCTTGGGGATGCTGTCGACCAGTGCACTGACCTGATCGAGCATCGGGCCGACCTGTTGCGGGACTTGCGTGTCAGCGGCTGCGATCACCGAGCCCGTGTGCAGGTACGGGCCGTTGTCGCTGCGCGGTTGCAGATCGACGTACTGCTCGCCGATCGCCGACACGCTGCGCACCGCGGCCACCAGATCGGCCGGGATCTTCGGGGACCGATTCAGCGACAGCGTGGCCCGCACGCCATTGGACGTCAACGAGACATCGGTGACCGTGCCGACCTGCACCCCGTTGTAGGTGACATTGGAGAACCGGTAGAGCCCCCCGGTCTCGGGCAGGTCCAGCTTGACCACCACCCGGCCGATCCCGAGCATGGTCGGCACCTGCATGTAGCCGAACAACATGGCTCCCACACCGATCACCGATGCCACCAGGAACAGGATCAGCTGGATCCGAACAAAGCGTGTCAGCATCTAGCCACCGCCTCCCGAGGCAACCGCTCCCGGCGGCACGGCCTGGCCCGATGACTGCAGGATCGGCTCTTGCAGCGGATCGTAGGAATAGTTCAGATACCACGGGTCACCGGGCGCCGGAACCAGTTTCGCGTCCTCGTCACCCCACTGCGTGCCGGCGAACAGCGCCCGCTTGAGTCGGGGCTTGGTGAGGTCGAAAACGGCGAACAGGTTCAAGAAGTCGCCCCGCACGGCACGCTCGATCGCGTTGGGGCCGTAGGGGAAGGCCGAGGCGTAGGCCACTGCCGAGTTGAGCTCCGGGCCGATGTTGGCCAGCGAACGCAAGGCCGGCTCGATGTGGATGAGATCGGAGACCAGTTGGTGCCCGGAGTCGTTGACCAGACCCGACGACAGGTCACCGAACTGCCCCAGCTTGGTCAACGCGGTGACGAATTTTGGTCGCTCCCTTATCAAGACGTCGATGGCCGGCGGGATCTTGTTCAGCGCACGGTTGATGGTGTCGCGCTGCCCGGCGAAAGTCGTGGCCGCCCGATTCATCTCGCCGATGGCGTCGACGATGTTGTCCCGCTGCCGGTCCAACGCGCCGGTGAAGTGGTCCAGCCGCACGATCAGATCGCGGATGTCGGCCTCACGGCCGGCCATGGACGCACTGAAGTTATGGATGATGTCACCGATCTGACCAAGTCCGCCGCCGTTGACCAGCACAGCCAGCGACGACAGCGTCTGCTCGGTCGACGGATAGGTCGACGAGTCGCTTAGCGGGATGGTGGCCCCGGACATCAGCCTGCCCGTCGGCGCCTGTCCGATCGGCGGATTGAGCGCCAGGTGCATCGAACCGAGCAGGCTGGTCTGCCCGACGGTCGCGACCGCATTCGCCGGGACTTCGACGCCGGGGTTGACCGCGATGTCGACATTGGCGTGCCAGTCGCTGACGGTCATCTTGCCGACGCTGCCGATCACCACGTCGGAAAGCATCACCGGCGAATTAGATTCCAGTGTCCCGACATTGGCCAGCTGGACCGTGAAATGCTGCGCCCCGGCTCCGCGGCCCTCAACACCCGGCAGCGCCAGCGAGTTCAAACCGCCGAAGGCACAGCCGGTCGAGGTACCGGCGACCGCGAGGGCAAGCGCCGCACTGCGCCGCAGGGAACGGAGACCGATCATGGCGAGGGTGTCCCTTCCGCCGGTAACGGACCTGGCAGGCCGGGCGGCGGCCCCGGCGGCGGGCCGCCCGGCAGCAACATCCCGTCGAAGGTGGTCGGGCTGGGCAGCGGCACTCCGGGGATCAGCGGCGGTGTCGCTGCGGCGGGCAATCCGTCCGGCGCGTAGGAACCGCGGGGCTGCAACGGATCGGTCCAGCCCGGCGGCGGGGGAACATCGCCGTGCAACCCGGTGTAGGCCGAGATCGACGGCTCCTGTTCCGGCAGGTTCCCGGGGTGCTCTGCGTGCGGCATCAACGCCGGATCGGTGTAGATCAACTTCTCCGGGCTGGCCGCCTTGGTCAGGTACGGCGACATCGGAAACGGGAGGCCGTTGAAGTTCAGCAGCCGCATAGCCGGCCCAAGGTACTGCTCGCACAGCTTTCCGGTCTCCGTCGACGTCACGTTGCCGATCGCGCCGGTCATCGTGCAGATCGCCTGGACCGGGTTACTGAAGTTGGCGAACGCGAACGAACCCACCGGGGTCCCGCTGGTCACGTTGTACATGTTGAGCGTGTTGGCGATCGCGTTCGGGGTGATGTGCAGAATGTTGCGGATCGCATTCTTCGAATCGACCAGCGTCTGACTGACCTTGGCCACGCCCTGCAAGGCCTCGGCGGTTTCGGCGCGGCTGCCCGCCACGAAATCCCGCACCGTGTCGATCGCGCCGGCGAAGTCGGTGAGAGCTGCATCCAGGTTGGATCGGCTGTCGTTGACCACGCTCGTCAAGGTGGCGAGCCGGGATTCGAACACCACGATCTGCTGATCGCTGTCGCGTAGCGCGGTCACGAAGGTCTGCAGACCCGAAATGATGTCGACGATGTTGCCGCTGCCCTCGGCGAAGATCCGGGCCACGCCGGACAGTTGCGCCAACGTCTCGCGCAGTTTGGCGCCGTTACCGTCCATCGCATTGGCCGCGCTGTCGATGAAGCGCGACGCCGACGTTCCCGAAACTCCGCTACGCGGCCCCAATTCGGCGGCAAGCCGGTTCAACTGGGTCTTGACCTCATCCCACTCGACCGGGACAGCGGTGTGCTCGCGCGGGATCACCGCGCCGTCGGCAAGGGTCGGCCCGTCGCCGCGATGGTAGGCGGGGGTCAGTTGGACGAACCGCGCCGCCACCAGGTTGGGGGCGACGATGACAGCTTTGGCGTCGGCCGGGATCGGCACCTTGCGGTCGACCCGCAACGTCAGTTTGGCCTGTGTGCCCTGCGGTTCGATACGGTCGATGGAGCCGACCTTCACCCCGGCGACCCGGACCTCGTCACCGGGATAGATGGCGGTCGCGGTGGAGAAGTACGCCGTGATCCCGGTCGGTTTCAGTACGGTCTGACGGACGAGCATGCCCGCACCCGCCAGCAGCACTGCCGCCAGGGCGGCTGCCGCAATCTGCAGTGGTTTACGAGTCCTCATCGGGGCGGCAGGTCTCCTGGTTGCGGGATCCCATTGACCGGGAACGGAAGTTCGGCACGCGGCCCGGCATTGTCCGGCGGCTGCCCGGCGTCGACGCCACGCCGGAATCCGAAGGCGTAGTCGAAGAACGGCTGAAGCAGCTGCGGCAGGAACAGGTTCGGAACGTAGGCGCTGTAGTAAGCCCCGTTGGACACTGTCTCGCCTTGGGTGAGTTCGTATTTCGCCAGACCGGGCAGCGCCTTGGCGAGGTTGTCCCGGTTCTTCACCAAGATCTTGTTCAGTTCGATGATCTTCTCGAGCGTCGGTTTGAGCTGTTCGTTGTTCTGGGCGACCAGTTCGGACAGCTGCCGGGACACCGCCGACGTGCTGACCAGCAGATTGACGATGGCCTGCCGTCGGGTGTTGAGCACGTCGACAAGGCTGTCGGCGTCCAGGATCAGCGAATTGATCTGCTGGCTGCGTTCGGAGAGCACACCGGTGAGATCTGCGGCCGACTTCAGCAGGTCGGCGAGGCCCTCATTGCGGCTGTTCACCGCCCGGGACAGCCTGCTCAGACCGTCGAACGTCGGCCCCAACTGCGGAGCGATCTGGTTGATGGTGTCCGAGAGGGTGTCCAGCGACCGGTTCAGCGACTCGGTGTCGGTGCCGGCGGTGTTCGTGGTCAGTTCACCGACCACGTCGACCAGCGAGTACGGCGAGGACGTGCGGGTGAGCGGGATGACCTCGAGCGGGCGCATCTTGCCGCTGCCGGCCGGCTCCACCGTCAGCACCCGCTCACCGAGCAGCGACCCGGTGCGGATGTGTGCGGTGGTCTGCCCGCCCAGCCCGTACTTGCCCGCCAGGGTGAAGGTCACTAGGGCATCGCCGTTGTCTAACGCGACATCGGTGACCGAGCCCACCTTGATCCCCGACAACGTGACATCAGCGCCAGTGCTGAGACCACCGGCTTCCGCGAACCGGGCCTGGTAGCGCACGCAGGTGGCCCACTGGATCAGTTGTTCGGGCTGCAGCCCGATCGCAACGATAAACGCGACGACCACGATGCCGATCAGGCCCATTCGCGTCAGGTGGCTGCCATGGTATTTCAGCATCGGCCGACCCCCCGTCGTGGTGGGGCGGAGCCGGACGGCATGGCACTCAGTCGGTGTCGCTGCATCGGCCCTCCTCCGCCTTGATCCAGGGGAACACCGCTGTGCGGCCTTGGGTGTCGCTGACCCGGATCTGGACAGCGCAGAGGTAGTACTGGATAAACCCGCCGTAGGCGCCGAGTCGGATGGCCTTGCGGTAGTTCTCCGGAGCCTTCTGCAACGACATGTCCAGGCCGGCCAGGTCAGCGTTGATCGCCGTGGTCAACCGATCCACCTGAGTGATGGTGTTGGTCAAAGGATCCCGGGCGTTGCCGAGCAGATCGGCCAGCGACGCGGTGCCGCGGTCCAGAGCGGACACCGCGGTCCCGATCGGGTCGCGATCGGCCGCCAGGCCGGCGACCAGCTTGCTCAGCCGGTCGATCGCCCCGGAGAACCGTTTGTCGCCGTTGGACAGGGTGGCCAGCGTCGTACGCAGTTGGTCGATCAGCGATTCGATCACCTGGTTGTTGTCGGCCAAGGAGTTTGAGAACGACGACGTCCGCGACATCAATGAGTCGATGGTGCCGCCTTGGCCCTGCATGATCTGAATCAACGAGGCCGTGAGCGAATTGACGTCCTGCGGATTCAGTCCGCGGATCACCGGCTTGAGGCCGTTGAGCAGCAGGTCCAGATCCAGCGCCGGCGCGGTGCGCTCGAGCGGGATCTGCGCTCCCTTTCCCAACAGCCGAGTCGAACCCGGCCCATCGACCAGTTCCAGGTAGCGGTCACCGACCAGGTTCAGGTAGCGCACCGAGGCCTGGGTGCCGGTGGTGAGCGGGATGTTGCGGTCGGCTTGGAACTTCACCAGAACCGTTCCGTCTGGACGCAGCGATACGCCACCGACCGTGCCGACCCGCACGCCGGCGACCCGCACGCTGTCGCCGGCCTTGAGCCGCGAAGCGTCGGCGAACACCGCCTGATAGCCCACCGTTGGGCCGGTCCGCACTTCGGCGAAGATCGCGAACAGAAACACCGTCGCCAGTACCATCACCACGGCGTAGACGCCGAACTTGACCAGAGTCGCCAGCCCGCTTCTCATCCCGGCATCCCCACTTGGGCGCTGTTGCGCGGCGGCCCACCGATCGGGCCGAACAGCGCTTGCTTGAGGCCATCGGAGTTGAGCAGGATGCCCTGGTTGCCGTATTCGTACGGGTTGGCGCCGGTGTCGGCGATCAACGCGGGCACCCGGTACTCCGGCGGTACGTCGGGCAGGCCCAATTCGGTGCAGTAGGACCGGTCGGAGCGGGCCGCCACCTTCGGTAGATGGTCGGGGTAGCGGTAGCGTTCCTTGGCCAGGGTGAAGCTGGCGGTGATGATGATGCCGGGGACATCGAACGGCGGGGATTTGGCGAACGGCACCAGACCGCCGATCGAGCAGCCGAGTTCCTCGTGATACTTGTCCAGCAGCGCGGCGGTCGGCTCCAGTACCTGTGTCAAGTCGGTCAGGGCCTGTCGATTCTCACCCAGCACCTCGTTGCCGGTATCGGCCAGCCCGATGGCGCTGAGCAGGAAGGTGTCCAGGCTGTCCTGCTCGGCCACGATGCTGTCACTCATGGTGGTGGTGGCATTCAGGGCGGCGGTCAGGTCCGGGGCCGCATCAGCGTAGGACCGGAACACCGGTGCCATGGTGGCGGTCTCGTGTTCCAAGGTGCCCAGGCTGGGCTCGATCTCGGTCAGCAGCTTGTCGAAGTCGGTGAGCGCCTGCCCCAGCTTCTGCCCGCGTCCGTTGAACGCCGTCGAGACCGCACTCAGAGTCTCGTTGAGCTTCTTCGGGTCGATCTTGTCCAAGACCCGCACCAGCTGCTGGAACACCGTATTGATCTCGACGGTAACGTGTTCGCCCGCCAGGACCTGGCCGGCATGCATGCGGGCGGTGACCGGTTCCGGCGGCGGCACCAGATCGACGAACTTGGCCCCGAACACCGTCGAGGAGGCGATCCGGGCGGTGACGTTGGCCGGAATCAGCGCCAGCTGTCCCGGCTCCATCTTCAGATGCAGGACAGCAGTGCCGTCCGGCTTGGCCTCGATGTCGTCGACCTTGCCGACCTGTACACCGCGGATCTTTACCTTGGCGTCGGGGTACATCACCAGGCCGGCGCGCTGCGACAGCACCGTGACGGGCACGGTGCGGGTGAAGCTGTCGCGAAACAGCGCGATCGGCAGCCCGATGAGGGCCGCGATCGTCAGCACCGTCGCCAGTCCGATCAGCGGACGCAGGTACGTCGGTTGCCGGCGCCGCGCCCCTTCGGGCCGATGCCGGCCCGCGGCGACCGGCCCTCGGTCCGGATCGTTGAGGTGGCCGCCCAGCGGCGGATCTGCCGTCGCTCCCTGAACCATTACCGCCCCGTCACCGCGGCGTTGAGGCGGACGTCATCGCGAGCCGGGATCAGCGCTCCGACACCACTGAGCACCATCGCTGCCGCCCCTTCCACGATGGTTACCGCCGACACCGCAGGCTCGAAGAGTTCTACGCACTGTGCCACACCACTGGCACCCAGCGGGTGGCCTTTGGCGATGTATGGCATCGAGAAACTCCTTGCTGCTACCCGGTCGCCTAGGTGACCGCGCCGACGGTCTTGAGTTCGATGATGCGGTCCCAGTCCAGGCCGAGCTCGGCCAGGATCTCGTCGGTCTGCTCGGCGAATCTGGGTGCCGCACCGGTCCTCGGGGCGGTCACGTCGAACTGCACCGGGTTGGCGACCAATTCGAGTTCGCCGGCCTGCACGATGTATTCGTTGGCGCGGATCTGCGCGTCCGCAGCGGCCTGCAAGGTGTCCTGGACCGGCGCCCACGGGCCGGCCAGGGTGGCGAAGCGCTCACTCCACTCGGCTAGCGTCCGCTTGGCCATCGCCGCGCACAGGATCTCCACCGCGGCCGGGGTGTGCTCGGCGAAGGACTGCGCGGTGGCGAACCGTGGATCGTCGATGTAGTCATGCAGTTCCATGTGTTGGCACACGTCGGCCCAGAACTTGGTGGGCTGCATCATGACAAACGAGATGTAGCGCTCGTCGGCGGTCGCGTACACCCCCACCAGCGGGTTGATCGGCGAGCCATGCACGCCTGGCGGTTGTTGAATCAGGCGCTCGCCCAGATGACTGGTCAAGGCGACGGTGTGGCCCATGGCCCACAGGCCGCTGCCCAGCAGCGATACGTCCACCACCGACGGCTCGCCGGTGCGCTCGCGCTTGAACAGCGCCGCCGCGATACCGCCGGCCAGGTTGGTGCCGGAGATGGTGTCCCCGTAGGCCGGCCCGGGCGGTGCGATCATGCCGTCGATACCGGGCGGGGTGATGGTGGCGGCGGTACCGGCGCGACACCAGAAGGCGGTCATGTCGTAGCCGCCTTTTTCCGATTCGGTGCCGCGGGGGCCCAGCGCGCTGCCGCGCGCGTAGATGATCTTCGGGTTGACCGCACGAATGTCCTCGACGTCCATAGCGAACTTCTTGCGGTGACCGGGAAGGAAACTGGTCAGGAAAACGTCTGCGCCTTTTGCCAATTCGAGCAACACCTCGCGCCCCTCGGGCGTCGACACGTCCAGGCCGATGCTGCGCTTTCCGCGGTTGGCGTGCTCGATGTTGGGGTTGGGGTCGCCCTCGACCCGCAACATGCCGGTCTGACGCAGCCCGCGCTGCGGGTCGCCGGTGACCGCATGCTCGACCTTGATGACCTCAGCACCCCATTCGGCCAGTACCGCACCGGCCGACGGGACAAATCCGTACATCGCGACCTCGAGCACCCGGATGCCCTCCAGCGGCCTCATTCGGCGGCTCCGACGGGCGTGGCGAGGGTCTTGCTCTCCAGGAATTCCTCCAGCCCCGCGACACCCATCTCCCGGCCGATGCCGGACTGCTTGTATCCCCCGAACGGCGCGTCCGGGCTGAAGTAGTTGCCACCGTTGATCGAGAAGGTTCCGGTCCGGATCCGGCGGGCCAGCGCCAGCGCCCGGTCCTGGCTGCCGAAAACGGCACCGGACAGTCCGTAGATCGAGTTGTTGGCGATGCGGACCGCATCATCGTCGTCGTCATAGCCGATCACCGTCAGGACGGGTCCGAAGACCTCCTCCTGGGCGATCTCGCTGTCCGGGTCGACGTTGGTCAACAGCGTTGGGGTGTAGAAGAAGCCGGGGTCGACCTTTTCCCCGCCGGTCACCAGCGTGGCACCGGCGGCCACCGCGCGTTGCACCATGGCGTCGACCTTGTCGCGCTGCTTAGCGCTGATCAGCGGCCCCATGTAGGTCTTGGGGTCGGTCGGGTCGCCGTAGCGCACGTGCGAGAAGTTTGTCTTGATCATCTCGACGATCTCGTCGTGATGGCTGTTGGGCACCAGCAGCCTCGATGTCAGTGCGCAGCCCTGGCCGGCGTGGGTGACCATGGAGAACGCGGCGAACACCGCGGCCATGTTGAAGTCGGCGTCATCGAGGACGATGGCCGCGGACTTGCCGCCCAGCTCCAAGAAGACCCGCTTGAGTGTCCCGCTGGCAGCGGCCATGATCGCCCGCCCAGTCGGGGTGGATCCGGTGAAAGTGACCATGTCCACGCCCGCGTCGGTGGTCAACACGGCACCGACCGCGGGGTCCGACGAGCTGAGCACATTGACCACCCCGGCGGGGATATCAGTGTGGTTGGCGATCAGTTCGCCGAGCGCGAGAGTGATCAGCGGCGTGTCGGGCGCGGCCTTGAGTACCACGGTGCAGCCGGCGGCCAGCGCGGGCGCGAGCTTCGCCAGGGCCAGTTGGTTGGGGTAGTTGTAGGCGATGATCGCGCCGACGACGCCGGCGGCTTCCTTCTCCACCCAGCGGTGATGCAGCATTCCGCGGCTCTCGACGTTGCCGAGATCTTCGGTCATCGGATAGTTCTTCAGCAGATCGGCGTAGTAGCGCACGATCGCGATCGGCTGGTCCAGCTGTGCACCCTGGGTCAGCGCCGGGGTAGCACCGACCTCGGCGATGGTCAGTGCGGCGAGTTCGTCACGGTGCTCGACGAGCGCACGGTGCAGTTGGTCCAGGCAGCGGATCCGCAGTGCGGTGTCGGTGGCCCACTCACCGGTATCGAAGGCCCGACGGGCCGCCGCGATGGCCGCGCCCGCGTCCTCGACGCCGGCCTCGGGGGCGTAGCCCAGGAGTTCGCCGGTGGCCGGGTTGAGCGAGGCATACGTGGTGTCCGCCTCCACCAACTCACCGTTGATCAGCAGTCGCCGGTCGACACCCTGTCCCATGGAGCTATCGGCGGCGGTCTCTGCTGTGTCCTGCGTACGCATCAAGCCTCCAGACGGGTAACTAGGTTCTCATCTGCGGCGAATCATACATCTCCTATGTGAGAACTCAAGGCCGCCCGAAAAGCGTTGCAACCTGCCGTTCTACGGCGAGAGTTAATGCGGCTGCGGCATTTTCGCAGCTTAGAGGGAGTCCGGGTGCGCCTTGCCAGAATCCAATGTGCGAGAGTACGATTCTCACCACTCGGAAGGGAGATTCTTTGTGACCGAGACCGGCCTCGTAAGGACTGCTGTCGTGACCGGGGGCGCCTCGGGCATCGGTGCGGCGGTCGTGGCCCGATTGCGGGCCGCCGGCCATCGGGTGGCCATCATCGATCTCAAACCCAACGGCGGTTCAGCGAGCCTCGACGGAGGAGAGGCGAAGCTGGGACCGGCGCATGAACACGGCCAGGATCTGGCCTTCGCCGCCGACGTGACCGATCGCGCACAGATCGACGCCGCACTGACCCAGATCCGCGAACAGCTCGGCCCGGTCACCATCCTGGTCAACGCCGCCGGCAAAGACGGCTTCAAAAAGTTCAGCCACATCAGCTTCGAGGACTGGCAACAGATCATCGACATCAATCTCAACGGGGTCTTCCACACCGTTCAGGCGGTGCTGCCCGACATGGTCGAGGCCGGCTGGGGGCGCATCGTCAACATCTCCTCGTCGAGCACGCACTCCGGCACTCCCTATATGGCGCACTACGTCGCGGCCAAGTCCGCCGTCAACGGGCTCACCAAGACCTTGGCGCTGGAGTACGGGCCGAGCGGTATCACGGTCAACGCCGTGCCGCCGGGCTTCATCGACACCCCCATGCTGCGCAACGCCGACCGTCAAGGCTTCCTCGGCAACATCGAGGACAACATCGCCAAGACCCCCGTGCGACGCATGGGAAAACCCGACGACATCGCCGCCGCCTGCGCGTTCCTGGTGTCCGAGGAGGCCGGCTACATCACGGGACAGATCCTCGGCGTCAATGGCGGCCGAAACACCTGACATTCAAGATATTTCCACGCCACGGCGTGCACGGGCACCAACGAAAGGAACACCAGTGGGACGCGTTGCCGGGAAGGTCGCATTCATCACGGGGGCAGCCCGCGGGCAGGGCCGCAGCCATGCACTGCGACTTGCCGAGGAAGGCGCCGACATCATCGCCGTCGACCTGTGCCAGGACATCGAGACGATCGGCTACCCGATGGCGCGGCCGGAGGATCTCGAGGAGACCGCCAAGCTGGTCGAGAAGACCGGTCGCAGCATTGTCACCGCGCAGGCCGACGTACGCGACGCAGCGGCGCTCAAGACCGCGCTGGACGCCGGCCTGGCCGAGTTCGGCAAGCTCGACATCGTAGTCGCGCAGGCCGGTGTCGCAGGCATGAAGGGCAACCCGCCGCTGCAGGCCTGGACCGACGTCATCAATACCAACCTGGTCGGAACCATCAACGGCATCCAGGTCGCGCTGCCCCACCTGTCCGAAGGCGCCTCGATCATCGCCACCTCCTCGGCGGCCGCGTTGATGGACGCCCATCAGAAGGCGAACCCGGGCGCCGACCCCGGCGGGATGGCCTACATGACCTCCAAGCGGTTGATCGCACAGTACGTCCATGATCTCGCAACGGAGTTGGCGGTACGCGGCATCCGGGCCAACGTCATCCACCCGACCAACTGCAACACCGACATGTTGCAGAGCGAGCCGATGTACCGCTCCTTCCGGCCCGACCTGGAACACCCGACCCGCGCCGACGCCGAGCCGGTCTTCTACGTCCAGCAGGCGATGAAGGTGCCGTTCATCGAACCCGAGGACATCTCCAACGCAGTGCTGTGGCTCGCTTCCGAGGAGGCCCGCTACGTCACCGGCATGCAGTTGCGAGTTGACGCCGGCGGATACCTGAAGTGGTACGACTACCACGTCTGATGGCACCCGTCGTTTCGCAGCGCACCGAAATCGGTTGAAAGGAGCGAGAACATGAAGGTTTCCGTTGATGGCCAGCGGTGCCAGGGCCACACGCTGTGCGCGATGATCGCGCCCGACTCCTTCGTGCTCAACGACATTGACGGCACCTCTTCGCCGGTGTCCGAAGTGGTTCCGGCCGATCAGCAGGACGCCGTGCGTGAGGCCGCACACTCCTGCCCCGAACAGGCCATTCTCATCGAGGAATGAAAGGGAGGATTCCTTGAGCGTCAACGACTCACTGCCCGCGACCGGCCAAGACGATGCATCCGACGATCGCAAGAAGAACACCTTCTACTTCGATCGGCACACCCCGGAGTACCGCGATCGATTCGACGAGATCACCAGCGAGATGCACGCCAAGTGTCCGATGGCGTGGAGTCCCACCTACAACGGGCACTGGGTGGCCGCCGACAGCAAGCATGTCTTCGAGCTGGCCCGCTGTCCGGTCGTCTCCAACCACCACGACGTCAGCGGCGAAACTCCTTTCCAGGGCATCACAATTCCCAAGGCGAGCCGTGCGACCGTGGTGCGCGGCGGCATCCTGGAGATGGATGAGCCCGAACACAGCGCCTACCGTGGCGCGCTGAACCCGTACCTGTCCCCCGCTGCGATCAAGCGGTGGGTGCCGTTCGTGGATGAGATCACCCGCGCCGCGCTCGATGAGCACATCGAGTCGGGCCAGATCGATTTTGTCGAGCACCTGGCCAACGTGGTGCCCGCGGTGTTCACCCTCGCCATGATGGGCATCGAACTCAAGAAGTGGAACGTCTACAGCGAGCCCACCCACGCCTCGGTGTACACCCCGGAGCACTCACCCGATCGTGAAAAGATCAACGAGCAGCATCGCGAGATGGGCATCGACATCATCAACAACATGATGGAGATCCGGGAGAACCCGCGCCCGGGGCTGGTCAACGCGATGCTGCAGTTGCGCATCGACGGTGAGCCGGCACCCGACATCGAGATCCTGGGCAACCTGGGCCTGGTCATCGGCGGCGGTTTCGACACCACCACGGCGCTGACGGCGCACGCACTGGAATGGCTCGGCCAGAATCCGGCCGAGCGCACCCGGCTCAGCCGGGAACGCGCGACGCTGTTGGACCCGGCGACCGAGGAATTCCTCCGGTTCTTCACGCCCGCCCCCGGCGACGGCCGGACATTCGCCGAGGACGTCGAGGTGGAGGGCCAGCAGTTCAAACAGTTCGAGCGACTGTGGCTGTCGTGGGCGATGGCCAACCGCGACCCGGCCATCTTCGAAGATCCCAACAGCATCATTTTGGACCGTAAAGGCAACCGGCACTTCAGCTTCGGCCTGGGAGTACACCGCTGCATCGGGTCCAACGTGGCGCGCACGGTTTTCAAGTCGATGCTGACCGCGGTGCTCGACCGGATGCCCGACTACCAGTGCGACCCTGCAGGCGCGGTGCACTACGACACGATCGGCGTCATCCAGGGCATGCGGAACCTGCCGGCCACCTTCACCCCGGGCAAGCGGCTCGGGCCGGGGCTGGACGCGACCCTGGAGAAGCTGCAGCGGATCTGCGATGAGCAGGAGTGCGCGCGCCCGATCACCGAGCGCAAGGAACCGGTCGTCATCGACTGAGCCTCGCGCTAGCCGCGAGGCAGTCCCAGCCCCTGTTGGGCAATGATGTTGCGGTGAATCTCCGAGGTACCCCCGGCGATGGTGCCGGAGAAGCTTCGGGCGTGCCGCTCGAACCAGCTGGCGAAGTAACTGTCGAGGTTCATCGGCGCATATGATCCCGAATTCGCAGGGTGTACCAGGCCGTCCGCACCGGCCGCGTCCAGCGCGTGACCGGAGGCGAACATCTCGGCCTCGGAACCGAGCAGCTTGAGCACCGACAGTGCGGCCGCGTCCTCCTCGCCGCGCGCCGCGCGCGCCAGCGCCGCCGACCCCAGCAGGCGCAGGGCCTGATAATCCATGACCGCGGTGGCAAACCGGTCACGTTCGAGCGCACCCTCGGGATGGAAGTCGGCGATGATGTTGTCCAGCCGGTCGGCGAAACCCAGCCACATCATGGTGCGTTCGTGCCCCAGGGATCCGTTGGCCACCCGCCAGCCACCGTGCAGCGGACCGACGAGATTCTCCGCCGGCACCCGCACATCGGTGAAGAAGACCTCGTTGAAGTCTTCGTCGTCGATCCCGCAGATGGTGGGGAACGGACGGCGCACCACCCCCGCGGTGTCGGTCGGGATGACCAGCACACTGATGCCCTTGTGTTTGGGCGCATCGGGATCGGTACGAACGAAGGTGAGCAGCACGTCGGCATCGTGGGCGCCCGAGGTCCACACCTTCTGGCCGTTGACGATGAAGTCTTCTCCGTCACGATCGGCCCTGGTCCGCAAGGACGCCAGGTCCGATCCCGCACTCGGCTCACTCATGCCCAGCGAGGCGGTGATCTCAGCACGCAGAATCGGCACCGCCCAGCGTTGCTTCTGCTCATCGCTACCGAACGAAAGAAGCGATGCCGCAATAATATTCACACCTTGCGGATTGAAGCTGTGATAGATGCGGCGCCGGCACAGCTCTTCTAGATGCACGAACTGCTGCAGCAGGGTGGCGTTGCGACCACCGAACTCCGGCGGATTGCCGGGCAACAACCAGCCGTTGTCGAACAGCAGTCGCTGCCAGTCGCGCGCCCATTGCGGCATGTGCGACACCGAACGTGGCCGCTCCAAGGCGTCGGCCTCGGGGGGCAGGCTGGCGTCGAGGAAGGCCGCGAACTCGGCGCGGAACTCCTCGACGTGCGCGTCAAATGCGAGCTGCAAGGTACTCCTCGGCGATCGCGGCGCGGTGCTGCGCGGCGCCCCCCAGCATCAACTCGCCCGCCTTGGCCCGCTTGAGCGCGAACTGCAGGTCGTTCTCCCAAGTGAAGCCCATCGCGCCGAACAGTTGCAGCCCATGGCGGAAGACCACCGACTGGCATTCCCCAGCGGCGGCCTTGGCCATGGCGGATGCCATCCGCCGCCGCGGGTCATCGACTGTGATCGTCAACGCGGCGAAATAGGCCAGCGCCCGGGCGCGTTCGATCGCCACGTGCATGTCGGCGGCCTTGTGCTGGACGGCCTGGAAGGAGCCGATCGGCACCCCGAACTGTTGCCGGCTGCGGACATGCTCCAAGGCCAGGTCGAGGATGCGCTGGCAGGCACCGACCATCGTCATCGCCATTCCGCTGAGCGCGACGTGGCGCGCCCGCTCGACGTCGACGCGGATCCGGGCCCCGTCAGGCACCTCAACGCCGGCGAAGGACACGTCGCTGACGTGCAACGTCGGGTCGAAGACGGCCGATTTTCGGGTCGTCACCGCGCCGGCGTCGACCAAGAACACACCCGCCGCGGTGACTACCGCCAGCCGATCGGCGCGGTCGCCGTCCAGGACACGCAGGGCGGTTCCCTCCAGCACCCAGCCGGCGGCGTTGCGATGCGCACTCACCCCACTGAAGACCGCTGCGCCAGTGGAACCGTCCGGGTTGTGGCGCTCACCGACCAGCGGGGCGAATTGGGTCATGGTCGCCAGGAAGGGCGTCGGGTCGGTGGCGCGGCCCAGTTCTTCCAGGACGATCGCCAGCTCTACCGCGTTCTCGGGCTCGTGCAGCTCGGTCCAGCCCAGGTCGACGTAGACCTTCCAGAGTGAGTCGACTGCGCCGCCTTCCTCTCCCTCGGCGACACGGCGTACCAGCGAGGGCGAGCACTGCTTGCCCACCACATCGCGTACCGTGCCCTGCCACAGTCGCTGATCTTCGTCGAACTCCAAAAGCATCGCAGCCACCTCTCCCAAGCGCCGATTGAGAATAACATTCTCGCTAATGGATGTAACGATCTCGTGTTGAGATGCCTTGCCGTCGCTGCATAACGACGTAGTGATCTGGCGACGACGTCACCCACTGCGGGCAACCGTCGCGGGTCAGTATGAGAATCTTGTTCTTGCATGCAAAGAATACAGCTATACAATGGGTACCACCGGGGGGTCGGGCGGCACGGTGACTGCACCACGTGCCCGGCGGGCGGTACTACGAAGGGCGGCGTTGATGATCGAGCACCCCGACGGCACCCGCACGCCTGTCATCGACGCCAGTGTGCACATCTTTGCGGCATCCAACTCCGACCTCCGCACCTTCATGCGCGAACCGTTCAAGAGCCGCGGCTTTCCCGACTACGAAATGGACTGGTACGGCGCGCCGGGCGGCGAGTACGCCCCCGGCACCGACGGCCCGCAGCGCCAATACCCGGGGTCGGACCCCGACCTGGTCGCCCAGCACCTGTTCGCCGAACGCGGGATCGACGTGGCGGTGCTGCACCCGATGACCCGCGGGGTCATGCCGGACCGGCATCTGGGATCTGCGATCGCCGCGGCGCACAACGAGATTCTGGTGTCGCGCTGGCTGGACCACCCCGAGTACGGCGAGCGCTTCCGGGGCACCATCCGGGTCAACCCCGACGACATCGCCGGCGCGCTGCGGGAGATCGAACGCTGGAAGGATCACCCCCGGATCGTGCAGATCGGCGTTCCGTTGCAATCCCGGGAACTCTTCGGCAAACCGCAGTTCTGGCCGCTGTGGGAGGCGGCCATCGACGCGAGCCTGCCGGTCGTGGCACACATCGAGGTGGGTTCGGGCATCTCCGCCTCGCCGACGCCGTCCGGCGTGCCCCGCACCTACGAGCAGTACGTCAGCTTCATGGCATGCAATTACCTGTACCACCTGATGAACATGATCGCCGAGGGCGTCTTCGAGCGGATGCCGGCGCTGAAGTTCGTGTGGGCCGACGGCGCCGCGGACTTGCTGACGCCGATCATCTGGCGGATGGACACCTTCGGCCGGCCACACCTGGAGCAAACACCCTGGGCGCCGAAGATGCCCAGCGACTACCTGCCCGGCCACGTCTACTTCGTGCAGGGCGCCATGGACGGCCCCGGGGACACCGATTTTGCCGGCGAATGGTTCGGCTTCACCGGCAAAGAGGACATGGTGATGTACGGGTCCAGCTATCCGCACTGGCAGCGCAACGACCTGATCGTTCCACGCGCATTCAGCGCCGAACAGCGCGACAAGCTGTGCTGGCGCAACGCCAGTCGGCTATACGGCATCGACGTGGGCGCCGTCGCGGGCGCACACTAGAGAGCAGCAGGAATCAAGGGAGTTCACGATGACCGTGACAGCCACCGAGCGTAAGCCGGCCGCCGAGCGAATCGCTGTGCGGTGTGTGGATTCGGACGTTCACCCGGTGCCGCGGCGCGGCGACCTGGTGCAATATCTCCCCGAGCCCTGGCGCAGCAAGTACTTTCTGCCCCGTCGGGTCGGCGAGCAGATCTACTACGACGCCCCCGACTACGCACACGCCTTCGCCATGCGTGTTGACGCGTTCCCGGCCGATGGCGAATTCCCGGGAAGCGACCCGGAGTTGGCGTTCAAACAACTCATCATGGAAGCGGGCGCCGACTACGCGATCCTTGAGCCCGCCGCCTACCCGGCCCGCTTCCCCGAAGCACAGCAGGCGATGTCGACTGCGCTCAACGACTGGCAGGCCAACCATTGGCTCGACGCCAAGAACAACTGGCATGAGCGCTGGCGCGGCTCGATCTGCGCCGCGATCGAGGACCCCGCCGGCGCGGTCGCCGAGATCGAGAAATGGGCCGGGCACCCCTACATGGCGCAGATCCTGATCAAGGCCGAGCCACGGCCCGCGTGGGGCGACCCCAAGTACGACCCGATCTGGGCGGCGGCCACCAAGCACGACATCACCGTGAGCTGCCACCTGTCCCGCAGCCATCACGAAGAACTGCCGATGCCGCCGGTAGGAATGCCCAGCTACAACCACGATTTCATGGTCACCTACTCGCTGCTGGCAGCGAACCAGGTGATGAGCCTGGTGTTCGACGGGGTCTTCGACCGGCACCCGAACCTGCGCATCGTGCTCGTCGAACACGCCTTCACCTGGATCCTGCCGCTGATGTGGCGGATGGACGCCATCTACGCGGCCCGCAAGTCATGGGTGGACATCAAGCGCAAGCCCAGTGAATACGTCAAGGAACACATCAAATTCACCACCCAGCCATTGGACTACCCGGAGGATAAGACCGAACTCTCACGTGCCCTGGAATGGATGGAGTGCGAGAAGATCCTGCTCTATTCCTCGGACTACCCGCACTGGACCTTCGACGATCCGCGCTGGCTGGTCAAACACCTGCCCAAGGCGGCCCGGGAAGCGGTGATGTTCAAAAACGGACTGCAGACCTACCACCTTCCCGACACGGTCCCGGCCCTCGAGGGACAGGTGCGGGTGTTCTAGATGAGCCACGACGAGCAGCGGCCCCGGCTGGCCCAGGGCCGCGAGCACATTGTTGCCACGATCGATGAAATCCCGCCCGGCACGCACAAGCTCGTGCCGATCGGGCATCACGGAGTCGGCGTGTACAACATCAATGGGACGTTCTACGCAATCGCGAACTTCTGCCCTCACCAGGGCGGTCCGCTGTGCTCGGGCCGGCTGCGCGGCCGTACCGTCGTCGACGAGGAGCGCCCGGGCGACGCCGCCATGGTCCGCGACCTCGAGTACATCTACTGCCCTTGGCATCAATGGGGTTTCGAACTCGCCACCGGTACGACCGCGGTCAAACCGGAGTGGAGCATCCGCACCTACCCGGTGCGGGTAGTCGGCAACGACGTCCTCGTCCAGGCCTAGCGCACAGGAGTTTTCGGTGGCCTCTATCGAAGTCAACGCCGGCAACGTTGTCTACGAGATCCTCGGTACCACGGGTGAGCTGATCGTCTTGACCCCCGGTGGGCGATTCTCCAAGGAGATCCCCGGATTGCGCCCGCTCGCCGACGCTCTCGTCGAAGGCGGGTACCGCGTGCTGCTGTGGGACCGGCCCAACTGCGGGGCCTCCGACGTGCAGTTCTACGGCCAGTCCGAATCGCACATGCGCGCCGAAACCCTGCACGGACTGTTGACCGCCCTGGGGACTGGACCGGTCATCCTGGCCGGCGGCTCGGGTGGGGCACGCGACTCGATCCTGACCACCATGCTCTATCCGGAGTTGGTCACCAAGCTGGCCCTGTGGAACATCGTGGGCGGCATCTACGGCACCTTCGTGCTCGGGTCCTACTACGTGGTGCCCAGCATCCTGGCCGCGCGTGGTGGCGGCCCGGCGGCCCTGCTGGGCGTACGCGAATGGCAGGAGCGGATCGAGGAGAATCCCAACAACAAACAACGGCTGCTCGACCTGGACGGCGATGCGTTCCTCAAGGTGATGTTGCGCTGGCTCAACGCCTTCGTCTCCAAGCCGGGCCAGACGATTCCCGGCGTGGACGACGAGATGTTCGACCGGATCACGGTTCCCACACTGATCATCCGCGGCGGCGAGAACGACTGGGACCACCCGAAACGGACCTCACTGGAGGTCAACTGCCTGATCAAGGGATCCGAGCTGATCGACCCACCCTGGCCCGAAGACGCCTGGGAGCGGGCCGCTGAAGATCGGGCATCGGGAAAAGTCAGTCACTTCAACATGTTCGACACCTGGGTGCAGGCCGCCCCGGCGATCCTGGAATTTTTGGGCCGCTGATGCACTCAGCTGGTATGGATGTGAACCTCGCAGTTCAGCGACGCCTCCAGCGCCGTGTGGATCCGGCTTTCGCCGACCCGCTGCAGATCCGACTCCGCCAACGTCACGTGCACGATGTCCAGACCATCGGGCCCCGCTGCGCGAGCGATCTCGCCGGACAGTCCCAGCCCGGCCAGCACCCCGTGCACGTCGTCATCGGTGCCCCTGCTGAGGTAGGTCACCACACCTGGCGTCGGCGCCGTGCCGAAGGCTTTGGCGCACAGCCGCACACCGATATCAATGACGTCCCGTTCGGCTCCGGTGATCAGCAACCGTACGTGTCGCCGGCCCACCGGCATGGCGGCGATGTCGGCATCGACCACATCGACACCGGCTTGGCCGGCCAGCTCGCGCAGCGTTGCCATTCCCGACATCAGATGCTCGGGCACCAGCTTCCCGGCCGGGTCGACGTCGAGTCGCACCACCGCTGTTCTCACGTCCGCGAGCCTAGTCAAACGAGGTGTCAATGACGACCAACAGCACGGTCACTCCGGACGCCAAAGCGATCACTGTGGCCGCCTGGCCGGGCTGCCCGCCGCGACTGCTGCGACTGCAGTCCGGTGTCGAGGGCGCAACGGAATACCAGGCCGGCGGCTATCGACCGCTGCGCGACCCGGACGAGCTTCTCGCCGAGGTGGAACGCAGCGGTCTGCTCGGCCGCGGCGGCGCGGGATTCCCGCTCGCAGTCAAGCTGCGTTCGGTGCGCGACGCCGGCCGCCGCGGCCGCGACACCGTCGTGGTGGCCAATGGCGAAGAGGGCGAACCAGCCTCGATCAAGGACCGGTGGCTGCTGCGCAACCGACCCCATCTGGTACTGGACGGGTTACGGCTGGCCGCGGCTACGGTGGCGGCACGTCGCGCCTACGTCTATGTCTCCGATGCCTGGGCGGCCCGCAGCGTCGAGAACGCCCTGACCGAGGTCGGCCCGGAAGTCCTTGGCGGGCTGTCGATCCGGGTGGTCACCGTCGACGCGGGCTATGTGGCCGGCGAGGAGACTGCGGCGGTGCGGGCCATCAACGGCGGCCCGGCCAAGCCGACGGACAAACCACCTCGCCCCTACCAACAGGGAGTCGGTGCGCTGCCGACCCTGGTCTCCAATGTCGAAACGCTGGCGAATCTCCCCTATCTGCAACAGCACGGAGCCGAAGCGTTTCGCACGCACGGAACTGCCTTGTCGCCGGGTACCTTCCTGGCCACGGTCAGCGGCGGCGGGGTTTCGCCCGTGCTCTACGAGCTGCCGCATGGCGTCCCGATCGCCGAACTGCTGAGCGCGCACGGGATTGCGGCCGAGCAGGTCCGCGGTGTTCTGATGGGTGGGTATTTCGCCGGTCTGCTCAACCACGAAGCGCTGCGGGTCACCCTCGACCACGAGTCGCTGCGCGCGAGCGGCAGCGGCCTGGGCTGCGGGGCGATCTGCGTTCTCACCGACGACTGCCCGGTGGCGGTGACGGCCGCGGTATTGGCCTATTTCGGCAGGGAGAACGCCGGGCAGTGTGGGTCGTGCTTCAACGGCACCGTGGCTATGGCGGCGGTCGCCGAAGCCCTGCGGGATGGAGTCGCGACCACCGAAGACGTGCAGCGGCTGCAACGGTGGGCCGGTGTGCTGCCCGGGCGCGGCGCCTGCGGCACGCTGGACGGTGCCACCCATGTTGCCGCCAGTCTACTGACCCGGTTTCCGGAGTTGGTGACGCGCCACCTCGACGGCGCCTGCGACGTCTGCCGTGGCGGCGCCTTCCGCGCGATGCGTCCCTACCAGGTCGAGGAGGTGACGGCATGAAGATCCGCCTGGACCGCACGCTGTGCGACGGGTTCGGGTTCTGCGCCAAACACGCGCCCAAACATTTTTCGCTGGACGACTGGGGCTATGCGTCCTTGACGGGCGACGGGTCGGTTGAGAATGCCGACGAGCACGATGTCAGGCGCGCCCTGCTGGACTGCCCGGTGCACGCCATCATCGAAATCACCGGAGAGGTCGACTTGTGAGCGCACCTGGCCGCCCCCTTCCCGCGGTCACCCCCGAGAACGAATTCTTTTGGTCCGCTGGAGCTGACGGCGTGCTGCGGCTGCAGAATTGTCTCGATTGCGCCGCACTGATCCATCCGCCACAACCGGTGTGCCGGTATTGCCGCAGCATGAATATGGGTGTGCGTGACGTGTCTGGCCGGGCCACGCTGGCGGGCTTCACCGTCAACCACCGATTCAGCTTGCCCGGTCTGCCGGCGCCCTATGTGGTGGCCCAGGTAGCGATCGACGAAGACCCACGAGTTCGGCTGACCACCACCCTCATCGACTGCGACCCCGACCGGCTCGGGCTGGGCCAGCAGGTGGAGGTGGCGTTCGAGAACATCGACGATGTCTGGCTACCGCTGTTTCGGCCGGTGCCCGACAGTGCGGAGATCAAGCCGCTTCCCGAAGATGAGATCGCGCCCGAAGACTACGCACAGCATGTGCGCCCGATGGTGTCCGCCGACAAGTTCGAGGACAAGGTGGCGATCACCGGGGTCGGGGCGTCACGACTGGGCCGTCGGCTGATGGCCGCGCCGCTGGCGCTGACCGTGCAGGCATGCCAGGCGGCCGTCACCGATGCGGGCTTGACCTTCGAGGACATCGACGGACTCTCCACGTACCCGGGCTTAGACGTCGCGGGCATGGGCGAGGGCGGGGTGTCGGCGCTGGAGGGCGCGTTGGGGTTCCGCCCGACCTGGATCAACGGCGGCATGGACACCTTCGGTCCGAGCGGCTCTGTCATTGCCGCGATGATGGCCGTGGCCACCGGGCTGGCCCGGCACGTGTTGTGTTTCCGAACCGTATGGGAGTCGACCTTCGGCGAGCTGCTGAAGGTAGGCAAAGCCTCACCACCCGGCGGACGGCGTACGAACAGTTGGCAGGTTCCGTTCGGCGCCACCTCGGCAGCACACACCCTGGCACTCAATGCGCAGCGGCATTTCCACCGCTACGGGACCACCCGCGAGACACTCGGCTGGATCGCGTTGAACCAGCGGGCCAATGCCGCACTCAACCCGACCGCGATCTACCGCGATCCGATGGGCATGGAGGACTACCTGTCCGCTCGGATGATCACCACCCCGTTCGGTCTCTACGACTGCGACGTCCCGTGCGATGGCGCGGTCGCGGTGATCGTGTCGGCCGTCGATGCGGCACGCGACTTGGCCAAGCCGCCGATCCGCGTCGAGGCGGTCGGCACCCAGATCATCGAGCGAACCGACTGGGACCAGAGCACGCTGACCCACGAACCGCAGGTCCTCGGCCAGTCCGCGCACCTGTGGTCCCGGACGTCGTTGCGGCCGGCGGACGTCGACGTCGCCGAACTCTACGACGGGTTCACCTTCAACTGCCTGTCTTGGATTGAGGCACTGGGCTTCTGCGGCATCGGGGAGGCGAAGAGCTTCTTGGACGGGGGCGTCAACATCGCACGCGACGGGGTGCTGCCGCTGAACACCCACGGTGGTCAGCTCTCGCACGGCCGTACGCACGGCATGGGACTGATCCACGAGGCGGTCACCCAGCTGCGCGGTGAGGCCGGTGAACGCCAGATCGCCGATGCGCGGGTCGCCGTGGCCAGCAGCGGCGGACTGACACCGAGTGGGGTCATCTTGCTGCGGACCGACTCGTGAGGACCGACTCGTGAACACAACGGTGCGCCCGCGGATGGTCAGTGCCGACGGGGTCCCGATGTCGGCACTGGTCGCCGAGGTCCCCGATCCGCGTGCGGTGGTTGTCGCGCTGCACGGTGGTGGGACCACGTCGATCTACTTCGACTGCCCCGGACAGCCCACGCTGTCGCTGTTGAGAGCCGGTGCGGCGCTGGGCTACACCGTGATCGCGTTAGATCGTCCGGGCTACGGCAGCTCAGCCCTGTATCCGGAGGCGATGACCGAGCCCGAGCAACGCGTCCGGCTGGCCTATCTGGCCGTCGATCGGATCCTGGGCGAACGGGGTCGTGGCGCAGGGCTGTTCGTGCTGGGTCATTCCAACGGTTGCGAGCTGGCGGTGCGGATGGCCGCAACCGACCGCGGCGCGGAGCTGCTCGGTCTGGAACTGGCCGGCACCGGACTGCGCTACCAAGACGCCGCGCGTACCGCATTGAGTTCGGCCGGACCCGGACAGCGGCCCGCCGGTCTGCGCGAACTGCTCTGGGAGCCCGCCGCGCTGTACCCGGAGGCGGTGCTGCGCGGGATCACCAACGCATCGTCGGGCGCTCCGTATGAGGCCGACATGGTGGCCAGTTGGCCGCGACGGGACTTTCCGGCACTGGCCGCACAGGTTCGGGCGCCGGTGCGCTTCACCTTCGCCGAACACGAGAAGGTCTGGGAGTCCGGCCCGGCCGCGCAACGCGAGATCCGCGCTATCTTCACCGCCGCAGACAGTTTCACCAGCAACCACCAGCTCGAGTCGGGTCATAATCTCAGCCTTGGCTTCAGCGCAGCGCAGTACCACCAGTCGGTGCTGTCATTCGTCAACGATTGCGCGACCGCCATCGTCGCGCGAGACTCGGAGGTCAGCTGATGCGGGTCGGATTCATCGGGTTGGGCAGCCAGGGCGCGCCGATGGCGCGGCGCATCATCGAGGGCGGCTACGCCACGACATTGTGGGCGCGAAGAGACGGCACGCTGGAGTCCTTCTCCGACACCGAGGCACGCATCGCCGATTCCCCCGCGAAGTTGGCCGGCCAAAGCGACCTGGTCTGCCTGTGCGTGGTGGGCGACGCCGATGTCGAGGAAGTGGTCCGGGGCGACAGCGGTGTGCTGGCCGGACTGCAGCCCGGCGGAATCATCGCGATTCACAGCACGGTCCATCCCGACACCTGTCGCCGGTTGGCGCAGGACTGTGCCGAACAGCAGGTCTCGGTGATCGATGCTCCGGTCAGCGGCGGCGGTCCGGCCGCCGCGGCCGGCACCTTGCTGGTGATGGCCGGGGGTGAGTCCGACGTCGTCGAGCGCTGCCGGCCCGTCTTCGAGACCTACGCCGACCCGGTGGTGCATCTGGGCGAACTGGGCACCGGTCAGATGACCAAGCTGCTCAACAACCTGTTGTTCACCGCTAACCTCGGGACCGCCGCCACCGCGCTGGCTCTGGGCGAGCAACTGGGCGTCGCCACCGACCGACTCGCCGAGGTGGTGTCCCGGGGCAGCGCGAACAGCTTCGCGCTGAACAGCATCCGGGGGTCGGGCGGCACCCTGGACCGGCTGGCGGGGCTGGCAGGAGCCCTGCTGCAGAAGGATGTCCGATTGGTGTCTGATCTGGCCCAGCGGGCGGGGGCAGATCCTTCAGCGGTGCTCGATGCCGCTGATGCGGCGCTGGCGCTGATGGATCACCCCCGGTGACGCCGGTCTGCGCAGAACCCTTCCGACACGCTGCCGTTTACCTTACAGTAGCGGTTATAGTCCATCGTCCCAGCGTCGGCTTCGCCTAGCTTCCGGCGCACCGAGGAGGTTCGATGACCAAGGCGGAACTCATCTTCGACCCGTTCTCCGAAGAGTATTACGAGAACCCCTTCGACATCTATCGGCGCATGCGCGAGGAAGCACCGCTGTACTACAACGCCGAAGAGGACTTCTACGCGCTGACCCGCCACGAAGATGTGTCGGCGGCTCTCAAGGACTTCGAGACCTATTCGTCGGCCCGCGGCTGCGATCTCGCGATGGTGCGCTCGGGTGAGGCGCCGCAGAAAATGATCATCTTCATGGACCCACCGGATCACCGGCATATGCGCAGCCTGCTCAACAAGGCCTTCACCCCGCGCGCGATCCAGGCCCAGCGCGACACCGTCATCGAGCAGGTCGAGCGGTTCCTGGGCGCCGTCGACCCCGACGGTTTCGACGTGGTGCAGGACTTCTCCGGCCCGTTCCCGGTAGAGGTCATCACCCGGATGGCCGGCGTGCCTGATGAGTACCGTCAACAGGTTCGGCACTGGATCGACACCTCGCTGCAGCGCGAGCCGGGGCAGATCGAGGTCAGCGAAGCCGGCATGCAGGCCACCATCGAGACCGCAACCTACTACTACGGACTGATCCAGGAACGGCGCGCCAACCCGCAGGACGACATGATCAGCAGGCTGATTGCCGCCGAGATGCCCGGCGAGGACGGCAGCATGCGGCGCCTCGACGATATCGAGATCACCGGATTCGCCTCGCTACTCGGGGCCGCCGGTGCGGAAACCGTCACCAAGCTGGTCGGCAACGCCGCAGTGATCTTCGCCCGCCAGCCCGACCAGTGGCAGAAGCTCCTCGACGATCGCAGCAAGGTTCCCGCGGCAGTCGAGGAACTGCTGCGCTACGAGGGCCCGGTGCAGTACAACGTCCGCTACACCCTCAAGGAAGCGCACGTCGCCGGTGGCACCATTCCGGCCGGCAAACCGGTGTTCTTGATCGCCGCGGCCGCCAACCGGGATCCCGAGGCGTTCACCGATCCCGACACCTTCGACGTCGACCGGGACCAGACCCAGGCGCAACACCTGGGCCTCGGGTATGGGATTCACAGCTGCCTGGGGGCAGCGCTGGCCCGGATGGAAAGCGTCATCGCCTTGGAGCGACTGCTGGACTTCATGCCTCGCTATGAGGTGGATTGGGCTGGCCTGCAACGAGTTCACATGCAGAACGTCTCCGGCTGGAAGAACGTTCCCGTCCGCGTGCTGCGTTAGGGGTGTCAATGTCACGCCGACAGGTGGTGGTCGATTACGGGTTGTGCGAAGCCAACGCGATCTGTATGGGCGTCAACCCGGAGGTGTTCCACGTCGATGACGACGACAACCTCTTCATTCTCAAACCTGACATCACCGCCGAGACCGAACGCGACGTCGCCGAGGCGGTCCGCCGCTGCCCCCGCCAGGCGCTGGCGATCGTCGAGGTCGACGACTAGCGCGCCGGGAATCCCGACAGGATCACCGCGTTGCACTCGGCCGCGGCCTGCCGAAGCTTCGCCGCCTCCTGGTAGGCCTCGGAGTGGTACCAGGCGCGGGCGGCGTCGACGGTTTCGAACTCCAATACCACGGTTTGGTTTCCGTGCCACTGGCCTTCCAGCACCTCATGCTGGGTCTCGACGGCCAGGATCGTGGCGCCGGCCATCGTCGGCCCGGCAGCCTTACCGTAGGCAACCATGCCCGCGGGGTCCTTGATGGCCTCGGTCAAGATGACATATCCCTTGGGCGCGTTCGCCATTAGCTCTCCTGAGTTTCGGTGACGTCGTCGATGGCACGTTCTGGGCATTGCTTGATGGCGTCGCGTACCGCGTCTTCGAACTGCGCCGGCACTTCGTCAACGGTGACCTCGGAATAACCGTCGTCGTTGATGACGAACACCTGCGGGCAGATCGTGGTGCAGATGCCATGTCCGGCACAGCGATCGGGGTCGACCCAGGCCTTCATCGCGCCGCCCGATCGGCCGCGGGGGTGAATTCCAGGTTCAGTTGGATCAGCCCGCGCAGGATGTAGGTCGGGATGTAGTGGAACTGACGCGCCCCCTGCGGGCCGTGCAGCTCGTCAGAGATCCTGATGTCGGTGGTGCGGTCCAGCAGCCGCTCGATGGCGATGCGGGTTTCGGCGCGGGCCAGCGGCGAGCCGGGGCAGCTGTGGATGCCGCGGCCGAAGGTGATGTGCTGACGGGCATTCGGGCGGGCAGGGTCGAAGGTGTCCGGGTCGGCGAAGCGGCGCGGATCCCGATTCGCCGCGGCTGCCAGCACCATCAGCGTGGTGCCGGCCGGGACGTGGACTCCGCCGATCTCGGCATCCACCCGGGAGAGCCGGAAATCGCCCTTGACCGGGGTCTCGAAGCGCAGCACCTCCTCGATGAAGTTCGGGATACGGCTGCGGTCCTCACGGAGACGCTGCTGGATGTCGGGCCGCTCCCCGATGATCTTCAGTGCGGAGCCGAGCAGTCGCACCGTGGTTTCCTGGCCGGCCGAGTAGACGTTGGCGGCGACCTTGGCCACATCCATCGGGTCTGGGACGGAACCGTCGGGGAACGTCGCCTCCGCCATGCCGGTCAGCACGTCTCCGCGCGGCGCACGGCGGCGGTCGGCGACGTAGCCGGCGAAGGTGGCGTAGAGGTACTCCAATGGGCTGTGCGCCAACGCCTTTGCATCGGTGCTGCCGATCCCACCGCCGACGTTGCGGTGCATGTTCTTGACGAAGTCGTCACGGTCCTCATCCGGGACGCCCAGCAGTTCCGCGATGACCAGCAGGGTGAACGGGGCCGCGAAGCCGCCGATGAATTCGCCGGCGCCGGGCGCGAGGAAATCGTCGAGTACCGCATCGGCGAGCTCCCACATGGCGTCCTCGTTCTCCTTGAGACGCTTGGGCGTGAGCAGCCGCATCAGCAACGCACGATGGTTGGTGTGCGTCGGAGGATCCAGGGTCGGCAGTTGGTCACTGAACGGCAGTTCGTCGCGATGCTTGTCGATCAGGCCCGCGACGGTCTCGCCCCCCAGGTCGCCGTCGAGCGGCACCGGGAAGCCGGGGAACGGGCCGGTCACCGCGATGCACGACGAGAAGACCTCGGCGTTGCCGGCCACCGCGGTCGCCTCGTCCCAGCCGGTCACCATCGTCACACCGTGGTGCGGTTCGCGGGTTACCGGCGAGCGTTCCCGCAGCGCGCGCAGATAGGGGTACGGGTCGCTGACCACCGTTTGGTCGGTGAAGAAGTCGATCGTGTCTGGATCCATCGAGCCGTTCCGCTCCCTCTCACATCCGAGAATCACATTCTCGTAACCGGTGAACAGAATTTCATATCCCGACGGCGCCCGTCAATGTTGTCCAAGCCGCCGGGGCCGACTCAGCTGTTCGACCGCGCGGCTTCCATCAACGCGTTCGCCTGACGATCGCCATCCTTGTGGTGGCTGAGCGCACGGATCGAGACATCGTGCCCCACGGCAGCCTTCCGCAGCGCCCCCACGGTGGCCTGCTCGCGGGGAATGTGGCCGAACGGGTCGAATGAGTACCAACGCATCGCGTTCTGGTGGGTCATCTTGTTGATGTCGTCATCGGAGACGTTGTTGGCGGTCAGCACATCCCACAACTCTTCGGGCGCTCCGGGCCACATCGAGTCACTGTGCGGATAGTCGGCTTCCCAGGCGATGTTGTCGATACCGATCAGGTGCCGCAGCTGAACACCCACCGGATCGGAGATGAAACAGGTCAGGAAGTGATCCCGGAACACCTCGGAGGGAACCTTCCCGCCGAAGTCCTGACCGGTCCAGGTCGAATGCATCTCGTAGGTGCGGTCCACGCGCTCCAGGAAGTACGGGATCCACCCGGTGCCGCCCTCGGACAGGGCGATCTTGAGATCCGGGTACTGCTTGATCGGCCTGGACCACAACAGATCCGCGGCGGCTTGCACGATATTCATCGGCTGCAGGGTGATCATCACGTCCATCGGCGCATCGGGCGCGGTGATGGCCAGCTTGCCGGAAGATCCGATGTGCACATTGAGCACCGTGTCGGTGTCGCACAGCGCCCGCCACAGCGGGTCCCAATACGCGTCGTGGAAACTCGGGTAGCCCATCGCGGCCGGGTTCTCGGTGAACGTCAAGGCGTGCACGCCCTTCTTAGACACCCGCCGCACTTCGTCGGCACACCTCTGCGCATCCCAGATCACCGGGATCGCCATCGGAATAAAGCGTCCGGGATAGGCCCCGCACCATTCGTCGATGTGCCAGTCGTTATAGGCCTGCACCAGCGCCACCGAGAAGTCCGCGTCGTCGGTGGCGAAGAGCCGGCCGGCGAAGCCGGGGAACGACGGGAAGCAGATCGATCCCAGAATGCCGCCGGCATTCATGTCCTTGACCCGCTCGTCGACGTTGTAGCAACCGGGCCGGATCTCGTCGAGGCCCTGCGGTTCCAGCCCGTACTCCTCTTTGGGCCGGCCCGCGACCGCGTTGAGTGCGACATTGGGGATCACCACGTCACGGAACTGCCACGAGTCAGAACCGTCCGCGTTGTGCACCAGACGCGGCGCGTCATCGAGGTACTTGCGCGGCAGGTGGTTGGCGAACATGTCCGGTGGTTCCACGGTGTGGTCGTCAACGCTGACCAGAATCATGTCGTCCTTGTTCATGGCCGTCCTCCGTTCCGGGTGCGGCAGCGGCCGGTCCCCTGACGCTTCCGACGTCTCCAATGAAAACTATCTTCCCGCTTTCGGAGAATCAACCTTCGCCGAAGCGCTCGGCGTTGCGCCGCCCACGGCACGGCCGGGGCGTAGAGCACGTCTACCCCGCCTCGCGCCGCCTGCGCAAACAGCGAAGTATTGACCAATCGAGTCAAACATGGAAATCTGTTGGTCAATTATGAGAATGTGATTCTCATCTGCGAGGAGGAACGATGCGCCTGACTCCGCTGTCGGAGTCCCAGTGGGACGAAGAGGCGGTCCAACGTGCCCTGGCCCAGGTGCTGACCGCGGATCGGCGCAACTCCCGCGACGCCGGGTCGGCGATGACCATGCTGGTTCACCACCCGAAGCTGGCGCGGGCCTTCCTCAAATTCAATGTCGAGTTGCTGTATCGCTCGTCGCTGCCCGGAAACCTTCGCGAGCTTGCGATCCTGCGGACCGCCCACCGCCGCGGCTGCGAATACGAGTGGGTGCACCACATCACGATCGGCAAGGAATCCGGCCTCACCGACACCGACATCGAAGACCTGCAGCACGGCGCCGGACGCGGCGAGCTGCACCAAGCCGTGGTGAACGCAGCCGACGAACTCGACGAGACCTCCCGACTCTCCCCCGCCACCGAGGCTGTCCTCGCCAAACACCTGGACGAGCAACAACTGATGGAACTCGTCTTCACGGTCGGCTGCTACAGCATGCTGGCCATGGCATTCAACACCTTTGGTGTCGAACTTGACGAAAAACCCGAATCAGAGAGGTAGTACCGTGGCGCATTTCCCCAAGCCGGCTGCCGGCAGCTGGACGCAGAGCTATCCCGAATTGGGCACCGAGCCAGTCGATTACAGCGACTCCATCGACCCCGCGTTCTTCGAAGCCGAGCGCGAGGCGGTCTTCAAGCGCACGTGGATCAACGTGGGACGCGTCGAACGGCTGCCCAAGACCGGTAGCTACTTCACTCGGGAGCTGCCGTCGGTGTGCAAGGGCACCTCGATCATCGTCGTCAAAGGCAAAGACGGCGTGGTCCGGGCCTTCCACAACATCTGCCGCCACCGTGGAAACAAGCTGGTGTGGAACGACTTCCCCAACGAGGAGACCTCCGGGATCTGCCGGCAGTTCACCTGCAAGTACCACGCCTGGCGCTACAGCCTGGACGGAGACCTGACCTTCGTCCAGCAGGAGGACGAGTTCTTCAACGTCGACAAGACCGACTACGGCCTGGCCGGGGTGCGCTGCGAAGTTTGGGAGGGCTTCATCTTCGTCAACTTCGACGACGACGCGCAACCGCTCGCCGACTACCTCGGGCCGCTGGCCAAGGGGATCGAGGGCTACCCATTCGGCGAGATGACCGAAACCTACTCCTACCGCGCTGAAGTCGGCAGCAACTGGAAGCTGTTCATCGACGCGTTCATCGAGTTCTACCACGCGCCGATCCTGCACCAGGGGCAGTACACCAAGGAAGAAGCCGCCAAGATCCAGAAGTTCGGCTACGAAGCGCTGCACTACGAGCTGGCCGGCCCGCACAGCCTGCAGTCGACATGGGGTGGACAGGCACCGCCTCCCGACATGTCCATGGTCAAGCCATTGGACCAGGTACTGCGCAGCGGGCTGTTCGGCCCGTGGGACAAGCCGGAGCCCATCGCCAACCTCAAGGAGCTGCCGCCAGGCGTGAACGTCAAGCGAGTGCCGCAGTGGGGCATCGACTCGTGGCTGTTCTACCCGAACTTCATGCTGCTGATCTGGGAGCCAGGTTGGTATCTGACCTACCAGTACTGGCCGACCGCCGTCGACAAGCACACCTTCGAGGCCAACCTGTACTTCGTGCCGCCGAAGAATGCCCGCGAACGCCTGGCCCAGGAGCTGGCCGCCGTCACGTTCAAGGAGTACGCGCTACAGGACGCCAATACGTTGGAAGCCACCCAGACCATGATCGGCACCAAGGCCGTCAAGGACTTCCTGCTGTGCGACCAAGAGATCCTCATCCGCCACCTGCACAAGGTGAACCGCGACTTCGTGAAGGAGTACCAAAGTGCCGCTACCGTCTGAATTCGCCGCCCTGGAACCGTATCTGGACTGGGACCTGGCTCATGAACCCGAACGCTACGCCAAGCGGCTGGCGTCATCCATGGCTGAGATGCAGCAGTTCTACGATGTCGCGTTCCCCATGCTTGATGACGTCGTCACGTACTGCGACAAGTTCCCGCTGGACGACTTGCCAGAGGACGCGAAGACTCTCATGCACATCATGCAGTCCCTGGTCATGGTGTCGTTCCCGATCGAGGCGTGGAAACAGCCGCGCGTCCCGGACAGCGGCGCAGCGTGGGTGGAACTGCTGAGCGAGCCGGTGATCTAGGGGTGCTGACGCTCAAGGCGGCCGGGCTGCTGGACGTCGTCGCCGGCGAGATCGTTCGGCCCGGTGTGCTGCATATCGACGGCGAGCGGATCGTCGGAGTCGGCGAGCGCCCAGCCGGCAGCGACGACGAGGTCATCGACCTCGGCGACTCGATCCTGCTGCCCGGGTTGATGGATATGGAAGTCAACCTGCTGATGGGCGGCCGCGGCGAGAATCCAGGGCTGTCCCAGGTGCAGGATGACCCACCGACCAGGGTGCTGCGTGCGGTGGGCAATGCCCGGCGCACCCTGCGCGCCGGGTTCACCACGGTGCGCAACCTGGGACTGTTCGTCAAAACCGGCGGATACCTGCTCGATGTGGCGCTGGCCAAGGCGATCGATGCCGGGTGGATCGAGGGCCCCCGCGTGGTGCCGGCCGGACACGCGATCACCCCCACCGGAGGACACCTGGATCCGACGATGTTCGCGGCGTTCATGCCGGGCGTGCTGGAGCTGACCGTCGAGGAAGGCATCGCCAACGGTGTCGACGAGATCCGCAAGGCGGTGCGTTACCAGATCAAACACGGCGCACAGTTGATCAAGGTGTGCTGTTCCGGCGGTGTCATGTCCCTGACCGGAGAGGCGGGAGCACAACACTACTCCGACGAAGAACTGCGGGTGATCGTTGACGAGGCGCACCGGCGGGGACTGCGCGTGGCCGCGCACACCCATGGCGCCGAGGCCGTCAAACACGCGGTGGCCTGCGGTATCGACTGCATCGAGCACGGCTTCCTGATGGATGACGAAGCCATTGCGATGCTTGTCGACAACGACCGCTTTCTGGTCACTACGCGGCGACTGGCCGAGGCCATGGACGTGTCCAAGGCACCGGCCGAACTGCAGGCCAAGGCCGCCGAGATGTTTCCCAAGGCCCGCACGTCGATCAAGGCGGCCTATGAGGCCGGGGTGAAGATCGCTGTCGGCACCGATGCGCCAGCGATCCCGCATGGCCGCAATGCCGATGAGCTGGTCACCCTGGTGGAGTGGGGCATGCCGCCGGCCGCCGTCCTGCGCGCGGCGACGGTGACCGCCGCTGAGCTCATCAACGCAGCCGACCGCGGCCGCCTGGCCGAAGGGCTACTGGCCGATGTCATTGCGGTTCCCGGGGATCCACTGGCCGACATCACCGTCACCCGGAACGTGAACTTCGTCATGAAAGGCGGCAAGGTATATGTCAACAAGAACTGACGACCTGGTCGAGATCCAGCAGACGCTGGCCCGCTACGCGGTCACCATCACCCAGGGCGACATCGACGGACTGGTGGCCGTGTTCACCCCGGACGGTACCTACAGCGCCTTCGGCGAAACCTATTCGTTGGACCGGTTTCCGGTACTGGTCGATGCCGCACCCAAGGGCCTGTTCATGACCGGCACCCCGGTGATCGAATTGGACGGCGACAGCGCGACCGGCACTCAGCCGCTGTGCTTCATCGACCACGCCAGCCACGACATGCGGATCGGCTACTACAACGACACCTATGTGCGCACTGCCGGCGGCTGGCGGTTGAAGACCCGGGCGATGACGTTCATCCGCCGCAGCGGTGTCCACGATTCCGGACGCCCGCACGCGATCGGCCGTCCCTCATCGAAATGAGCGTCTCTAAATTCCAAGCAGATCTGCGATCCTGGCTCGACGACAACGACCTGACCCCAGGGCCTGATCGCTCCCTGGAAGCCCACATCAAACAGTTCGGCCGGGTATGCGCGGCACTGTATGAGGCCGACTGGATGCGGTATGGCTGGCCGGTCGAGGCCGGCGGCCTTGGCGGTCCGGCGATGCTGCGGGCGGTCGTCGGCGAAGAGGTCGTCGGCCGCGGGCTCGCCGAGCCGGGCCCCTACTCCATGCTCGAGGTGCTGGCGCCGACGATGATCGACTACGCCACCCCAGAGCTGGCCGCGGAGATGGTCCCCAAGTTGCTCAGCGGCAAGGAGCAATGGTGCCAAGGCTTTTCCGAGCCGGGATCGGGCAGCGACCTGGCGTCACTGACCACCCGCGCCGTCCCACGGGGCGACCAGTGGGTGATCAACGGCCAGAAGGTCTGGACCAGCTTCGCCCAGTACTCGCAGCGCTGCATCCTGCTTACCCGCACCGGGGACGCGGATACGCCGAATCGCCGGGCTATCACCGCCTTCTTCGTCGACACCGACACCTCCGGCATTGATGTGCGCCCGCTGCGCACCATGCACGGCGTCGACGAGTTCTGTGAGGTCTACTTCGATGATGTCGTCGTCGATGACTCCCGGATGCTGGGCAAGCCCGGCGACGGCTGGCAGTTGGCCATGGACCTGCTGCCCTACGAGCGCTCCACCTGCTTCTGGCAGCGCATCGCCTACCTGTACTCACGCTTCGACGCGCTGATCGCCGAGGTGAAGCGCCAGGGCGCCGCGGTCGACAACGACTTGGGGGCGGTGTATCTGGCGTTGCACACGTTGCGCTGCCGCTCCCGGGCCACCCAGCACCGGTTGGCCGACGGTCATCGGCTGGGCCCGGACACCTCGGTCGACAAGGTGTTGCTGGCCAGCGCCGAACAGTTGCTCTATGACACCGCCCGCGACCTGCTGCCGGGCGTCATCGAGCTGGACGAGGGCGAGTGGCGCGCCGAGTACCTCTACTCCCGGGCGGCCACCATCTACGGCGGCACCGCCGAGGTTCAGCGCAACATCATCGCCCGACGACTGCTCGACCTTGGCAAGGAGTGACGATGACCGCCGGAATGGACACCGCCTCGCTCGTTCTGCTGGAAGACACGCTGCGCAAGACCATGGCGTCGTCGTCCGGCGCCGCGCTGGATCGGGCCTTGGCTGAACTCGGTTGGACGGAAATGCTTTCCGAAGAACCGGACTTGGCCATCCCGCTGGTGTTCCGGCTGCTCGGCGAGACCGGGGCGCACGCCTCGGTACTTAACGACGTGATCCTGGAGACCATCGGCGGCCTGCCCGGCGGCACTCCCCCGATGCCCTATGCCGGTGGCAGCTGGGTGATCTGGGAGCGCAGCGAGCGCGACCCCAACCCCGTTCTTGGCGGGCTTCCGCTGCGCCAGATACCCGGCGGGGAACTGATGCGCCTGGGTGAGGCCCGCCGCGCGGTGGGATGGTGGCTGGTCGGCTCGGCGCGGGCGATGCTGACGCTGGCCCGCCAGCACGCAACCGACCGGGTGCAGTTCGGCAAGCCGATCGGGTCCTTCCAGGCCGTTCGGCATCGACTGGCCGAGACCCTGGTCGCCATCGAGGGCGCGGAGGCCACTCTTAGCGTGCCCGTGATCGACAGCCCGGACCTGACTTCCATGTTGGCCAAAGCCGCCGCGGGCAAAGCTGCGCTGACCGCGGCCAAGCACTGCCAGCAGGTGCTCGGCGGTGTCGGTTTCACCGAGGAACACGAGCTGCACCGGCATATCGAGCGGGTACTGGTGCTCGACGGCCTGCTCGGAAGTTCCCGCGAATTGACCCGCCAGGTCGGCGGCGGTCTGCGGGCCCGCGGCTCGGCGCCGCGCATGGTGCAGCTCTGACCTTCGCCGAGTGGCAATTTCGCGACGAGACACGCCGTTACGGCGTCGGTGAAATGCCGCTCGCGAGGGGGTGAGCCAGTCGCGGCTAGCGCGGCAGGCCGAGCACCCGCTGGGCGATGATGTTGCGCTGAATCTCCGAGGTACCACCGGCGATGGTTCCGGAGAAGCTGCGCAGGTAGCGGTCGAACCAGCTTCCAGAGGCGTGATCCTCGTTGAGCGGCATGTAGGTACCGGAGCTGCCGGGGTGGATCAGGCCGGCCGCACCCGCGTTGTCGAGTGCGTGTTCCGCGGCGTTCTGGACGGCTTCCGAACCGAGCAGCTTGAGTACTGACAGTGCGGGCACATCCTGCTCACCGCGCGCGGCCTGCGCCAGTGCCACCGAGCCGAGCAGCCGCAGCGCCTCGTTGTCCATCAGCAGCGTGGCAAAGCGGTCACGGTCCAGCGGACCGGCCGGGTGGAAGTCATGAATCAGATCGCGCAGCCGCTCGGCGAAGCTCATCCACAACAGCGTGCGTTCATGACCAAGTGAGCCGTTGGCCACTCCCCAACCGCCGTTGAGCGGCCCCACCAAGTTCTCGGCGGGTACCCGAACGTCGGTGAAGAACACCTCGTTGAAGTCGATGTCGTCGTACGCACACGCCGATGCAAAGGGCCGTCGCACAACGCCTTCGGCGTCGGTGGGGATCAGCAGCACACTGATTCCTTTGTGTTTCGGCGCATCGGGGTCGGTGCGTACGAACGTCAGCAGTACGTCGGCGTCGTGGGCGCCAGAGGTCCAGACCTTCTGTCCGTTGACCACGAAGTGGGCGCCGTTGAGCACCGCCCGGGTCTGCAGACCGGCCAGATCCGAGCCGGCACCGGGCTCACTCATGCCCAGCGACGCGGTGATCTCGGCCCGCAGAATCGGTACCGCCCAACGGTGTTTCTGCTCGTCGGTGCCGAACGAGAGCAACGAGGCGGCGATGATCCCGACCCCTTGCGGGTTGAAGCTGGGGTAGATACGCCGACGGGACAGTTCTTCGGAGTGCACGTACTGCTGCAGAATCGTGGCGTTGCGGCCGCCGAATTCGGGCGGATTCGCCGGCAGCAGCCAGCCGTTGTCGAACAACAGTCGCTGCCAGCTACGGGCCCAATCCGGCACGTCCGAGCACGAATGCGACCGTTGCAGGGCCTCGGCGTCGCTGGGCAGATGCTCGTCGAGGAAAGCCGAGAACTCGGCCCGGAAGTTCTCGACTTCAGGATCAAAGGTCAGCTGCACGCAGAACTCCTCGACTCGGGCGCCCGGGATACCCGATTCGAATGCGGCCGCCGATGTTGCTCGTCCGCTTCCCTAGACGCGGATATGAGAATATCATTCTCGAATGGAGAAGTTACGATCTCTGCATCGTCGCCCCCACGCCAGCGTGCTGCGCCACCGGCGGATTTGCGTCCAGTACAGTTGCGCCATGTCTCGGTCACCGCAGCGTCCGGAACGCCGGTGACCAATCCGAGCGAGGAACCCGCCTGGAAGCAGCGCGCGGTCGAACGCTCAATCAAGACGGCGAAGATCCGCGCGGCGCAACGCGTCCAGCGGTTTCTAGATGCCGCACAGTCGATCATCATCGAGAAGGGCAGCACGGACTTCACCGTCCAGGAGGTCGTGGACCGCTCCCGCCAATCGCTGCGCAGCTTCTACCTGCAATTCGACGGCAAGCACGAGCTGCTGCTGGCGCTCTTCGAAGACGCACTGAGCCGAGCCGCCGACCAGATCCGCGCCGCGACGGCCAATCACGCCGATCCGCTGGAACGCGTCAAGGTCGCCGTCGAGTTGCTGTTCGAGTCGTCGCGCCCGGACCCGGCCGCCAAACGTCCGCTCTTCACCGATTTCGCCCCGACGCTGCTGCTGACCCACCCCGTCGAGGTCCGGGTCGCCCACACGCCACTGTTGGAGTTGCTCGCCGAGCTGACCGAACAAGCCGCCGACGCCGGCCGGTTGCGCACCGGAACCAATCCCCGGCGGGTGGCGGCCATGGTCATGCAGACGGTCATGTTCAACGCCCAATCCAGCCCGGCCTCAGCCGATCCGGCGGTCAACCCGCTGACCGCCGAGGAAGTCTGGGACTTCTGCGCGCATGGCTTCGGACGCGGCTGAGCCGCTCGGCTGACCCTCGCCCAACCACTGCAGCTCGGCCCCGATCGCGAACCCTAGACATCGGCCGGGGAACCACATACCCTCGTGCAAACGCAATTATCCGAATGCGAGAAGGGGATTATCCATGTCGGTGCAGTCGGTGTTGGACGACATTCGCAAGGTCCCCGGCACCGGAGACGTGATTCCGATCATCGATCCGGCCACCGAAGAGCAGCTGACCGAATTCACCGACTGCGGGCCCGAAGCGGTCAACGACGCCGTCGCCCGGGCCAAGGCCACCGCCGAGTCCGGGGTGTGGTCGCAGATGGCCGACTATGACCGGGCCAAGGTGCTCTGGAAGGTCGCCGACCTCATCGACGAGAACGCCGAGGTCCTCGCCGAACTCGAGTCGATCAACGCCGGCATTCCGGCCTCGCAGGCCGCCATCATCACCAAGGTGGGCTCGGAGTGGTTCCGTTACTACGCCGGTTGGTGTACCAAGATCGACGGCATCGCACGGGACGTGAACACCGGTGGCCTCACCGGCATCGAGTCGCATCAGCACGTCTACACACTGCGCGAGCCCTATGACGTGGTGGGACTGATCTTCCCGTGGAACGGGCCCGTCTTCAACTTCTGCGCGAAGCTGGCGCCGTCGCTGGCCGCCGGCTGCAGCAGTGTGGTCAAACCGGCCGAGGAGACCCCGCTGTCGGCGCTGGTGCTGGACCGCATCCTGAGCGAGGCCGGCGTGCCCGACGGCGTGGTCAACATGGTGCTCGGGTACGGCCACACCGCCGGTGCGGCGATCACCGCGCATCCCGATGTGGACAAGGTCGCGTTCACCGGCTCCACCGAGGTCGGTCGTGAGATCGTGCGCGCTTCTGCCGCAAGCAATCTCAACAAGGTGACCCTGGAGCTCGGCGGCAAGTCGCCAGTGCTGATCTACGACGACGCCGACATCGACATGGCCATCACCATGGCGGCGTTCGGGACCTTCGTGCACTCCGGCCAGGCCTGCGTGTGCGGTTCGCGCATCTTCGCTCAGCGCGGCGTCTACGAGCGGGTCGTGGAAGGCATCGCCAACATGGCCAACATGATGCAGCTCGGTGGCCCGAAGGACGAGGGTGTCATGGTCGGCCCGCTGATCAGCCAGAAGCAGCTGACCCGGGTGCTGGGCTATCTGGAGCAGGGCAAGGCCGACGGCAACGAGCTGGTCACCGGTGGCCATCGGCTGGACCGCAAGGGCTACTTCGTGCACCCGACCGTGGTCACCGGCGTCGACCCCGACTCCAGCCGGCTGTTCCAGGAGGAGATCTTCGGCCCGGTGGT
>NZ_AUWR01000010.1 GCF_000455125.1 Mycobacterium sp. UM_WGJ
CCCATGGCGCCATTCCTCTTCATCGCTTCGCTCTGCATCGTCATGGCGCTATCCATCGACGGTGTTCCTGCATCGGGGAGAGTGCCATGCCAGGTTCTCCCGGGTGATCGGGCGCGCGTTGCCGGGGGTGGCAGCGTTGACGATGATCGTCGTGACGTCGTTGAAGCCGGGGAAGAATCCCGTGGCGTTCAGGTCACACAGATAGGCGTTGCCGTAGGCACCGTCTCCGAATGCGCGGCCCAGGCCCTTGAGCAGCAGCGGCAGGTTGGCACCGGTGAACGCCAGCTGCGGTTCGATGCCGGCCATGTGCTTGGTGAAACCGGGTTCCCGGTTGATCATCTCTTCCAGGGACGGGAAGACCTCGTCGGCGATCCGTGCGAGCTGTCGCGTCGTCTGGGCCAGGGAACCGACCGAGGACTGCAACGCCGGCCGCCGTGAATCCAGGTCGGTGACCGCGCGGCGGGCCTGGGTCAGGGCGTGATCCAGCTGGTCGTTCTGCCCGGCGATGGTGCCGGTAAGCCGGTTCAGGCTGGTGATGAGGTCCCCCAGCACCTCGTCGCGCCCGGCCAGCGTCGAGGTGAGGGTCGACGACTGGTCCACCAGCGCGGCGATCGACGCCTGGTCGCCCGACAGTGACTCCAGCACACCCTTGGTCAGATCGTCGGCCTGTTTGGGGTCCAGCAGCGACATCAGCGGCTTGAAGCCGTTGAGCAGGGCGCCGACGTCGAAGGACGGTTCGGTGTGCTCCACACCGATCACGCTGCCGCGGGGCAATTGTTCGGTGCTCCCGAGAGTCCCCAGCGACAGTCCGAGATAACGCTGGCCGATGATGTTCTGGTAGGTCACCGACGCGACGGTGTTGCCGTACAGCTTCTGGTCGCTTTGGACGATGAACGAGACCTTCGCGAGCTTCCCGTCCAGCGCGACCTTCTCGACCCGGCCGACCCGGACGCCGGCCATCCGGACGTCGTCGCCCTCGCGCAACCCGTACACGTCGGTGAACACGGCTGCGTACGGCGTCGTGGAGCCGGCCACATCGCGGCGCAGGGTGGCATAGACCAGCCAGGTCAGCACCGTCGACACGACCATGAAGAGAGACAGGCCGATCAGCGGTCCGCGGAATGTCACTTACGGCCTCCCGTTTTGCCGGGGCCGGGCGAGGCCCAAGAGACGGCGTTGCCCCGCGCGACCGGGCCGAGCAGCAGCTGCGTCGCCACCGATGCCGGCTCGCTTCGGCCGGTGATGGGTCCGAAGATCAGACCGAGCTGATTGCGCTCGGCCTGGCTCCCGACAGGTCCTACGTTGCCGCCGAAGGACGCCGGCGCTGCCGGCTGCCACTCCGGTGCATGGGGCTGGGCCGGGATCGGCGGGCCGGGCGGTGGCGGGGGAGCAGGGTCAAGCGGGTCGGCGTTGCTGGGAACCCGCGGGAAGGGCCCGGTCCACCACGGCAGCGGCGGGTTGGTGTCCTCCAGGCTGCGATTCGGGTTCACCAGGGGCGGCCCGACGGCGCGCAGGTTACCGTCGGGGCCGATCTCGGTGCCGGCCGGCGGCTCGAGGCCGGCGGGGAAATGATAGTTCTGCGGCAGCAGTGTCTCGGGAAGCTCGGGCCGCACCGAGATCATCGGCGCCGTGTAGCAGCTGGGTCCCTTCACTTCGCCGTACTGCGGACAGTCCGCCCGGGTGTAGGTGTGCAGCGGGGTGAAGGACAGGTTGGCCCGCATGTTCCGGGTGATCAACTTGGGGTCGTAGAGCTGGTCGAAGAACTTGTCGGAGAGCCGGTTGACCCGAGTGAAGATCGGGACGAACTTATCGGCGTTGTTGGCCAGCACGCCGATGACGGGCGTCAGGTCGTGGGTGATCTGGATCAGCTGGTCGATGTGGTTGTCGAGGGCTTCCCGGGCCACACCGACGGTGTGCTGGCCGCCCGAGACCAACGACGCCAACTCGGCACGCTTCTGGGCGAACGCTCGCATCGGTTCGACCGCCTGGTGCAGTGCGTCGACCAGCTCGGGAGCGCTTGCCTGCAGGCCGTGGGTGGCGTCGACCAGGGCCGAGACCGTCGACGGGCCGGGCTCGGTGGCGACGATGCTGTTGAGCTGATCGAGCAGGCGCGACATCTGCGCACCCGTGTTGAGCAGCTTGACCCGCCGATTGTCGGTGGCCGCCCCGACCGCCGCAAGGATGCCCAGGCTGTGGTCTTCGCGGCCGCGACCGGTGGCGGCCAGGATGTCGCGCAGCTTGGACACCGTGGTCTGGAAGATCACCGTCGACAGTTCGCCGTTCTCGGCGATGTGGCTGCCGTCGCGGATGGTGGGGCCGCCGGTGCCGGAATCGACCAGCTGAATCGACGAGACCGCGAAGACGTTGGACGGCACTACTCGGGCCGTCACCGAAATCGGAATGTCTTTGGCGTAGCCGGGTTTGAGGTTGATGTGGACGTAGTTGGGCTTGCCGTAGGCGGCCGGGATCACGTCGGTGACGCTGCCGACCAGCAGTCCGTGGTACTTGACGTCGGACTGGGCGGGCAGTCCGTCGCCGACGTTGATCAGGTCGGCGATCACCCGCACATAGGCGTTGAGCATGCCGGTGGACTTGGCCAGCAGGCCCGCGGTGGCCATCGCGATCACCAGCAAGACCGCGATTCCCGCACCCAGCAGCTGATTTTCGGACGGGCCGCGGCCGTCGGTGTCCAGCGAATTGCTCATGTCAGCCACCGAACCTTGCGCCGGCATCGATGCTCCACAGCGCCATGGTCAGCAGCATGTTGACCATGATGACGATCGTGATGCTGGCGCGCATGGCCCGTCCCGCGGCCACCCCGACCCCTTCGGGACCACCGGAGGCGTAGAAGCCGTAGTAGCACTGCACGGTGGAGGCCAGCCACACGAACACCACGCACTTGAGCACGGAGTAGACGATGTCTTTGCCGCTCAGCATCATGGTGAAGTAGTGCATGTACGGACCGACCGAGCCGCCGCCGATGATGCCGGTGACCACCTGGCAGGTCAGATAGGTGATGGCCAGACAGGCCACGTACAGCGGGATCACCGCGATGGTCGCGGCCAGCAGTCGAGTGGTCACCAGGAACGGAATGGGCCGGATCGCGATCGAATCGAGGGCGTCGATCTCCTCGGCGATGCGCATGGCACCGAGCTGGGCGGTGAAGCGGCAACCGGCCTGCATCGCAAATGCCATCGAGGCCATGATCGGCGCCAGCTCACGGGTATTGACCAGTGAGGAGATGATGCCGGTGGCCGGGCCGAGCCCCAGCAGGTTCAGAAAGTTGTAGCCCTCGATCGCCACCAGTGCGCCGGCGGTGAAGCCGAGGACGATCGCCACTCCGGCGGTGCCCCCACCCACCACGATGGAGCCGTTGCCCCAAGCGATGTCGGAGAGCAGCCGCAGAAACTCCTTGCGGTAGTGCCGAAACACGGTGGGAACACCGGCCGCGGCGCGGCCGAAGAACACCAGCATGTGTCCCAGACGAATGGTCGGCACCGATGCTATCCGGTACACGCGCAGCAACGGGCGCGCGAACGCCGGGACATAGGAGGAGGCAGTCATCTCACAGCCCCGTCCGTGGGTAGAGCACGTTGTAGAGCTCGCTGATGCCGACGTTGACGATCATCAGCACCAGGATCGATTCGACCACCGAAGCGTTGACCGAGTTCGCCACGCCGGCCGGGCCACCGCGGGTGGACAGGCCCTTCTGGCAGGACACCACCGCGACGATCGCGCCGTAGATCACGGCCTTGATCAGTGCGACGAGCATGTCGCCGGTGGTGGCGAACGAGGAGAAGGTGGCCACGAAGCTGCCGGGCGCGCCCTTCTGGAAATACACGTTGAACAGATAGCTGGCCAAAAAGCCTACGAAACAGGTGATTCCGGTCAGCGCTACCCCGATCATGATGGCCGCGGCGAAGCGGGGGACCACCAGTCGACGGATCACCGAGACGCCCATCACCTCCATGGCGTCGGTCTCCTCGCGCATGGTTCGCGAGCCCAGGTCGGCGGTGATGGCCGACCCGACCGCGGCGGCCATCAGCATGGCCGCCACCAACGAGGCGGCCTGCCGGATGACCGCCAGCCCGGCAGCCGCGCCGGCCAGTGAGGTGGCGCCGACCTGGTTGGCCAGCAGCGCGAACTGTATGGAGAGCGTGACTCCGATCGGCAAGGCCACCAGGACCGTCGGCAGCACCGCGGTGTTGGCCATAAACGCGCTCTGCCGGACGAACTCGCCCCATTGGAATCGACCGCTGAACAGGTCGGAGAAGAAGTACTGCACGGTGCGCACCGCCAGCACGCACTGTTCGCCGACGGTGGTCAGCGAGGCCAGCGGGTGGCGGTTGACATAACCGGTGGTCCAGTCCTGGATGGCTGCCACACCGTCGAGCGATGGCTCGGCGGCGAGTTCGCGGTCGTCCTGGGTGGTCATTGGTCGCCGATCGTGGTCGTGAGATCACCGTCGGCCGCCGGGCGCAGGTGCGGCGGGTGATCCATGGCGGCCACCATAGTCACGGTTCTTACTCCGCGGTAGGGTTCGGAATTTCTCGGACCAACTGGTGGGTAGATAGAAAGGATACGCATGGCGGACGTGGGGGAGGAGCTCATGGGGTCTCGCCGCGACCTTTCATCCGGACATGATGTCGGACACAATGCCTCGGCAGGGGCGCTTCAGGCAACATGACTCCGGTTATGGCCGGGTTACTGGCCAGTAGCACGCGTTTTCGTGGTTTTGCCGCCCACGTGCGGGCGTCGATGGCGATACTCGACCGGGACGGGCGCGACGCGTGGAAGGAAATCAGAAAGGTGTCGATGCGGGCAGGATGGACACAGATCGCTGCCACGATCGCGTGCGCGATGGCAGTCGCCGGGGCGGTGGCACCAGGCTCCGCCGTGGCCGATCCGGCACCGCCGCCGACGCTTCCCGGGTTCACCCCCGGACCCAGCGACTGGTCTCCGCGCATGGACATCTGGCCCTACAGCACCTTCACCTATCAGGTGACGCCCGAGATGATCGGCGGCATGTCGGATTCGTGCCAGTGGTTCAACGCGCAGTTCGACCCACTGATAGGACAGATCAACGACTTCAACCGTACTCTTGCAGATCACCGCGACGTCTACCCGAGTGTGCAGTCGCAGGCGGAAGCGGTGGTGGCCAACATCGACCGAGCGACCGGTTTCCTGGGACCGCGACTGCAGCCGCTGACCATTCGCAACACCCCGGACAACTTCGGTCCCTACTCGCCGATCTACGGCGGGGAACAGCTGACCGGCGTGCTGTTCCAGCTGTCCCGCATCGCTGACAGCATGCGCAAGAAACAGCCGGCAGGCTTCACGCGCCCCCACATCGACTCCGCGATGGGATGGGCCGACGCCCTGCGGAATTCCAGGGCCTGCACCTGAGCGGCGGTTGCCAACGCGGCGGAACCGGGCGTTGTGGGTCACCGCCACCAAGGACGAACCCGCAGGGGCGGGTTGGGGTAGGTTCGGGAGGCGTTGCGGCCGAACGGCCTCCAGCAGCGGACCACGAGAGGTAGTTCAGGTGTCGGACCGTGAGGACGAGCAGGCGGCCGACCATGTCGAACCGGCGGCCGAGGCCGTCGACGACACTGCGGCGCCCGAGTCCGCCGAGTCCGCCGAGTCCGACGAGTCCGCCGAGGATGCTGTCGCCGTTGAGACCGTGGACGACGCCGCCGGGCCCACGGAACGCAGCGGCGGCCTGAAGCCGAATCGGCGGTGGATCGCCGTGGCCGTCCTGGCGCTGGGCCTGATCGGGGCGGCCTACGAGGGCTGGCTGCTGTTCGCACACCATCAGCGCACGGTGGCCGCCGCGCAGGCCCTGGACGCCGCCGAGAAGTACACCCTGGTGCTCACCAGTGTGGACCCAGGCGCGATCGACCAGAACTTTGCCGAAATCCTCGACGGGGCCACCGGCGAGTTCAAGGACGTCTACAGCGCGTCCAGTGAACAGCTGCGCCAACTGCTGATCGACAACAAGGCGTCCGCGCACGGCACCGTGATCGACTCGGCGGTCAAGTCCGCCACCAAGAACAAGGTCGAGGTGCTGCTGTTCGTCGATCAGGCGGTGAGCAACAAGACCGCCCCCCAGGCGCAGATCGACCGCAGCCGCATCGTGATCACCATGGAGAAGGTGAACGGCCGTTGGCTGGCCGCCAAGGTGGAGATGCCCTGAGCGAATGCGTCACGCCTGACCTTCGCCGTCAATTGAATCCGAGCCAGCTGGGCAGCGCGCGTTCGTGTGCGTCGCACAGTACCTGTGCGGTGTCGCAGGACCCGCGTGGTACCCCGGCGCCGGTCCACATGCCGCCGGCGTCGCGGCGCAGCACGACCGCTGAGGACGAACCGCCGTCGAGCAGGATGGCGTGGTCACTGGCCAGGCCACGGAACAGGTCCTGCATGTTGTCGGGGGTGTAGTGGCCGCCCTGAAAGATGTACAGCTCGTCTTTGGCTCGTGAATAGCCCACGGCGGTTCGCGCCGCGCTCGGCCCGCCGTCGTTGAGTTGCCCGGTGAAGCCCGGGGCCAGCAGTCCCAGTCCGCTCACCGCGACGAATCGGTCCCCGCGTTCCACCAGGCCGGTGACCGTCGGCCCGGCCGAGTCGTAGTCGCCGCCGTCGCGGCCGCCACGCGGCCACACCACATAGGGTGCGCCGCGAGTCGGCAGGATCATCGTGGTAAGTGTCGACCAGTGCTCGTTGCCGCCGGACAGTCCTTGCTTGCCGGCGTAGGGCACGGTGCCGGTGACCGCGACGTTGGCCCGGCCCTTGCCGCGGGTGTTGTCCACGTAGGTGCCCAGCGGGGAACTGCACTTGGTGGTCCGCCAGGACCCGCCTCGCTGGCCGCGGATGTCGAAGAAGTTGGCGTTGATCGCCACCGTCGGCCGGCCCAGCGCCTGCCAGGCCTGCAGCGGGGTGTAGAGCTCGGAGGCCTGCATCAGCCCTTCGCTGGTGCGGGCCCGCGGATCACGTTCACAGCGGGCCTGGGGGCCGCTATGGTTGTCGACCAGCAGGTGCGGCTCGATGCGCTGCGAGGCCGACTTGAGGACCACCAGATGTCCACCGCCGGACATCTCATACCAGTCGCCGGCGGCGTTGAGCATCGGTGTGGGGTGCCCGCTGCCGAAGTTGTACACCAGGTAGGACCCCGGGGTCCGCGCGATCGCGGCGGCCAACTGGTCTTGGGCGGCGGCACGCGCGGTCGGCTGGCCCGGGCCGATCGCCAGGATGGCGCAGAGCAGCATTGCGAAGCAGCCGGCCGCCAGCCGGCGCGCGAAAGCCACTGGAGTCGACACTGTTCATCCCTTCGGCTCCGGACTGGGGGAGGCACCGAATTCCTACGGTAGCCACCGAAACCCCCGGGACAACCTGCGTGACCGAATTGTGCTGCGTCGGTGGCAGATTGGTTATGATCAGTGATCAGCCGCCGAGCCCGCGGTGCATCTCCCAGATAAGGATCTCCGACTGCGCGGACGCGGTAAGGCGTTGACCCCCGCCGGCTGTGCAGCGAACCGCGTCGCCGGTGTGTAGTGCACCGGCGCCCTCCAGATCGACACGGCCGGTCGCGACGAACAGGTGGATATACGGCGCCTCGGGTAGCCCGACCCGGTCTCCGGGCTGCAGCCGCGCGGCGTAGAGCGTGGCACCCGCATTGCCGATGCTGATCGCGGCCCCGGGGTCACTGCCCGAGGCGACGGTGATGAGCCCACCGCCGGCCAGTGCCGCACCGATGTCGTGCTGCTGATAGCCCGGCGTGCGCCCCGGAGTATCCGGCATGATCCACATCTGGATGAAATGCACTGGCTCACTGGCGGATTCGTTCCTCTCCGAATGCAGAATGCCGGTGCCCGCCGACATCCGTTGCGCCAGACCGGGATGAATGACGCCGGTATTGCCGATCGAATCGCGATGACTCAACGCGCCGGAAAGCACCCAGGTGACGATCTCCGCGTCGCGGTGGGGGTGGGTGTCAAAGCCGGCACCCGGTTCCACCACGTCATCGTTGTTGACCAGCAGCAGCCCGTGATGGGTGTTGTCCGGGTCGTAGTAATCGTTGAACGAGAACGAATGCCGCGAATTCAGCCAGGGCGCGCGGGTGGCCGCGCGGTCATCAGCCCGTCGCACATCAAGCAGGCCGGTCATGGCTTCCAAGGTTAGCGCGCCAAAGCGGCTGGTTCCGCTGGTCGAGACGGGTTAGCCTCAGTCGGGTGAGCCGTCCCAGCCTGCAGCACCTCCAGGTGGACGGCCTCATCGCGGCGGCCGGCGGTGACCCGTGGGCGGTCGACGACAGTCTGCAGGCCGGCAGCCCCACCCAGATCAACTTCCTGGCCCAGGCATTCCACTCGGCCGCCGGCTCAGCGACAACGGCCGAGGAAACGTTTGTCACCGCCCAACAGCACTTCGAGCAGTACAACAGGGAGAACGGCGAGCAACCGATCAACAACAGCGCCGAGGTGCAGCGGGTGAAAGAGGGCCTGCACGCCACCAATCAGCAGCTCGGCCAGATCGCCGCCGACCTGGAGACCATCGCCGCCGCCCTGGCCCAGGCCCGCGCCGCCTCGCTGGCCAACAGCACCGCGCTCAACGCTAACCTGATCGTCCTCGACGCCCGCATCGGCGTGTACCTGGAACAGGAGCGTCAGGGCCACGACCACGACGCAGACATCGCCCAGTGCCGCCGGTTGGCCGAGGAGGACACCGAGACCGCGCTGCACAACGCCACGGTCATCCGCAACGGCTACTCCAAAACCCTGCAACAAGCCTTGACGAATCTGCGGGTCAGGGACGGCTACGACCCTGAGGCGCAGCTGCACGAATTCGACGCGGACGCGCCGGCGCCGCCACCGGGACCCGTTCCCGACGATCCCAAGCAGTTCAATGACTACTGGAACAGCCTGACGCCCGGACAGAAGGACTGGCTCTATAACTCCGACCACAACATCGGCAACCATCCGGGCATGCCGTGCGATCCGCCGGATCATCTGGGCTACGACCACTACAACAAGCTGCACCTGGCCGACGAACTCAACCGGGCCCAGGGCGCGGCCGCGCAGGCCGATGCGCTGCGCAACCAGCATCCGGACTGGGCTGCCGGCAACAACATTCCGCGCCCCAACCAGCCGGGGGCGATCTTCGATGACCGCGTCGCCTACGAGAATTGGCAGCGGCAGTACGACGCGGCGAGGGACGGCGCGCGGTATCTGGACGACCTGAAGGCCGTCGATTCCGCCGTCAGTGCCAGTCCCGACCGGAAGTTGATGCTGCTGGACACCGAGAGTGGCACGCAGGTCCGCGCGGCCATCGCCGTCGGTGACCCGGACAAGGCCACCCATGTCTCAGTCACGACGCCGGGGCTGAACACGACGGTGCACGGAGCCATCGGGAGTATGACCGAAGAAGCAACCAACCTCAGGCGGGAAGCGCTGCGGCAATTGCGGTTCGAGCCGGGGCACGAGAGCGATACCGTCTCGACGATCGCCTGGATCGGGTACGACCCCCCACAGGTGCCCGGGTTCGACGACAAGTCCGCATCGCTGGCCGGAATCTGGGGAGTCACCCACGACGACCTCGCCCGCTCCGGCGCGCACGACCTGGCGCGTTTCTATGACGGGATCCAGGCCTCGCACGTCGGCGGTCCCGCCGATCTCACCGCGATCGGGCACTCCTATGGGTCGCTGACCACCGGGCTGGCATTGCAGGAGCCCGGCGATCACGGGGTATCGCGGGCGCTGTTCTACGGATCTCCGGGTATCGAGGCCTCCACGCCCCAGCAACTACACCTGCAGCCCGGGCAGGTGTTCGCCATGGAAGCTCCGGACGACCCGATTCAGTGGGTCTATGACGCGCGATCGATAGGCCAGGGCGTTCCCATTCTGGGTACCTACCTCAACAACGAGTTCGGGGATTTCGGGCCGAATCCGGCGACCAACCCGGACTTCACCCGGCTGGACACCGGCGCCGCGACGGTGCCCGACGGCCACGGTGGCACCATCACCCTGCAAGAGGCTCACGGCCACAGTGACTACCCCCGCTTCCCCGACGGTGGGGGCCTCCGGACGACCAACTACAACATCGCCGCGGTCCTCGCCGGCCTGGGCGACAAGGCGGTTCGAGGAAATTGATGTTTCACCAAGTGTCCCCACTCCAGCCGCGACGATGCCTGTTCGCTGTCATGGCCAGCGTCGCACTAACCGCAGGATGTCACGTGTCCCAACCGTATGAACCCACTCCGCCCAGCGTCGCCGCCGAGGCCTTGGCCGTGCTCAAGTCGTTGCCGTCGTTCGAGGACACCCGAACGCAGGTAGCCGATACGATGAATGAAATAACTTCTGCCGCAAGACAACTCATCCCATCCATCGTCTGGGAGACGCTGGACGAGGGTGATGGCGGAAATTGCGAGCGGCCATACGAGCAAACCGACGGTAAGCGTTACTTCCTGCCGGACGCCGTTGCCCGGGATGTCGCGGTCTCAGAGCAGACCTGGGTCAAGCTCGAAGAGGTCGCCAAGTCGGCGGCCGCCAAGCTGGAGGCCACCGAGGTTCAGGTGATGCAGAACCAGCCGGGCAATCACGACGTCGGGTTTTACGGTCCCACCGGCCTTTTCATCAAAGTCGGCTACCGCGGCAACCTGGTGGTCTCCGGCTACACCGGCTGCCGGCTGCCGCAGGACAGGAAGTAGCCGCTTACCAGTCCGACTCGTCGTAGGTGATGACGCCGCGGATGTTCTTGCCGTCCACCATGTCCTGGTAGCCGGTGTTGATGTCCTCGAGCTTGTAAGTCGTGGTGATCATCTCGTCGATCTTGAGCAACCCGGACTTGTACAGCCCCACCAGCTTGGGTGTCTCGATGTGCGAGCTGCCGCCGCCGAAGATGTTGCCCTTCAACGTCTTCTGCAACATGGTGAACAGGAACAGGTTCAGCTTGACGTCCGCGTCGACCATCGAGCCCATGCCGGTGACCACGCAGGTTCCGGTCTTGGCGGTCAGGATCATCGCCTCTTCGATGTACTCGCCCTTCATGTCGCCGACCGCGATGATCACCTTGTCGGCCATCAGGCCCCAGGTCTCCTCCATGACCGGCATGATCGCCTCGGCCATCGACGGGTAGACGTGGGTGGCGCCGAACTTGACGGCCTGGTCACGCTTGAAGGGCACCGGGTCGATAGCGATGACGCGACGTGCACCGGCGAGCACCGCACCCTGCAGGGCGCTCATACCGATACCGCCGACACCGATGATGATCACGGTCTCGCCGGGCTTGACCTCGGCGACGTTGGTGGCCGAACCGAAGCCGGTCGGAACCGCGCAGCCCATGATGGCCGCGGTCTCGAAGGGCACGTCCTTGTCGATCTTGACCACGGAGTCCTGGTGCACGGTCATGTAGGGCGAGAACGTGCCGAGCAGGTTCATCGCCGAGACCTCGTGTGAACCGGCGTGGATCCGGTTGGTGCCGTCGGCGATGGCCTTGCCGCCCAGCAGCACCGCCCCGCGGTCACACAGCGAGCGGAAGCCCTTCATGCACGGCGGACAGTTGCCGCAGGCCGGGATGAAGGCCATCACGACGTGGTCGCCCTCTTCCAGGCCGGTGACACCCTTGCCGACCTTGGTGATGACGCCGGCGCCCTCGTGGCCGCCCAGCGCCGGTAGCGCCATCGGGGTGGCTCCGGTGGTCAGGTGGTAATCGGAGTGGCACATCCCAGCGGCGTGCATCCGGACCTGGACTTCGCCTTCAACCGGGTCGCCCAGCTCGATCTCGTCGACCCGCCACGGCGAGTTCAGCTCCCACAACAATGCGCCCTTGGTCTTCATGACCGGCCATCATAGAACACGTTTCAGAAGCAGGTCCGATGGGTGCTCTTACCTGGGAAGATACTGTCTTAGCTGGTCTTGTGAGGAATGCCCACGGACAGGCCTCCGTCGATCACCAGATCGGACCCCGTCATGTAGGAGGACTCGTCGGAGGCCAGGAAAACCACCGCGGTGGCCACCTCCGCGGACTTGGCGGCCCGGCCCAGCGGAATCTGCAGGGAGTCATCGGGGATGGCGATGGTCATCCGGGTGCGGATCAGCCCGGGCAACACACTGTTGATCCGGATGTTGTGCGGCGCCAGCTCCACCGCGGCGGCCTTGGCCAGGCCGCGCACACCCCACTTCGAGGCGACGTAGCCGTACAGGCCGGCGGTGCCACGCATCCCCTCGACCGAGGAGATGTTGATGATGGAGCCGCCGCCGGCGGCCTTCATCGGAGCGACGGCGGCATGCATGCCCAGCATGGTTCCGGTCAGGTTGACGTCGAGAACCTGCTGCCAGGCGGCGGCGTCGAAGTTCTCGATGGTGTTGTACTTGGCGATCCCGGCGTTGTTCACCAACACGTCGAGGCTGCCGAAAGCATCGACCGCGGTCCCCACGGCCGCTTGCCATTGGTCGGCCTGGGTGACGTCGAGGCGGACGAACCGGGCGGTGTCGGCCCCCAGCTCATCGGCGAGTTTGCTGCCCTCGTCCTCCAGTACGTCGGCGATCACGATCCTGGCGCCCTCGGCGGCCAGCGCCCGGGTGTGTGCCGCGCCCATGCCCCGCGCCCCGCCGCTGATCAGCGCAACTTTGCCTTCGACTCGTCCCATGGCTGGCGAGGTTACCTGGGCGGACTCTTTGCCCGTTACGCTGCCCTGATGGCTGTGACCCGCACCGAGCGAACCTTCGATGGAGTGCGGGGCGTTCCGATCGTCTACGACACGTGGACGCCGGACGCACCGCCACGCGCCGTGGTGGTGCTGTCCCACGGCTTCGGTGAGCACGCCCGTCGCTACGACCACGTCGCAGAGCGGTTCGGTGCGGCGGGGTTGGTGACGTACGCGTTGGACCACCGCGGACACGGGCGCTCGGGCGGCAAGCGAGTGCTGTGCCGCGACATCGGGGAGTACACCGGTGACTTCCACACGCTGTCGGGCATCGCTGCCCGTGAATACCCCGGAGTGCCGCGCGTGGTGCTCGGCCACAGCATGGGCGGGGCGATCGTGTTCAGTTACGGCGTCGACCGCCCCGACGACTACCAGCTGATGGTGCTGTCCGGGCCCGCGGTGGCGATGACCGACACGGTGTCGCCGGGGTTGGCGTTCGTCGCCAAGGCGGTCGGGGCCGTCGCGCCGAGCCTGCCGGTGGAGAAACTCGACAGTGCCCTGGTCTCGCGTGACCCGGCAGTGGTGGTCGCCTACAACGAGGACCCCCTGGTGCACCACGGTCGAGTACCGGCCGGGGTGGCACGGGCGCTGATCAAGGTCGGCGAGACCATGCCGACGCGGGCGCAGGCACTGACGGTGCCGCTGCTGGTGGTACATGGGGCCGAAGACGGTCTGGTGCCCGCCGAGGGCAGCACGCGGCTGGTGCAGTGCGTCGGTTCGAACGATGTGCGGTTGACCGTCTACCCGGGGCTCTACCACGAGGTGTTCAACGAACCAGAGCGCGCGCAGGTGCTCGACGACGTGGTGGGCTGGATCGACGCGCACCTGTGAGTTGCCGTCGGCGTGGTGTCGGGGCTTGTCAAGATAAC
>NZ_AUWR01000011.1 GCF_000455125.1 Mycobacterium sp. UM_WGJ
ACACGCCGGGGGGATTCAACGTCGACATGCTGATGCGAATCTTGATGGTATGAAGCGCGGAAATTAACCCCGGCTTGCGCTTCTTGGTTCGCCCAGTTCGTGCCGCAGCTGGTCGATAACGGCTTGGAAAGCTGATTCGTAGGTGCCGCTATTTCTCACGCGATGTTCGCGTACTAGTTTCGCGAAACGTCGCGGGTGAATCTCAGGCCAGTACGGTGAAAATACAAATATTTGCCTTACCTTCGTTGTTGGGCCATTCCGTCGCCATGCATATTTCCTCGGCCAAAATCGAGCCTCAGCCGTAGTTATGCCGGCAAGGGTAGCCTGAACCCATCCCGGTGGAATCAAAGTGCGCCATCCGGTTCCATTCGCTAAAACGCAAAACGGACTGTCACTCACGGTGCATACGTTGCCGTGAGCTAGCAATTCGCCACACCAGCAGCACGGTGCGAACCCTTCAATGGCCAGTCGCACACACGCTGGAAGTCCATCGAGGTCAAGGATGCGCCCGGAAGTGTGCTTTGACCTGGGAGAGGGAGGCGCCCAGGCTTTAGCGGAACTGCCCTGCTTAATGGCATCCATGTTAAATTGGTTATCAAAATAGCGATAGCCGATTTTTTTAATCTCACCCCGTGCTGCTGCAGCCGCGGCCGCCGCGGCTTGGGCGTCGACATCAGGGTGGTCTAACGCCACAATCTGACCCTCGCGACGCACCACGCGATGTTCAATACCATCACATATCACAGCCACGCCACCACCGTTGTCCCAGTCGGGAAGGGTGATGGTTACCGGCGGCCACGCAGATGTGTGGTATTTCCTTTCGCGGGCTCCCTTATCGGACCCACCCTGTGGCGAATCCTGCATATCTGTTGCAAGCGCGGCTTCAGCCTGAAGCGGCGACCACCCCATGTCGATGTATGTGGCGATCTCACCTGGACTAAGGTTGGTATTGATCCAGCGGTGTGCGACGCTGGGCGCTATACCTCGCCTCTGGTACGTCATCGCGTCCTCAAGCCCGATGCCAAACGCCTTCCAGTCCGCCCAGTCTGCTAACGGGATGTTTGAGTTGCGTTGCCACTGGTAGATCTCATTGCCGGTGAAACCGCAAGCGATCAAGCGCTTGAGTTCCGTCACCGCAAACCCGCAATCTAATAGCTCTTCCAGTTCGTTAACTGGCCGGACGTTGGCTACGTAGCGGCCAGGTGCTCTCCAGCCATTGAGCAGTTCGAGCATTTCTTCGAAACTTAGGGGTGCGTCTATGAAGCGTGCCATTCGATACAATGATTGCAGACGTAATCCAGCGGCAGCCCACCGTTTTGCATCCTCCGGCCCGAGGCCCGCGGCACCCAGCCTCTTCGCATAGCTGTGCACGTTCCAGACATCTAAACCGGCTGAAATCCAGCGCTCGCGGTCTTGTGGCCCGAATAGAGGCTCGTGCGGCTCGTTGAAATTCTGAGTGTTAGATTCCATATCGTCCCTTTTCGTTGAAGCGGAAGCTTAGGCGTTGCACGAAGGAAGCCAGGTGAGTTCGTGAGAGGTCTCTGGAACCATTTTTCAGCCTGCTAGGTTATCAACGTGACCATTTTCAACAAAATATACATAGTAAACCGTGTCACCGCCGACGATTTTATGAGAACGATCATGCATCGCCGGCCCGTTCGGCAGTATGGCCGGCGCCTCCGTTCGCTCGCGCACGACGTGGTTCATTTCCCGGTCATGCGTCAGCGATCGGCAGCGCCCGCGCCCGCGCTTCCGCAGCGGACCGAACGCTGGTGAGCACCCGGTGAAAACGATTGTGCACGTTATCCTGAAGATTCAACGGCAAGTCCAGCGCGGTGAACAGCTCGCGCTCTAACACCCATGGCTCCGGCACCGCAATCCAGGAGACCAGAGCGTTGTGGGCCATCCACTGACTCAGCAACGCCTCGCCGGCCGCAAACGTGCGTCGCGTCCCCGATCCAACGCGCCGGAGTTCGATGCCGAGCTCATCGGCCAGCAGACATCCCAACGTTTTGCGAAGCGTTGAACCTTTCGCGTTGCCCCGATAATGCTGCGTGATGCGCTTACGAATGTTCTGCTGGCTGGGTGGTTTTCCGTTTGCGGGCGGTCGGCTGGGACTGATTCCGGCGTAGAGCAACGTCAGTTCACCCTTCCGTTCGCATCGGGAGACATCAATGGCGGCCGGCAGCTGGCGAAACCACCACCCGTAAACGCCCGGTTCCGGCGGGATGGGGCTCGGCCGCGTGAAGATCTCGCTTCTTAAATGCGGCACCGCGGCCAGGTAGCGATCGATCAATTCGCCTTGACTCATGGCATCCTCCCGGTAAGGCACATCGGCGTCACTGCGCCGGCCCTTCGGGCGGCAGCTCCACACCGAGCCGCGATCGCAGCTCCCCGGACAGTGGCGTCAACAACCGGAACGTCACCAACATCGGCTCGGATCCTTCGTGGCGCAAGGGCACCACCCGACCCAGGTACGTGAACGCCCCGTCGGTCGATTTTCGCCGCATCCACAGCTCGATCGACTTGCCGGTCTGCAGCGCGTCGAGAATCTCCTTGCCCTTCTTGCCCCCGGGCGCCGTGGAAGACTGCGAGCTCCACACGAAGATGTCGGGGGCTTCGAAGTGTTCGACATATGGCGTGCGATCCGCGCGTTTCACCAACGTAGCGAACAAGATCGCGTGCTGCTTAAGCGATACATGGCCCGACTGCCAGTTTCCTGGGTTGAAAGCCTCACCGTAGAGCGCGGGAACGTCGCCCCGCTTGAACTGCTCACCGATCCGCGAGGCCAGCGGGTTGACGTCATGCTGGTCGAGCCTGGACACCAGACGGGCAACAGGCCGCATATCAGAACGCCCCTCGATCGGGGCCACAGCGGGATTCGTTGATTCCAGGAGATAGCCCGAACCTTGCCGGCGCAGAAACTTGAGCGTACCGGCAACGCCTGATTTTCCGGCCGTCTCGACCAACACCGGCTGGTCCACATAGTCGCGGGCCGATCCGCCGGTGATCCACTCAAACAGCAGCGGGTCGCCGTGCCGGATTGGATCCGGTCCGCCGTCCATCGAATCACCGTGGGCGAAGCACACGAAGTGACTCGACGGCGCTAGCTCGTGGCCGGCCTGGCGCCGGATCGCGATCTCGCTGGCTGCGTGGTCGCTCCACGATGTCGCCGCGTCCGGCCCGCACGCCACGGTATAGTCGCCGAAGAACGGCACGTAGTCAACGTCAAGGCCGTCAGCAGCGGCAGCGCCGGGGCGCAGCACCAGGGTGCCGTCGATCTGGTCGAGCTCCACGGTGTGCGAGGTTCCGGGATGACCGGCCGATGGCCCGAACCAGCCTCGCAGCAACCCCGGCAGCGCATTGCCGGCCAAGCCGTCCCGGGTGGCCAGGGCAATCGCGCCCTTGGCGAACGACGCGTCGTACTCGATGCCGTCGGCGATGAATGATGCTTGCCCCGAGGGCAAATTCGGATGCTGCCGCCGGTCCAACCGAATGACCGGATGCCCGTTTGCGTAGGCCAGCCGGCAGGTCCACGAGTGAGCCGCCGGGGCGTCCTTGTTGAGCAGGTAATTGGCCAGCCGGTACTCAATGATCTCGGCGACCAGCGAGTCGAAAATAGCCCCGAAGTCGTCGTCGACCACGAATGTCGGCACGATCCGGTCGGCTGCCAAGCGGAACAACGCGTTTGGCCGAGCAACGCCCGATCCGGTGCCGGCCAGGTGGGTGACCGGCCATTTGCGCCAGTAGCCTGCCCACTTCTCCGCCGGCGCGGCGGCCACGTCGGGGAACTCCTTGGCCGGCACTTCGCGGGCAAGGCGCGGATCAGCGAGCAGCAGCCCGCGCGAGGTGTCCGCGTTGTGCGCGATCGCGTCCCCGGTGCGCAGCGCGCCGTCGTGCAGTAGTGCGCGGATCGCTACCAGCTTGTAGCTCTTGGCGATGCTCTCGGTTTGGAAGCCGCGCAGCGTGTCGCCGTGGGCATCGACGACGGCCGCCTCGCGTTCACCGAGCAGGCCGGCGGTCCGCAGGAAAGCGAACCAACTGCCGTGCTTGGCGGTCACGACCGCGGGATCGTGTCCGGCCCGAAGCGCCTGCGCAGCAGTGGGACGCAGCCCTTCTTCATCGAGATAGGAACGGCAGAAGTCCTCGACTGCATCGTGAGCGGTGATGCGCGACAGCTGGCGCAGCATCTCCACCACCGTCAGGTCGTAGTCGACCGAACAGCCATCGGGAAGCTCGAATTCGCCCGCCTCCAAGGCTTGCAGCACCTGCAGCGTCGTCGGGGCCTCTCGGCGGCCCAGGCTCAACAGCGTGCGAGGCTTGAGCAGGAACGATCGGTGGTTGCCGATGAAGTCGATCACCGCCAGCGCATCCTTGCCGTCCAAGGTTCGCAGGCCGCGGCCCAGCTGCTGCAGGAAGACCACTGGTGACTCGGTGGGCCGCAGCATCAGTACGGTGTCGATATCCGGTACGTCGAGGCCCTCGTTGAAGATATCGACGGTGAAGATCATCTCCAGCTCCCCGCTGCGCAGCGCCTCGATCGACGCATGCCGCGGTGCGCTGGTCGGCCCACTGTGCACTGAGGCGCAACGAATCCCGCGCGCGGTGAAGAACTCGGCCATGAAGTCCGCGTGGTGCTTAGTGACGCAGAACGCCAATGTGCGGGCACCGCGCCGAGATTGCCACTCGTCGAACGCCGACTGGGCACGATCCTGGGTTTCGACGGCTGCTTCCAGGGCGGCCGGGTCGAACTTGCCGTTGCGCCATGGGATCGGCGTGAAGTCGACCGGGTCAGGCACACCCCAGTAGTGAAACGGCACCAACTCGTCGCGCTGAATGCCTTCCGCCAGATCGCAGGAGAACACCAGGTTGTCGGCGCAGAGTGCCAGCAGGTCGGCGCCGTCCATCCGATCCGGTGTCGCCGTCAACCCCAGCAGGAAGTTCGGGGTGAAGTGGTTGAGCACGTTGCGGTAGGTGGCGGCCGCGGCGTGATGAAACTCGTCGACCACGATGTAGTCGAAGGCGTCGGGCGTAAAGCGGTCGAGGTTTCGTGACAGCGTCTGCACTGAGGCGAACACCACCTCGGCGCCGGGCTGCTTCTCGTCGCCGTAATACAGGCCCAGCGAGGCTTGGGGGATCACCTGGCGGAACACGTCCCGGCTCTGCTTCAGAATCTCCTCGCGGTGTGCAACAAACAGCACCCGTACCACCTCGGGGCGTGCCGCGTCGAACGCCGCCAACCAGGTCTTGCCAAGACCCGTTGCCATCGTGACCATTCCGGCGCGGAACCCGGCGGCGCGGGTTTGTGTCAAAGCTCGCAGTGCCTCTTGCTGGATCGGGCGGGGTTCTGGTGGCGCTTCTGGCGCGTCGATGACTTCGACTGCTTGCGGAACGTGTGCTGGTGCCGGCTGGTAGGCGGCGATCAGTTCGTCGGTCAGCGGCAGGCTGCGCTCATCGCGCCACAGCGCCTGGAACCTTTCGCGCAGCTCAGCTGTGGCCCCCACCAGCAGGTTCCATTCGATGCCACTGTCGAGGCCCGACCGGCTCAGGTTGCTGCTGCCCACGAAGGCGGCCTCGGCGCGCCCGTGCGACGAATAGAACAGATACGCCTTCGGGTGAAAACTGACATCCGGATCGTGAAAGACCCGGACGTCCAGCTCGTCGGGATGATCGTCCATCAGGTCGTGCAGCCGGGCGAGTGCGGCGAGCTCGGTCAGCGATAGGTAATCAGTGGTGAGAATCCGCACGGTTGCGGCGCGCTCCAGGGCGTCCTGAAGCGCCCCGATGATCAGATTCAGTCCGGACATCTTGATGAAGCTGACGACGATGTCGACGTGGTCGTAATCGACGTCGCGTAGGTGCTGCACCAACTCAGGCAGTAGCAACCGCACCTGGCCGTCGACCAACAGTGGTGTCTTCGATGTCAGCCCGGGCTCTTCGAGACTCTCGGCTGGGTCGGCCAAGTAGTTGCCGCGAGAAGGGATCACGTTGCGCACGCCGCCGCGCGGGTCCGCGATGTCGCCGGTGTAGCGCGGGATGACGTGGAGGTGCAGGTGGTCGACGGTCTGGCCGGCGGCCCTCCCGGCGTTGAAGCCCACGTTGAACCCGTCCGGTTCGTGGCGCTGCGCGATGTGGGCACGCACGTCGTCAACCAAGGCCATCAGATCGATGCGTTCTTCCGGGGTGGCCGCCCACCAGTCGCTGATCTGGCGGCGCGACACCACCAGTGCGTGGCCTGGATTGACGGGAAAGGCGTCCCACACCGCGAAGGCGGACCGGTTCGAGGCAATCCACTCGGCGCGGGGGATGTCGAAGAACGGGGACTCCGGGGAGGGCATTGTTCACTTTCGGGTCGGGCGGCCGTTTCGCGGCGGTTGGCCAGCATTATGCCGAGCGGCGCCGACAGCCTCGCGCGATGGACGACGGCAAGACACCCGAGCAGTCGTCGTCCGTCGGCCCGGTATGCGAAGCTGCGGGTTACTTCGGCGGAAAGGACGTGACAGTGGACGGCGTGGAGCTCGGCGGGTCGGTCGAGGCGGAGGTCTGGGAGCTGCTCGACGCCGACGAGACGGTGAGCGAAGAGACCGCCTACCTGGTCGCCGCGGCACTGCACGGTGACGACGACCTCACCGAGCAGCTGGGCGGCCAGGCCCCGGTACCCCAGCGCCCCGACACCACGACGACAGATACGCCGGCGCCGTTGCGGGCGTTTCTGCGTTCGATCACGGTGTCGGGATTCCGCGGGATCGGCCCGCGCGCAACGCTGGAACTCAACCCGTACTACGGGATCACGGTGATCAGTGGCCGCAACGGATCCGGGAAATCCAGCTTCGCCGAGGCTCTGGAGTATGCCCTGACGGGTTCGAGCTACCGGTGGGACAACAAGAAGGGGCAGCACTGGGAAACCTCCTGGCGGAACCTGCACAGGGGCGAGCCGGCGGCGATCGCCATCGACTTCGCGATGGAACCCGACGATGCGCGCGGCGGAACCACCGCCACCGTCGGCGTCGACTGGGCGACGGGGGCAGAGCTGCACGGTGCCCGCCGGTGGTCGCAGATCAAAGGGCAGAAGCGTGAGCCGGTCACCGCGCTCGGCTGGGACCAGGCGCTGGAGACTCACCGCCCGCTCATGTCCTACGACGAGCTCGGTGGGCGGTTGGAGGATTCCCCGTCGGCACTTTACGACTCGCTCAACCGCCTCCTCGGGCTGGACCTGATCGCCGACGCCGACAACCGGCTCAAGGACGCCGAGAAGCAGCTGAGCGGGCCACGCAAGGCCGCCAACGAGGGCCGTACCCAATTGCGCAAGGGCCTGGACAGCTCGTCTGACCCCCGCGCGGTGCAGGTCAAAAAACTGACCGCGCGCACGCCCTACGACCTCGAGGCGATCACGGCGACGACGCTGGGCACCAACACCGCTCAGGCGGCCACCATCGCACGGCTGCGGGCGCTGGCCGCACTGGTTGTGCCCGAGCCGGCGAACGCCGCCGCGGTCGCGAGCGAGCTGCGGGCCGCGATCGATGACCAGGTGGCAGGCGCCGATGCCGCGGTGAAGGCGATGACGGCGCGGGCGGCGCTGCTGCGCGAAGCGCTGCATCTGCACGCCGACATCGGTGACGGAGCCTGCCCAGTCTGCGAGACCGGGGCATTCGACGCCGACTGGCGGACGGCGGCCGAGGAACGGTTGAAGGAAGCCGACGCGAGCACCATCAAATATCAGGCGATGACGCAGCGGTTGGCGCGGGCGCGGTCGGCGGCCGACGGATTCTTCGGAACCATCACGAGCCAACCTCCGATCGAGGGAGTCGACCTGCCTGCGTTGTCGACTTTCAACGACGCACTGGCGAGTGCGCGGTCGGCGCCCGACAGCTTGTCCGACCTGCCGACCCACCTGGAGGTGGCGGCATTGGACCTGGCTGAGGCCGCGTCCGCGCTGCGGGCCGAGGCCGCACAGCGTGCCGCCGAGCTGGAGGACGCTTGGGCGCCGATCGCCCGCACGATCGCGGCGTGGGTCGAACTGGAGACCGCAGCCCGCAACGACGACGACCGCCTCGACCAGGTGACGACGGCCTTGAAGTGGTTGCGCGCCAATGCCGAAACGCTGCGGGACCGGCGCCTGGCCCCGATGGTGGGCCAAGCTCAGCACATCTGGGGCCGCATGCGTCATGAGAGCAACGTCGACCTGGGCAGCATCACCCTGGAGGGAACTGCCACCCGGCGCCGTGCCGTCATCGACGGGACCGTGGACGGGGTACCGGCCGGAGCCCTGTCGGTGATGAGCCAGGGCGAACTGCACGCACTCGCGCTGGCGTTGTTCATCCCGCGAGCGACCACCGCGGCCAGCCCGTTCCGGTTTATCGTGCTTGACGACCCGATCCAGGCGATGGACCCAGCCAAGATCAGCGGGTTCCTCGACGTGTTGATTGAGCTTGCGAAGACCCGTCAGGTGATCGTTTTCTCCCACGATGACCGGCTGCCGGCGGCCATCCGCGCCCGCTCGGTGCCCGCCCAGCTGCTCGACGTCACCCGAGAGCATCAGTCGGTGGTCGTGGTGAAGGAGAACGACCTGCCGGCCGAGCGGTACGTCGCTGATGCCGAAGCGGTGATCTTCGATGAGGACCTGGATGACCTGATCAAGCGGAAGGCGGCACCCGGCCTGTTCCGCATGGCGATCGAGGCCGCCGCGCACCAGCGGTTTTTCAGCGACCGGGCCAAGGCCGGCGTGGCCTACCACGAGTCCGATGCCGAGTGGGAGAAGGCGATGACGACCCAGAGTCGGGTGGCGCTGGCGCTGACCGGGGACGCCTCAGGCGATGTGTCCGGCTGGAAAGCCTATCGGCCACACCGCTTCCCGACGATAGCCATCTGCGCTTCGGGCGTCCACAAGGGCGCCGCGCTCGACCGCAACAGCGTCGCGGATCTCCGCAAGACGGTGCGCGATATCGTGGAGAACCGTTGACCACCACCGGCGAACTCCTGCTCGCGCGGGCCGACGCACTGCTGGACTCCCCGGACGGCGCGGCAGTGGGCAACTCCGCGCGCCTCGCGGCATTCCTGGCACGCCAGGCGGTGGAGGAGCTGATCGACGCCCGCTGCGCGGTGCTGTGCGGGGGGCAGGCGGCGGTCGGGACGCAGAAGGCGAAACTCGCCGTACTTAAGTCGCTCGACACCACGCCGGCCGGCGGAGTCCTCATCGACGCCTGGCACCAGCTGAGCGGCTTCTGCCACCAACACGCCTACCAGCTTTCGCCGACGGTGGGAGAGGTTCGGGTGTTGTGCGCGGCGGTTCGGGACGCATACTTCAGCGGGATACGGTCGGGGACGGTGCCTGCTGCAGGAGACACAGCTGGCACATGACAGCGGCACTCATGTGCTCGCGCCAGCACCATGACCCCTTTCGACGTATTCCACCACCGCATTCAGCGTCGCGATCAACCGCATGTCCTCCACGTTGCGTGCGCGGGCGTTCAGCAGCTCCTCGGTGCACACCAGATATGCCAGGCACCGGGCTCGGCTGATCGCGACGTTGAGCCGGTTGCGGGAGAACAGAAAGTCGGCGCCTCGGGAGATGTCCTCCCCGGTGGAGGTGGTCATTGAGAAGAACACCACCGCCGCCTCACCGCCCTGAAACTTGTCGACGGTGCCGACCGCCACACCACGGGTCGACGCGTCGGCATCGAGCCGGTCTCGAATCATCCGCACCTGATGGTTGAAGGGTGCGACCACCATGAAATCTGAGACTGTCAGCGGGTTTTCGTCGCCGTCCTCGTCGGTCCAGATGGTGCCGACCAGCCGAGCGATCTCGGCCGCGATCAGCTCTGCCTCCTGCTCCGAGGATGTGCTGTTGCCGCGGTGCTCGGCCCGCAGCCAGCGCAGTCCGGTTCCGGCCACCGTGTTCTGCTGCTCGCAGCTCGAATCATGGCCGAGTTGGCCGGCATAGATCTCCTCGGAGATGAACCGGCACACGTCAGGGTGCATGCGGTAGGTCTTCGACAAGAAGACACCACGATCGCGGGGCATGATCGCGGCCTCGCCGAGGATGTGTTCCAGTACGCTGCGCCCGCTGTCGTTGGGGTGGCTGGCCTGGGCGACCTGCGACAGTTGCAGCGGATCACCGAGCAGAACGACATTGCGCGCCGACAATGATGCCGCAAGGGCGTCGGCCAGCGACACTTGGCCGGCTTCATCGATCAACAACACATCGACGGGGGAGTTGCGCATCTCCTTCGAACCGAAGAGCCACGTCGTACCGGCGACGAGGTTTACATCGCGCCGGGCGCACTTGGTTTTGCTGCCGGCCGTGGTGCCGTCAGGAACCCATGTCGAACCGCTCTTCGGCTTCTTCACCGCGTTGAGCTTGTCGATATCGCCGTTGTCGCGGAACAGCTCCACCACCTTCTTCAGCAGGTGGTCGACTGCGTGGTGCGTCGTCGCGGTAACCCCGACGCGTCGTCCCTCCAGTATCAACGTGCGAATGAGACGCGCTGCGCTGTAAGTCTTTCCCGCGCCCGGAGGGCCCTGGATCGCGACGAAGCTGTTGTCGAGTTTGGTCACCCAGCGCCTCATGTCGGCCAGATCGTCGGTGAAAAGACCACCGAGCGGCCCGGCACCGTCGGTGAAGCACGGTAGCTCGCGGCGCAGCAGCGCCATTGTCACCGGGTTGGTGTCGGCACCGTCGAGCAGCTGGGCGGCAAAGCCCGAGAGTGCCTCGCGCTTCGGTTCCGGACCGATCCAGTCGTGCAGGAGCACCACACTGGGCGGCAGAATCCCGGCTTCCCGCACCTTCGTGCCCCACTGCAGGTCGAGAAGGTGGTTCCTGCGGTCGAGGTTCTCAATCGCGCAAGAGAACCGTTGGCCTTCGGCGTCGACGAACATGACACTTCCGCCGTCGTAGGGGAAACGGTGGAGCGATTGCGGGGGGAAGACGAAGCGCAGCCCCGGGGTGATCGGCTTCCCGGTCTTGCCCAGCCGCTCGACCTCGCCGACGTACTGTAGTTCTGTCAGAGCTTCGGGGTCGTCCCGTAGGGCGGTGGTGTCGCCCTGCAGCTTGGCCATCTTCGGCCCGATGTAGGCGAACCATTCCCGGCGCCAGTATCCGAGCAGATCACCGAGAAGGTACTCGGAAGTATCGGCGGGGAAGGCGTGCAACTGCTCTACGTGCACGTCGAGTTCCGGCAACCCGGGGTCCGGTTCGAGGACGCTTTCGCGCCACGCCAACTCAGCCGGACGGTGCTGTACCAACCAATCTCGTAGCGCCATCGTCGCTCGCACATCGTCTTCGTTGTAGACGGCGATGCGGTCCAATCGGGCTTGGCCGCCGTGTTTCATGAATTCTTCGTATTGCAGTACCGCGCCGGCGCCCTTGTCGATGTCGTGGCTGCGTTGAAAGTCGGTGAGCCGCTCCAGGGCTTTGAGGCCGTAGGATTCGGTGCCGACCTGGATACTGTTGCGGGCCACCAGCAGAAGGTCCACGAACAAGCCGGTCTCGATCAGTTCCGCCAACGCCCGCTGCGCGACGTTGTGCTTCTCGGCGAGCGTTACCAGCGACGATCGTTCGGTGTGGTTGTAGTGGTAGACGTGCATCTCCGGAAAGGCCGCGCGCCGCTGCACCAGGTAGTCGATCAGTTCGGCTGCCGCCACGGCTTCGGCCTCGAGATCGTGCGCCCGCCATTCGCGGTAGTGCCACTGCCTGTCGCTGTCGCGTTCCAGCAGACCGAACAGGAAGAACAGTCCGGTCTCGACACGCCAGAACGGATGCCCCTCGAAGTCGAGGAACACATCGCCGTCGTCGGGGCGGGGAAGTTCCTCGAATCCATGCCCCCACATCGGATCTTCGCCGGGTTCGATGAGCTGGAACGGGGGTGCGGCGTCTTCGCCCAGCAACGCTGCTTCAATCTGCAGCCGTGCCTGTTCGGTCAATCGCTGCAGCCGCCGCGGACCCAATCCCTCCACGGGTGTCTGTGCCTGAGCCAGCGCGGTCATGTTCGGGATACCGGCAATCTCCAAAGTTGCGGTCTCCGGTGCGCGAATCCCGGCCACCAGGCTCAGCGCACCCTCGTCGCGCCACTGCTGATCGCAGAGCGTTCTGAACTCGCAGAAATCGCAGTACGCGCAAGGCCTCGGAACAGTACCGGCTTCGGGTCCGCCCGCCAGCGTCTCGGTCAGCTGCTTGCGCAATCGGCGCCAGTAGGGGCTGAAATCATTGACCCGCAGCGTCTCGGTCTTCCCCGAGCCCAACCACAGGTGCATGTGCTCGGGACGCACCCCGGTGAGTGCTTCCAACGCGTCGGCGTAGAAACAGAGCTGCAACACGTGGCCGGGCTTGGCTTCGGCGCGCGCAAGTTTGGCGTCCACCGGCTCGTAGCCGCCGTCCGCGGTGCGGACCAGGAAGTCGGCGATGCCGCGCACTCCGTCGTGGATGAACGGCATCTGATAGATGATGTCCCACCCGTCGTCGAACGGGTTGCCGACGCGAGCGACCCACGACTGGAAGGTCTCGCCTCGGCCTCTTGCGGGCACCTCCAGAACAGACTTGCGGTTCGCCCGGTACTCGTCCAGACACTGCTGCTCATGCTGCAATCCCTTGTCGAGCAGCAGCTTCGCGAACTCGCCGAACGTCGACCTCGGCTGCGGCAGGGTTCCGCCATCTACCTGGTTACGCAACGTCAGGTAGTGCGCGCAGTCCAGCCAAGCGGTGATCTTCGACGGCGTCAGCAGATACTCGGTTGGTATCAGGTCACTCACCGGACGATCCTCCTGTCGCGTTGTTGCGACGGTGATAAAACGGCGGCGGATACGCCGGCTCATACGGTGCGCACACCTCATGTGCGGGGTCGTAGTATCCGCCCGAGCAGGTCTGGTCGTAGCCGGGCTGGGGGTTGGCGGGTAGATACGGCTGGCAGATCTGGTGCACGGGGTCGTAGTAGCCGTTGCCGCCACAGGGGGCCAGCGGGATCACGATGCCCGCTATCAGTACGTCGATCATCGCCGTTGGCCTGGCACGGCGTTGTTGCCGGGGTGGGGAACCGCGACTGCGATCTCTTTCAACTTGAAAACCTTCCGTAGCTGAACCGCCGCAATAGTTATAGGCCGGGGCGCCGACACAAGGCGTTGGTTCGCCCAGTTTTCAGCGCGATTCCCAGCGCCAGCCCCGATGCTCCTGCCGATCGGTGGCGCAGGCCAGCAGCGACCACCGTGGCCCTTGCCAGGCGAAGATCGCTACCTGCCCGAAACGCAGCCCGACTGCACGGGCCTGATCATCGTCCAGGCCGAACACCGCCCGACTCTCTTGGCGATGAATGCCATCGAAGCTGCCGCCGATCGCCCGGATCGAGGCGACACCTGCGGCCTGCTGTTCGCGGTCCAACGCGGTCATCCGTGCGACGCTCTCCGCGCTGATGGGATCGGTGTTGGGTTGCATCGCGGTGATCGCGTGCAGCAGGCCCAGAGGAGTACGGGTGCAACCAATTTCGTCGCTATATAAGGGCCATGTTCTGCGAGCATTGAGTCCTGAGTGAGGGGGCCGATCCATGATCGAGATCGCAGTCATCGCCTTCGTCGTGGTGAACACCTTGGCGCCCGGCGCGGCCGCCGAGATCCGGCCGTCGATACACCGCAGTTATTGCGGTAACCGCACTAACTGCGGTATGGTGGAGTATGTCCAACCGATACAAGCTGATTCGCAGTCACCTTGACCACGCCGAGTTGGCCAACTCGGCGGCCCAAACGCTGCAGCACCTTCGTTCTGTTCTGACGGAGGTTGGCCAGTTGCTCGATGAGCAGCTGGCCAACGCGGTCGTCGACGACGAGCTGTCGCTCGCGGCGGCAGGAAAGAGCGCCGGCCTCACCGAAAACGCGGTGGGGCCACGGTTGGCCAACACGGCCAGGTTGGCGCCGTACGTGACGGCGGGAGCGGCCCGAATCACCGCCGAAGACGTCAAACGTGCCCGCCAAGACAAGTACGCCCGCAAGTCGCTGCCGCCGGCGGCTCCTGCCGAACCGATGCGGTTCAAGCCGCGCCGAAGCACCAAACCGTCCCGATAACCCCGAAAGGACCGACCATGTCCAATCAGAATCTCACCTGGCTCGTGTTCCTGCTCGACCGCTCCGGCTCGATGCAATCGATCAAGTCCGATGTCATCGGAGGATTCGAGGCGTTCATAGCCGAGCAACGCGCGGGGGAGGGTCGCTGCGCGGTGACCCTGGCGCAGTTCGACAACGAGTACGAAGTCGTCTACCACGGCATCGGCCTCGACGACGTGCCGACGCTGAGTTTGCACCCGCGCAACAGCACCGCGCTGTTGGACTCGATGGGTAAGCTCATCACCGACACCGCCGCCGAGATCGGTGCGCTGGACGAGGCCGACCGGCCCGGCACCATCGTCCTGGCGATCATGACCGACGGGCTGGAAAACGCCAGCAACGAATGGCGTCGTCCCGACATCAAAGCCCTTGTGGAACGACAGACCAATGACCACGGTTGGGAGTTCCTCTACATGGGTGCCGACCAGGATGCCGTCGAGGTGGGCAGGGGGCTTGGTGTCAAAGACGGACAAGCCATCACCTACGCGAGGGGCAAGTCACGCGAGTCGATGAGGGCAACGTCGATGAATATCCGCGGTTACCGCACCGCCAAACTGAGCGATGCGGACGCGGCGATGGTCGGATTCTCTGCCGAACAACGCGCAGAGCTGGCGGACGACGCTCAAGCGGGACGTGGGGATGCCGGGCGGGAGCGCTAGCCGCCTTTGCCTCGGCATATTCGGCACACGGGCGCGGGTATGGATGTGCAATTGATCGCCTGGCGAACGGCATTAGGCCGCTGCTCGATGGGATTCCCATAGCGACCGACATCGAAATGTGCCTACATGGGCCGTTCCCTCTCGGCCAGCGGCTGCGGCGGGTCCTCACCGCTGGCTTCCATATCGGCGATCACGTCGTCCATCAGACGCAACAAGCCGGCGAACGCCTCCGCAGGGGATGCCTCGAGCCACGATAGGGAGGGGAACTCCACGCACAATGCGACCCACTCGCCATCTTCGGGGGACCACTCAACGCGGTAGGTGTAGTCTTCACCGAGTTCTCGGTCGGCGGCCGGCGTGTGCGTCCTGCCGGGATGTGGCAGACCTGTTGCAGCCGTTGACGAAGACGCATCAGCACCGTCATTTCTCCCGTCTTGTCCTACCGCACTCTGGGGAAGCGCGGCTGGTGGGGCAGCCAGTCGAATAGCTCGGCTGCCCGTTGCGCACACCGTATCCGGAACGGCTGACAGGCCAGCGGGATTTTGCGAGCACAACGATCTGTCAGTGCCTGGCGCTATCCTGAGGTTGCGTCATGAGATGCCGTTGCCAAGCTCCGACTGGGCGGCACGCCAACCCCACGCTCGTGGGTGGCTCGGATGACGACGCGGCCTGCATCAACCGGTGCCGGCAAGAGCGCCTCTGTCAGCAGGGGCCCGAAAGCTCGGTGGAGTGATGGCGGAATTGGATCTGGCGAAGTTGCGTGCTGCCGCTGCGGAATTCGGATATTGGCCAGCGACTACCGACGATAAGCACCTGGCGAAGCTACGCGACGACAATGATCGCTTCGACGGCGTGAACTGGATTGGGCGACACCGTTTTCGCGGACATGATCCGCACCCAGCGCCGACCCATGATGATCCGGAGCGATGGGATTGCGATTGCGGCGAAGTGTGGCGCGGCCACACCCGCGGACAGACCAGTAGGAGATACGCACACCTCAGGGCCCAAAGAGATAGGAGAACCCCGGATGACTGACTCCGCGGTGGCAGGTTACGACATCATCGGCGACGTCCACGGCTGCGCCGACGAGCTGGAGGCGTTGCTGGCCCAGCTCGACTACGAGATCTCCGACGGCACAGGGGAATACCGCCACCCGAGCCGGCAAGCGGTGTTCGTTGGCGACCTCATCGACCGCGGTCCCGGCCAATTGCGGGTGCTACAGGTTGTCAAGGCCATGGTCGATGCGGGCAGCGCCCAGATCGTGATGGGCAACCACGAGTTCAACGCACTGGGCTACCATTACGAACACCCGGCCGGCAGCGGGAAGCACCTGCGAACCCGCAACGCGAAGCACACCAAGCAGCACCAGGAATTCCTGGACCAGCTCACCGACGACCAACAGCGCCACTACCTGGACTGGTTCGCCACCCTGCCGCTGTGGCTGGATCTGGAGGGCGGGCTGCGCGTCGTGCATGCCTGTTGGCATGAGGAATCGATGGATATGGTGCAACGGCACTGCAAGTCCAGCGCCCCTTTTGCAGATGCGGCGCACCTGGTGGCGGCATACGACAAGGCGCACGAGCTCTACGACGCGATCGAAAACCTGCTCAAGGGCGCGGAGATCAGCCTCGTCGGGCACGGCCTGCCCGCGTACCAAGACAAGGACGGCCACACCCGGGAGGAAGCCCGCACCCGCTGGTGGAACAGCGACGCGCGCACCCTGCGTGACATCGTCGTGATGAGCAGCAGCTACACCACCGCGGATGGCGAGCTCTACCCGCAACTGCCGGAGAAGGCACTGCCGCCCGGGGACCGACCGTTCGTCTACACCGGCGAGGTCCCGGTGTTCTACGGCCATTACTGGCGGCAGGATTCACCGACCCCCGGCGAGGACTTCACCGGCCGCACCGCGTGCGTGGACTTCAGCGCCGTCAACGGCGGGACGCTGACCGCCTACCGGTGGTCGGGGGAGGACACGATCGACCCCGACAACTACGCGCAACTGCGCTGACCGATGATAGCGTCGGCGCTACCCATTTCGGAACTATCTATGTCCTTCCGGCACGGCGGCAGCGCATTTTCCCGGGCCGATGATCGGCGCCGGGATCGGTCGCACCGGCTACGTCTACGTATTCGCCGCGCAGTGCCGCGCTGAGGCCCTGCGACCATGTACCCATGACCGCAACACTCGTCGCCAAGAACGTCGCCGGCGGCTTCGCGCACCGCACGCTGTTCGAGGGCGTGGACCTGACCGTCGCACCGGGCGACGTCGTCGGCGTCGTGGGTGCCAACGGCGCCGGCAAGAGCACCCTGTTGCGGATCCTGGCCGGCGATCTGGAGCCGCTGCACGGCGCGGTCACCATCGCCCCGGCCGATGCGTTCGTCGGGTGGCTGCCGCAGGAGCACGAGCGGGTGGCCGGGGAGACCGTCGGCGCCTACATCGCGCGCCGGACCGGCTGCGCCCAGGCGACGCAGGCCATGGACGCCGCGGCCGCGGCACTGGCCGATCCAGATCTGGCTTCCGCGCATGCCGATCCGGCCGAGGCCTACTCGACCGCGCTGGATCATTGGCTGGTCACCGGCGCGGCGGACCTCGACGACCGGGTGCCGGCGGTGCTGGCCGACCTCGGACTGGACTCCGAGGCGGTGCAGCCCGAGTCGACGCTGATGACCGGCTTGTCGGGTGGGCAGGCCGCCCGGGTGGGACTGGCCGCGCTGATGCTGTCGCGGTTCGACATCGTCCTGCTCGATGAGCCGACCAACGATCTCGACCTGGACGGGCTGGCCCGGCTGGAGCAGTTCGTCCAAGACCTCCGTGGCGGGGTGGTGCTGGTCAGCCACGATCGGGAGTTCCTGGCCCGCAGCGTCACTCGTGTCCTGGAGCTGGATCTGGCGCAGAACACCACGACCGTCTTCGGCGGCGGATACGACAGCTATCTCGAGGAACGGGAGATCAACCGCCGGCACCGGCGTGAGCAGTACGACGAGTTCGCCGAGAAGAAGGCCGACCTGGTCGCTCGGGCCCGCGTACAGCGGGAATGGTCCAGTCAGGGCGTCCGCAACGCCATCCGCAAGGCCCCCGACAACGACAAGATCCGCCGCCGCGCCGCCACCGAGTCCAGCGAGAAGCAGGCGCAGAAGGTGCGCCAGATGGAGAGCCGGATCGCCCGCCTCGAGGAGGTCGTCGAACCCCGCAAGGAATGGACGCTGCAGTTCACCATCGGGACGGCGCCACGGTCGAGTTCGGTAGTCGCGACACTCGACAATGCCGTAGTGCGGCACGGCGATTACGTCCTCGGACCGGTGTCGCTCCAGGTGGATGCCGGCGAGCGGATCGGCATCGTGGGCCCCAACGGGGCGGGAAAGTCGACGCTGCTGCGCCTGCTACTCGGCCGTCAGCAGCCCGACGCGGGCCGCGCAAGCCTGGGCGCCAACGTCGCCATCGGTGAAATCGACCAGGCCCGCGCCGATTTCACCGGCCCCGCCCGGCTGGTCGATCGCTTCGAGCAGCGGGTCCCGGACTGGTCGACCGCCGACGTGCGAACCCTGCTGGCGAAGTTCGGACTGACCGCCGATCATGTGGAGCGCGCGGTCGACGACCTTTCGCCCGGGGAGCGCACTCGCGCCGGCCTCGCATTGCTGCAGGCCTGCGGCACGAACGTGCTGGTCCTCGACGAACCGACCAACCATCTCGATCTGCCCGCCATCGAACAGCTTGAACAGGCACTGGAAACCTACGACGGTGCGCTGTTGTTGGTGACCCACGACCGCCGGATGTTGCAGAACGTCCGGTTGGACCGCACCTGGCGGGTCGAGGCCGGGAGCGTTACCGAGTTGTAGGCCGAAGGGCTCTAGGTGGCTCAGCCACCTGACCGGCGCATACGTAGACGGGCGGCGTGCGGTGCCATGGCCCCATCGCTCGGGGCGCCGAACTCCGCTAAATCTCGCAACGCGGCGGGTTACTGCCGGTGGATTTGAGGACTTCGGTGTGTGCTTCGGCGAGCAATTCCTCATTCTGGATGTCGGGTCTGCTGCATGAATAGGTGACTGTCACCTATCCGTGCAGCAGACCCCTTCCAAGAACTGGTTGCTCAGTGGGCTCCGAGCGAGGACGTTATGCGACACCACGTCGCCGAACGGAAGTTCCCCCGTCACCGCTGAGCTGCGCCACCAGTTCCACCGGATCGGCGCCGTCCGCCAGCAGGGCGGCCAGCGGATCACGCTGCTGCGGCGAGATCGGTTCCAGCGCGAAGAACTGCAGCCCGGCCCCGTCGGTCGTCACCCGGGCGCAGACCAACTGCCCGGGCTGCAACTGCAGGCTGGTCATGCGTAGGCCTACCTCGTGCCGGCCGCCGGTGTGCACGTCGCGGATGGTGACACTCTGGTCGCCATGCACGTCCCCGATTTCGAACACCGCCCGTGGTGCCAGCAGCCACTGCTGAGCCAATGCCCATTCGTCGTCGGGAAGCAGCGGGCCGCGCACGGTCAGGAAATCCTCGAAGCCGCCGCCCTCGAACAACACCGCATCGATCACCAGCGGATCGGCCAGCGCCGCGTTGAACGCGTCATCGTCGTCCAGGATGGCGAACCGACACCGTTCCCAGGCGACCGCATGGCGCAGATCGGTCCAATCGCTGAACAGCACGTGCTGAATCGCCTTGTGATACAGCCAGCCCACCCGGTCGCGCAACGGCAGCCCGCGGAGATGGCACTTCTTATATTTCCTTCCGGATCCACACCAGCACAGTGCATTTCGGCCTAGATCGGTCCGCGGCGCGACGCGGTGCAACTGCAGCAGGTATGTCAGCGGATGGTCCGCTGGTGCTCCGGCACGGCGCAGCAGGGCCAGGCCCGTCTCCGCATCGCCGCGGTCGGAGGCGATGCCGGCCAGATCGAGCAGGGGCAACGGCCACTGGCCGTCCATCGCCTCAGCCGCCAGCAACTCACGCTCGAACCCGGCGACATCGCCTGCGCGTTCCAGTGCCACCGCACGAAGCCAATGGCAGGCCACCCGTGCCGACGGCGGAACCCGTGAGGCCAAAGCGTCCGCCAGCAACCGCAAACCGCCCGCACTGAACCGGCCATACCGCACGGTTTCCGCCGCCAGCAGCTCGGCAATCACCGGATCGCTCAGCGCATGGCCCACGTCATCCATGATGTCGCCGAACTCGATCACTGCAGACTCGACGGTAGTTGCTTCGGGCCATGAGTCGTGCAGCTGGCGCACCACCATCAGCCGATACAGCCGCAGCAGCGTGTTCAGCGTCAGCGCGTCATCCTCGCCGAGCCGGTGGCGCCGCGCGAGCCGCTCGCAATCCCGATCGAAAACCCAACGGCTGAAATCGAATTCCGGTGGTGCCAGCCACACGCCATGCTGGGTCACGCCGTGTTCGGCGACAAGCTCCGACAGCGGGGCGCCCGGCCCGGTGAACAGCGTCGGATCTGCCAGGCACGCCTTCCAGGCCAGTGCGTCGACGCGCTCCGGCTGCCTATCGAGTTGCGTGGCCAACTGTGTGCCCGCCGCGGAGTCGGTTGTGGTGGCGACCCGTTCGACCACCAGGCCTGCCTCGCCCAGACGCAGGGCGACCAGATCACCTTTATCGACGCCGAGTGTCTCGAAAGTGCCTGTGGCCAGCGCGAGCACACCGCCTCTGTCGACCGCCCACGTCGGAATCTCCAACTGGCCCAGCAGATGATCATCGCCGGGCATCACGTAGTGGACCGCGGACCCGTCGACCAGTCGTTGATACGGGGCACTGTCGCAGAGTGCGGCGATCGGGGCCAGATCCGGGGTGATGTGGAGTAGGTCGAAGCTCACCTCCGGCTCGGTGACCCGGCGCGTGAACACCCGGCCGCCCAGCACGCCGGGCAGCCATGCCCAGCGCCCGTCGGTCAATTGACCTACCGGAATGTCGATTTCGAGGTGCAGTCGCCGCAGGACGCGGGCGGGGTCGGCCACGCCGGCGTCCCGCAGATAATCGGCGATGTCGTCTTCACCCAGCGGGCCGTGCTTAGTGAGAATCTTCGACAGTGCCCCAAGGGGATCCAACGGTTCGTTCATGGCGGTGAGGCTAGGGACGCGGCCGTTGAGCCGCACTTCACCTGATCGGCCGGTGGGGAGAACTGCCGCGACATGACGTCCGTTGTCGCTCAGAGGCGGTCAACGATCACATATGTCCGACGACTGGTTACTCGACTGGCGCTGGTTGGGCGGTGCCGCCCTGTCCGTCGATCACCTGCTGAATCAGCCCGGCAATGCGCTCTTGACCGGCCGCGGTGAGGGCGAACTTGGATCGCATCTCCTGGCGCATGTCGGTGATGTCGCGCCGCATGTCGACCATGTCCGTCCGCAACGTATTGACGCTTGCGACGGTCGCCCGACGGAAACCCCGAATCTCACTGACGTCGCGGTCGACCGCCCTGGCCAGCTCGCGAACAGCAGCCACACCGAGGTTGTCGGGCTGCATGGGTGGCAGCGTACGCCGCAGCCATGGGTAGGCAAGTCACGCCAATCCCAGCGCCGCCCGCAGTCGATCGGCGTCCATGCCGCGCCCCGCGGCGGCCCCGGACGGGAACGTGTCCAGCAGCTTGATCAGATCCCCGCGGCGGGTCGGGTCGTCGGCGGCATGCCGCGGCGTGGCCCCGTCCAGGGCCGGGATCGACTCGTCGAGCCACCGTTCTTCGTGCTCGCGGATCATCTTCTCCATCAACGCGAGCAGCTCCGGGTCGTCCGGCTCGGGAAGGGCCGCCGTGGCGCCCATTGCCGCGGCCTGCCGTAGGTCACTCATCGGGGTGCGGGTCTCCTCGAGAACTTCCAGTGCCGGATCGATCCCGTGCAGCACCCCCAGCACGCGGTCCATCCGGGCTTCGCTGTTGGTCTCCACGGTCGCCGTGTCGCCGTCGAGCCCCAGGCCGGCCCGAACCCGCTGTTGGCCATCGGTGGTGACGAATTCGATCCAGCGCGGCGGGTCGTCTTCGGTGCGCTCGTAGCACTCGTCGAGCTCGGCGGCCACCGCAATAGGGGTACTGACGCGCACCCGAGCTTCGCAGAGCACCATCGGGTCGCCCTCGGTGTTGACCAGCGTCGGCGGGGCGAACCGGCGAGTCAGGAACGCCACTAGCTCCACCGGATCGGGCTCGGAGTCCAGCAACTCGATCAGCGGCCCCCGTTGGTGCAGGGCGACCGGTTCGATCCCGCCGAAGAACTCCACCACGTCGTCGTCGGTCGGTACCACCCGCGCGCAGATCAGCTGTCCGGGCTGCAGCATCCGGCTGGCGGTGCGTTCGATGACCTCATGCACGTCGCCGGTGCGCACATCACGCACCGTGATGCTGTGGCCGGGCTGCACCTGCTCGACGTCGAACACCGACCGCCGCACCAACAACCACTGCTGGGCCAGCAGCCGCTCGTCGTCGGGCAACAGCTCCCCGCGTAACTCCAGGAAGTCCTCGAACGCCGTGCCCTCGAACAGCACTGCATCGACCGCCAGCGGATCGGCCAGCGCAGCGGCCAACAGATCGTCACGCTCCTGTTCGTCGTAACGGGACCGTTCGTAGCCCACCGCCGCCAGCAGGCCGCGCCACTCGCCCAGCACCACGTGCTGTTGAGCCTTGGCGTAGAGCCAGCCCACCCGCTCGGTCAGCGCGAGCTGCTCGTTGCCCAGGTGGCACTTCTTGTACTTGCGGCCGGACCCGCACCAGCACGGCTCGTTGCGCCCGACGTCGTTGCGTGGCTGGGCCCGGTGCTGTTCGAGCAGGTGCACCAGCGGGTGATCGGAGTCCGCACCGGCCCGACGCAGCAGGTCCAGGCCGGTTTCGGCGTCCCCGCGGTCGGAGGCGATCCGGGCCAGGTCGAACAGCGGTAGCGGCCAGTCCGGGTCCATCGCCTCGGCGGCCAGCAGCTCGTGTTCGGCCCCGGCGATGTCGCCGAGCCGTTCGCATGCCACCGCGCGCAGCCAGCGGGTCGCCACCCGTGCCGCCCTCGGCACCTTCGGCTCCAGGGTCTCGGCGAACAAGCCCAGCGCGGCGGCCCCCTGCCTGCCGCTTCGGGTGGTCTCCTCCATCAGGATCTCGGCCAGCAGGGGATGGGCCAGGACGGCACCGAGTTCGCCGAGGATCTCCGCGTACGTGCCGCCTGGCTGGTCGACCGATTCGCCATCGGTAACTGCGCCGTCGTCGGGTGCGGTGTTGTCATCTGCGGCGTCCAGCGCTCGCGCCATTAGGCCGTGCACCTCGATCAGCGTGGTCAACGCGAACGCGTCGTCGTCTTCCAAACCGTAGCGTGCGGCCAGCCGCATACACCTGCCTTCGAAATGCCAACGGGCAAAATCGAATCCCTCTGGTGCGAGCTGCTCCCCATCGCGTGACAGGCCCTGCCGGTCGGCGATCTCGCCCAGCGGGGCCACCGGCATGGTGAACAACGTCGGATCCGCAGCGCACACCGCCCACACCGCGGAGTTGAGGTAGGTCGGTTCGTCGGCGTCCAGGACAGCGGCCAGTCGGGAACCCGCGGTCGTGTCCGTCGTCGCCGAGACGGGTTCCAGCGCAAGCCCGTCATCGCTCAACCGCAGCCCGACCAGGTCGCCGGCGGTGACCCCCAACCCCGTCAGCGTGCCTGGCGGCAGCAGCAGCGCGCCGGAATCGTCGATCACGTCTTCCGGGATGCCACGCTGCTCCAGCAGTACCCAGTCGAAATCCGGCAGCACGCTCTGCACCGGCGCGCCGTCGCTGAGCTGCTGGTACTGGCTGTGCTGGCATAACTCGGTCACCGGATCCAGATCCGGGGTGACGTGCAGCAGATCGTGGGTGATCTCCGCGGCGGTCAGTCGGTGGGTGAAGACCCGACCGGCCAGCAGCGTCGGCAGCCACACCCAGCGGCCATCGGGCAATTCAGCAACCGGGCAACCGCATTCGTCGAGCAGGTCATCGATAACGGAGTCTGGATCGGTGACCCCAGCCACGCGTAGGTGCTCTGCGATGTCCCCATCGGCGAGCGGGCCGTGCTCGGTCAGGATCGTCACGAGGGCCGCGATCATCTCGGGGGCATCTTCCACAGTCGACACTCTAGAGTCGGCGGGCTTCAGGCCGGGGCGGCGCCGCCCTGTGTGTCGATGACGGTTTGAATCAGCTCCACGATGTGCTGCTGGCCGGCCGCGGTCACGTCGAACTTGCCGCGCATCTCTGCAAAGCCGTCGACCATGTCCCGGCGCATTGCATTGAAGCTGGCGGTAGTGGCTTTGCGGAAATCGCGGAGTTCTTCTCCGAGTTCGCCGACATCGCGGTCAGCCCCGCCGGCAAGCACCCGGGCCGCGGCGGCGTCCCGTTCGCTGGCAGCGACCCGGCGGCGCAAGTCCTGCACCTGGCCCTCCAGCGCCCTGACTCGTGGCTCAAGGTCCTCCGGCGGCATGCTGGCAGCGTACGCCGGGGCGGCGGCTTGGGCGGTCGGTTCATCCACAGCCCCCCGCTGTCGGTACCGGCTGCAAGAACTCAACCGTAGGCAGGAGCTGCAGATGGATGATCTCGCTGGTCGGTTGCTCGCCATCGGCCACCGGGCCGCGGCCCGGATGAGCCCGGAGACCAAGCGTCTGGACCACGGCACGCTGCTCTACGACGAGCGCGGACTGCCGGCATGATCGCCGACACCTCCGCGATCATCGCGATCCTCAGGGATGAAGACGACGCGGCCCGCTACGCCCGGCCGTCGCCGGGGCCAAGGCTCGTCGACTCTCGGCGGCCGCCTAGCTCGAATGTGGGATCGTCCTGGACTCCCAGCGTGACCCGATCATCAGCAGGGCGCTGGATGAATTTCTCGACGAAGCCGGCTTTGTCATCGAGCCGGTCACCGAGCGGCAGGCCCGGCTGGCCCGTCAGGCCTACGCGGATTTCGGCAAGGACAGCGGTCATCCTGCAGGGTTGAACTTCGGGGACTGCCTCTCCTACGCACTGGCCGCCGACGTTCGCGAACCGCTGTTGTGGAAGGGCGACGATTTCGGGCACACCGGAATCAGTACCGCCTTCGACGCGTAAACCATTTGACCAGCACAGATTTTCTAAGAGTCGCCGACGGCCCGGTAGCCTGCGACGTCCTGATCGCGCATATCGGCGAGCTCAGCTGACCCCGTCGCCTTTCCGGTGAATGGGATAGGACTGGCATTTCCCTTAGGGATATGATGTGGTGTAGACCACGTTGGAATCGTCGATGTGACGCACACCACAGGAGATGGGGCAATGACCACTTTTCTGAGCGGTCTCGGCATCACCGCTGCCACCGCGACCGTCGGCGCCAGCATGATGGGGCAGACGACGGTGGCGTTGTGCGTCGCTCTGGTATCGGCGGCGTTCTTCGCCGGCCGAATCTGCTGATTCGCGAGAGGGGCGCGTTTTCCCGCGCATGACCTCCCGGCAGCCATAGGTCGCCGGCATATTTCCCGTGCCCCACCGCAGCACGAGGCACCGACAACTATCGTCGAGCGATGACCCCTGAGGAGCGGCTGACCGCGCTCGAACAGATCGAGGCGATCAAAGCCCTCAAGCACCGCTACTTCCGGGCCTGTGACGCCAAAGACCCCGAGACCTTCCGGGCCTGCTTCATCAATCGCGGGGCCGACATTCATTACGGACCGCTGGGCGGGTTCGACGACGCCGATCAGATCGCGGAGGTCTTCACCCGGATCGCGCTGCACAAGGTGGACGGCAAACCGGTGATCCTGGACATGCACCACGGTATGCACCCCGATATCACCATCACCGGCCCCGGCACGGCCACCGGACGATGGACGCTGAAATTCCGCCAGCTCAACATGATTGAGCGCACCGAACGCCTGCTCACCGGCGAGTACGACGACGACTACGTGATCGAGGACGGAGCCTGGAAAATGGCCCGCAGCCATTTCCGCCAGTTCTGGGTGATCACCCGACCGCTCGGCGACGCGATCGTGGAGGCCTGAGATGAGCACCCGAATCGCGTTGGTCACCGGTGCCAGTCGCAGCGTCGGCAAGGGCATCGCACTGGCCCTCGGCTCGCACGGCTGGACCGTCTACGTCACCGCGCGCGGCGAAGTCGGCGCCGACGGGCCACTGGATCAGACCGCGGCCGAAGTCACCGAGCGCGGCGGACGCGGCATACCCGTGCAATGCGACCACCGCGACGACGAGCAGATCGCCGCGCTGTTCGCCCGCATCGCCGACGAGTGCGACGGCCGGCTGGATCTGCTGGTCAACAACGTCTGGGCCGCACCCAAGGGGTTCGCCGGGTTCACCGAGAAGTTCTGGCAGCGCCCACTGACCGATTGGGACACCCTGATCGGGGTGGGCCTGCGCGCCCACTACGTCGCCTCGGTGCACGCCGCGCAGCTGATGGTCCCGCGCGGCGCCGGTCTGATCGCCAACATCTCCTCGTTCGGGGCCCGCGGGCATCTGCACTCGGTGCTCTACGGCATGTCCAAGGCCGGGCTGGACAAGATGGCCGCCGACATGGCCGTCGAGCTGACCGGGACCGGGGTGAGCGCGGTATCGCTGTGGCCCGGCCTGGTGAAAAACGAAGTCATGCAAGGCTTCATGGCCCGTGGCCTGGACAACTTCCAAGGCTTCCCGCTGGCCAACGCCGAAACTCCGGAGTTCATCGGCCGCGTCGTCGCGGCCCTGGCCGATGACCCCGACCTTGCTGCCCGCAGCGGGCACACCCTGATCACCGCCGAGACCGCGCAGGACTACGACGTCACCGACATCGAGGGAAACCAGCCGGATTCGCACCGCAGCCTGTTCGGCGGCGGCCCACTGTATTGACCGGCTACCAGTTGCTGGGCGCGTAGTCCTTGAGGAAGCACCCGTACAGATCTTCGCCGGCTTCCCCGCGCACGATCGGGTCGTAGACCCGGGCGGCGCCGTCGACCAGATCCAACGGGGCGTGAAAGCCCTCCTCGGCCAGGCGCAGCTTGGTGGGATGCGGGCGCTCATCAGTGATCCAGCCGGTGTCCACCGCAGTCATCAGGATGCCGTCGTTCTCCAACATTTCGGCGGCACTGGTGCGGGTCAGCATGTTCAGCGCGGCCTTGGCCATGTTGGTGTGCGGGTGGCCCGGGCCCTTGTAGCGACGGCTGAACTGTCCCTCCATCGCCGACACATTCACCACGTACTTACGGCGGGCGGGAGCCGCCGCCATGGCCGGGCGAAGCCGACTCACCAAGATGAACGGCGCGGTCTGATTGCACAGCTGCACCTCGAGCAGCTCCAGGGCGTCGACCTCGTGCACCCGCTGGGTCCAGCTGTTGACCGCGGCGGTGTCGGGCAACAGCCCGCCCGCGTCGATTGCGGTACCGGCGGCGATCCGCTCGGGGGACGCGCTGCGGGCGGTCAGGGCCAGTTCAGTCAGCGCGTGCGGTGTCTGGTGCTCGGCGAGGCTGCCGGCCAGGGCCGCCGGGTGGGCGTCACTGACATGGTCGAAAGTGATCACATCCACCAGCTCGCCCGCGGGGGTGCGCTCGGCCTCGACCAGGGCGGCATAGGAACCCGGTGCGCGCCGCACCGTCTGCGCGGCGTTGTTGATCAGGATGTCCAACGGGCCCTGGGCGGCGACCGTGTCCGCCAGCGCGACAACCTGCGCCGGGTCGCGCAGGTCGATACCCACCACCTGCAGTCGATGCAGCCAGTCGGCGCTATCGGGCATCGCGGCGAAGCGGCGCACGGCATCGTTGGGAAACCGGGTGGTGATGGTGGTGTGTGCACCGTCGCGCAGCAACCGCAGCGCGATGTACATGCCGATCTTGGCCCGCCCGCCGGTGAGCAGGGCCCGTCGTCCGGACAGGTCGGTGCGCGCATCCCGCTTGGCCCGGCTCATGGCGGCACACCCCGGGCAGAGCTGGTGATAGAACGCGTCCACCTGGGTGTAGTGGGTCTTGCAGATGTAGCAGGCCCGCGAGCGCAGCAGCGTGCCCGCCGACGCCCCGACCGCGGCTGAGACCAGCGGAATGCCCTGCGTCTCGTCGTCGATGCGGCCCGGTGCCCCGGTGGCGGTGGCGGCGATGACGGCCTGGTCGGCGGCGGCCACCGCATCGCGTCGGGCGGTCCGGCGGGCCTTCTTGACCGCCTTGAACATGCGGGCGGTGGCCCGGCGCACGGCCACGGCGTCCGGGTGCTCCGGTGGCAGCGAGTCGATCTCGGCGAGCACCTGTAGGCAGGTGGCGAGCCTTTCCGGGTCGATGACGGTCACGCCTGGTAAGGGTACGGGCCCGTAACGACCGGCAGAAACACGACGGACCCGCGATTGGGGCCAAGGCCGTTCCACGCGGTCAGATCATCAGGTAATCTAAGCATCGCTCTACGCGCGGAACTCGGGTTCCGTATCGGTTGGCAGCATGGTTTCTTCGCCTGTAGTGGGCGTCGCGCGAGCCGGGTTGCCCCCGTCTGGATCTGATCGACCCGAACGACCGAGAGGCCTGCACCCGGTGTTCCGACTGATGAAGCGGTTCTGGATTCCGCTACTGCTGGTGGTCGTCGTGGCACTGGGCGGGTACGCCATTTCCCGGATTCGCCAATCCGTGGGCCACCAGGGCCCGAATCTGGCGGAGGGGTCGGCAATCACCGAGAACTTCAACCCGAAGCACATCACCTACGAGATCACCGGGACCGGCGGGACCGCGAACCTCAACTACCTCGACGAGAACGGGCAACCCAATCTCATCGAAAACGTATCGTTGCCCTGGTCGTTCACGATCGTGACGACACTGCCGTCGATGTCGGCCAACATCATGGCTCAGGGCGACCGCAACACCCGCGACCTTCGATGCCGGGTGACCGTCGACGACGAAGTGCGCGATGAGCGGACCAGCGACGACACCATCAAACCGTTCATCTACTGCTTGGTGAAATCCGTATGAGCCGGCCGCAGACCCACCGCTCCTTCTTGGCGCGGATGGTCCGGGTCTTCTCGCTGCCGATCATCTTGTTCTGGGTGCTGCTCGTGATCGTCCTGGGGGCGGTAATCCCGTCACTGGGCGAGGTCGCGGCCACCCGGTCGGTTCCGATCAGCCCCACCGGCGCCCCCTCGTATGCGGCGATGCTCAATATCGGCAAGGTGTTTCAGCAGTACGACTCGGACTCCACGGCGATGGTCGTGCTCGAGAGCGACGAGCCGGTCGGGGAGGCCGCGCACGCCTTCTACGACCAGATCGTCGCCAAACTCGAGGCCGATCACGAGCACGTGCAGAACGTTCAGGACTTCTGGAGTGATCCGCTGACCGCGGCGGGTTCACAGAGCGTGGACGGCAAGTCCGCCTATGTGCAGATCTTCCTCAATGGCTCACAGGGCACCACCGAAAGCCACGAGTCGGTGGCGGCGGTGCGCGACATCGTCGCCTCGGTGCCCCCGCCGCCGGGTATCAAGGCCCATGTCGCGGGTAACACGGTCCTCAATGCCGACACCAGTGTCGCCGGGCATCAAAGCATGCATCGGCTGGAGTTTGTGTCGGTCGCCATCATCATCGTGATGCTGCTCGCCATCTACCGCTCGGTGGTGACCATGCTGATCTCCATGGTCGCCATCGGCCTGGGACTGTTTGCCGCAATGAGCGTTACGGCCGCCGTCGGCAACCTGAACATCATCGGCCTGACCCCGTATGCGGTGAGCATGGTGACGATGCTGTCCATCGCGGCGATCACCGACTACCTGATCTTTCTCCTCGGCCGATATCACGAAGAGAGAGCAAACGGCCTCGATCCCGAAGAGGCCTTCTATGTCTCCTACAGCGGCGTCTCGCACGTCATCCTGGGTTCGGGGTTGACCATCGTCGGCGCCTTGATGTGCCTGAGCATGACCACGCTGCCCTACTTTCAGACCATGGGTCCGCCCTGCGCGATCGCGATCCTGGTGGTCATCGCCGCATCCCTGACACTGGCCCCGGCGATCCTCACCGTGGCTTCGAAATTCGGGCTGCTCGACCCCAAACAGAAACTCTCGACGCGGAACTGGCGCAAGGTCGGAACCATCACCGTCCGCTGGCCCGTCCCGGTCATCTTGATGAGCGGCGCGCTGGCCGTCGTGGGTTTCATCAGCTTGCTGACGTATGTGCCGCAGTACAACGACCAGAAGTTCACTCCCGCCGATATGCCGGCCAACCTGGCCATGGCGGTCGCGGACCGGCACTTCTCCCAAGCCCGGATGAACCCCGAACTGCTGATGCTCGAAACCGATCATGACCTGCGCACCCCAGCAGACATGCTGGTGATCGAGAAGGTCGCCAAGAGCGTCTTTCGGATGCGTGGCATCGACCGGGTGCAGACCATCACCCGCCCACTGGGCGCGCCGATCGAGCACAGCTCGATCCCATTCCTGCTCGGCGCGCAGAACGCCGGCACCCTGCAGGCCGCGAAGTTCAACAACGACAACTCGGCTCAGATGCTCGAACAGGCCGACGAGATGAGCAAGACCGTCGCCAACATGGAGCGCATGTACGCCATCACCAAGGAGATGACCGAAGTCACCCACAGCATGGTCGCCCGGACCCACGACATGGCCGACACCACCGATCAATTGCGAGACCATATAGCCGATTTCGACGATTTCTTCCGGGTGTTCCGCAACTACTTCTACTGGGAACCGCACTGCTTCGACATCCCGATCTGCAACGCACTGCGATCGATCTTCGACACCGTGGACGGCATCGACCAACTCGACGAACAGATCCAGAACCTCACCGTCGACATGGACCGTCTGGATAAAGTGCTGCCGCAGATGCTGCCGGTTCTGCAGAACACCATCGACTCGATGACGACGATGCGCGACTTCATGCTCGCGACCCACAGCACCATGGCCGGAACCCAGGCCCAGCAACAGGAATTGGCCAAAGGTGAGACGGAGATAGGCCTGTACTTCGATCAGGCCAAGAACGACGATTTCTTCTACATGCCGCCGGATGTGTTCGACAATCCTGACTTCAAACGCGGCATCAAGATGTTCATGTCGCCCGACCACAAGTCGGTCCGGATGATCATCACCCACCAGGGCGACCCGGCCTCGGTGCAGGGCATCGCTCATGTCCGGGACCTCAAAGACGTTGTCGCCGACGCCCTCAAGGGCACCCCGCTGGCCAGCGCCAAGGTCTCGCTCGCCGGTACCGCATCGCTGTACGCCGACATGCAGGACGGCGTCGTCATCGACCTGATGATCGTGCTCATCGCGTCGCTGATCCTGATCTTCGCGATCATGCTGATCATCACCCGCAGCGTGGTGGCCGCCCTGGTGATCGTCGGCACCGTGGCCGCATCCCTGGGTATCGCGTGCGGATTGTCGGTTCTGCTGTGGCAGGACATCCTGGGCCTGGGCGTGCAGTGGATCGTGATCCCGCTGTCGATGGTGATCCTGCTGGCGGTGGGCTCGGACTACAACCTCCTGGTGGTCTCGCGCCTGCGGGAAGAGATCAGCGCCGGGCTCAACACCGGCATCATCCGCGGGGTGGGGGCCACCGGGCGGGTGGTCACCGCGGCGGGCCTGGTGTTCGCCTTCACCATGATGGCGATGATCGTCAGTGACCTGCGCGTGGTCGGTCAGCTCGGTACGACTATCGGTATCGGCCTGATCATCGACACGTTGATCGTCCGGGCATTTATGACACCATCGATCGCCGCGGCGCTGGGCCGCTGGTTCTGGTGGCCGCTCAACACTTTTGAGATCACGCGGCCGGACCGCAGCGGACCCGGACCGCAGCCGGCCCGAGACGACACCGCGCCCATTCCGACCGCGAGCGGGTGAGTGACGGTGACGGCAGACACGGAATCGAAATTGCGCAGGCGCACCGATGGGCGGCTCGATCGGTCGCGTGATCCCGCGATCCTCGATGCCGCGTTGGCCGCCTTGGCCGAGAACGGCTACGACGACACCAACATGAACGACATCGCAGCACGAGCCGGCGTCGGCAAGGCCGCCATCTACCGCCGCTGGTCGTCGAAGGCGGCGCTGATCGCCGATGCGCTGGTGTACTGGCGACCCGACCTGATGGACGACGACGTCGCCGACACCGGCAGCCTGGCCGGCGATTTCGACGCGTTGGTGGGACGGATGGCGCGCACCGACGACGCGCTGATCCCCAACGACGTGGTGCTGCGGGTCGCGGCCGAGGCCGCCCACGACCCACACCTGGCCTCGGCGCTCGACGACATGCTGCTGCTCAAGGGCAGACGGGTGGTGACCACCATCCTTCAGCGGGCCGCCGACCGCGGCGAGGTGGCGCCCGGCCGGGACTGGTCGCTGATCGCCGATGTGCTTGCCGGGGTGGGTCTGATCCGGGTCATGAGTGGCCAGAGCTTCGATGCGAAGTTCGCCCGGCAGGTCATCGACACGCTGGTGCTTCCCGCTGTCCTGGCGGCGAGCGCCGATTAGTGATTCGCGCGAGGTCGCAAATACAATCGCTGGCGCAATGACCGACATCTCCACCGAGGCAGGCCGACGCCGCACCTTCGCCGTGATCAGCCACCCCGACGCCGGCAAATCCACCTTGACCGAAGCGCTGGTGCTGCACGCCAAGGCCATCACCGAGGCCGGCGCGGTGCACGGCAAATCCGGTCGCCGTGCCACGGTGTCGGACTGGATGGAGATGGAGAAGGCCCGCGGCATCTCCATCACCTCGACGGCCCTGCAGTTCCCCTACCGCACCCCCAAGGGGCAGGACTGCGTCATCAACCTGCTCGACACTCCCGGCCACGCCGACTTCTCCGAAGACACCTACCGGGTGCTGACCGCCGTCGACTCCGCGGTCATGCTCATCGACGCCGCGAAAGGACTGGAACCGCAGACCCTCAAGCTGTTCCAGGTGTGCCGGCATCGTCGGATCCCGATCATCACGGTGATCAACAAATGGGACCGTCCCGGCCGGCATGCCCTGGAATTGATGGACGAGATCCACACCCGCATCGGGCTGCGCCCCACCCCGCTGACCTGGCCGGTCGGCATCGCCGGAGAATTCGACGGGGTGCTCGACCGCCGGTCCGGCAACTTCATCCGGTTCACCCGTACCGCCGGGGGCGCGACCGCGGCGCCCGAGGAGCACATCGCCGCGGCCGATGCGCATGCCGCGGCCGGCGATGACTGGGACACCGCCGTCGAAGAGTGCGAGCTGCTGTCGGCCGACGGATCCGACTTCGACCGCGAGGCGTTCCTGGACTGCACGGCGACACCGGTGCTGTTCACCTCGGCGGCATTGAACTTCGGCGTGAATCAGCTGCTCGACGTGCTCACCGAGTTGGCGCCGGCGCCCAGCGGGGCGCTCGACGTCGACGGCGGCCGGCGCGCCACCGACGCACCGTTCAGCGCCTTCGTGTTCAAGGTGCAGGCCGGAATGGACTCCGCCCACCGCGACCGCATCGCTTTCGCGCGGGTGTACTCGGGCACCTTCGAACGTGGCGACGTGCTCACCCACGCCGCGAGCGGCAAGCCGTTTGTCACCAAGTACGCCCAGTCGGTGTTCGGCCAGCAGCGCTCCACCTTGGACACCGCCTGGCCCGGCGATGTGATCGGGCTGGCCAACGCTGCCGCCCTGCGTCCCGGCGACACGCTGTATTGCGATGTGCCCGTGCAGTATCCGCCGATCCCGAGCTTCTCGCCCGAGCACTTCTCGGTGGCGCGCAACGTCGATCCCAGCAAGCACAAGCAGTTTCGTCGCGGTATCGAGCAGTTGGACCAAGAGGGCGTGGTGCAGGTGCTGGTCTCCGATCGCCGCGGTGAGCAGGCGCCGGTGCTTGCCGCGGTCGGCCCGATGCAGTTCGAGGTGGCCGCACACCGGATGGCCAGCGAGATGGGCGCGCCGATCACGCTGGAGCCGCTGCCGTATCAGGTCGCGCGGATCGTGGACGCCGACGACGTCGACTTCGTGAACAAACAGTCGTTGGCGGAAGTCTTGACCCGCACCGACGGCGTGCACCTGGTGTTGTTCTCCAACGCCTGGCGGCTGCAGGGTTTCCAACGCGACAACCCCGCCGTGCAGCTCCGGTCCTTGGTGGCCGCGGAGGGGTAACCGACCGCCACCGCGAGCCCTCAGTCGCCCAGTGCGGCAAGCAGTTCGGGAAGTGGCACGGTGGCGATGCCGATGGCGGCGTCGCCGATACCGTACGGCAGTACCAGGGTGTCGGCATGTACCAGAGCGCCGCAGGAGTAGATTACGTTCGGCACATAGCCGTCCTGCTCGTCGCTGGCGGGGCTCAGCAGCGGTTGGCGTAGCCGACCGACAATCCGGGTCGGATCGTCGAGATCGAGGAGAACCGCTCCGACGCGATAGGTACGCATCGGGCCCACGCCGTGGGTGAGCACCAGCCAGCCCGCCTCGGTCTCGATGGGCGGACCACAGTTCCCCAGTTGCAACGCCTCCCACGCCTGCGCCGGCCGCTGCACGGGAACCGCGCTCGGCCATACCGATAAGTGATCGGAGTAGGCGATCGCATTCGATTCGCGGTCCGCCCTCGACAGGGCTGCGAATCGGCCGTGGATCCGGCGCGGAAACAACGCCAGTCCTTTGTTGGCCGCGGCGGAACCGACGATCGGTGTGGAGGTAAAGGATCGGAAATCCGTTGTCTCCAGGAGCTGTTGGCTGATATGAGATCCGCTGTAGGCGGTGTAGGTGGCAAGCCACCTGAGGGTCCCGTCATCGTCGGTGAAGCGAGCGAAGCGGGCGTCCTCCATCCCGGCCTGCTCAGCGTCCATCGCCGGCCACAGCACCCGCTCGGAAAGCGGTATGGCATCGGAGAACCCGACGGCATAGGTACGTGCGGCGATGGCGCGGATCGCAGAGATCGTCTCTCGGGCGCGTCCACGGGTGCTCAGATGGGTCTCCAGCGTGGCGAGTCGCTGATCGAGTTCCGCGCGGGTGAATCGGTCACCGAGCGCATCGAGTACGTAGCGACTGGCTTCGCCCGCATCGTCGAGACGGGCTAGCTCACTGCGGAAGATGGCCGCGTCCAACGGGGTCGGTGTGGCTGCTCCGACTGTGGCGAAGGGGCTCTTATCATCGATGGTGGCGCGCCCGGCCGCGTCGACGATGCCGGTCCGGAACCCGATCGAGGAACGATGTCCTTCCCCGATGCCCCGCACGCTCATCACGAATCGCAGCCCACCCTCAACCGTTCCCGATTGGTCGGGGTGCGCCACGATGCTGGGGTTGCACAATGCCGCACCCTCGATGGCGTATTCGCTGGTGAACGTCGCACCCAGCAGCAACATGCGTACCTCGGAGAGTTCCCGGTCGGGATCGAGCCGGTCGGCGAGTTCTCGGGCGTGCCGCCCAAAGGTGCCGACCAGATCGCGGTGACGCCCGTCGAAGCGTGTTCCGACGTCGTCCAATGACGACCGCACCTCGTCCTCGTCCAGTGCCAGGATCCGCCGCAGGACCACGCCGGCGCGGGACTCCTGGTGCTCGAAACCCTCCTGGCCGGGTACGAAGAGTCGGGTGACAACGCGTGACGGGTCGGCTGCGAGCCGCTGCGGGTTGCGCGTGACCAGTCCGTCAAGCACCGAAGTCATTGCGGCACAGTCGAGAAATGCTGAACCTGCTGCAGGGTCGACAGCACAGCCAGGGTCGACTCCGCGCCCTGATTACGGTTCACCCCGCAGGCCTGCAGACCGTCGAATCCGCCGCCCGTCTCGGGATCCCACATCGGCTGTCCCGCGTCGTTGTCGCCCTGGAACCACGCCGCGGCCGCTCGGACCCCGTCCGGCCAGATCTGCCTGGCGTCGACGCCGGCGGCGCGAGCGCACGCGTCGGCGAGCGTAGCCACCTCGATCGGCTGCTGGTCGAATCCGGGCCGAACGTCGTCGGGGCCGCGGCCCCCCGCCGGGGTGGGGGAGAGATGCCCCTCTGCCGTTTCGTATCCGAGCAGCCACTCCAACAGATCCAGGCCGCGCCCCCACAGTGTCGGCGTGTCGAGCGCAACGCCTGCGGCGATCATCGCGTCGGCTAAGACCGCGTTCGCGTAGGTCAGGCGTTCCTCGGGCCACGGCCAGGCCGGGTTGCCGTTCGGTTTGGCGACGGTGGCGGCGTAGTCGGTGACGAGTTCGCGGGCCGCGCGATGGTCAGGATTGACGGTCAGCAGTTCCGCGGCCCCCAACGCCGCGAAGGCCATGGCGCGCGGCCAGTTCGACCGCCCCTGGGCGGCGCGCTCGAACTGCACGATGGCCGACTGGCGCACCCAGCCCACTTCGCTGTGCGCGGCGGCCGTCCCGAGTCCCCAGACGCACCTGCCCCAGCAATCCTCCAGGGTCGGCTCGTCGGTCCAACCGCCGGAGCTGTCCATCCGATTGCGGCACGCGCCGGTGAGGGCTTGCGCCTCGTTCAGGAACCGCACCGCAACACTGGCGAGGCGGTGCACGTCCCCGTCGGCATGGGGCTGGCGGGTCGCAACGACGAGAACACGGCTCATGTCGTCGGCGCAGTAGCCGTGCTCGCGCCGAGGCTCGGCGAAACAAGCGTGCTCGAAGGTGCCTCGATGATCCGTCATGTGTAGCAGATGGTCGAAGATCGGGGCCGGTGCGGTGGTGCTCATACCGATGCCGGCCGCTGCGCGAGCTGGCGGCGCGCCAAGCCCAGATACGCATTGGCGACGCTCGTCCAGGCCATGGTCGGAGCCAGCCGGCGGGCCTCGGCGGCCATCGAGCCGGCCACGCGCGGGTCGGTCAGCACCCGGCGCAGGGCCGCGGCCAGCGCGTCGGGATCATCGTGCCCGACGACGATGCCCGCCCCGCTGCCGAGAAGCTCGACGGCGTGCGGGAAGGCGGTGGCGACCACCGGCCGGCCGCACGCGATCGCGTCGACCAGGACGCCAGATGTGACCTGATCGGTGGAGTCATAGGGCAGGACGACCGCCACTGAGGACTGGACTAGCGCGACCAATGACGAAACGCCGCGATAGTCGGGGTCGAACGACACCGAGCCTGCGACACCGCTGCTGCGCGCCTGTGCTGCGCGCGCGTCCCGGTAGGCCTCGCCATCGGCGGCCAGGACCTTCGGGTGCGTCCGGCCGGCTACCAAGTAGCGCGGACGCCCGGGGAGGTCATGCAGGGAACCCATCACGTCGATCACCCGCTCGATGCCCTTGCCCGGCCCCAGTAGCCCCCAGGTCAACAGAGTGGGTCGGCCCGAACGCTTCAGTGCGGCATGCCTTGGCACGGCCGCGCCATGCGGGATCGTGGTGACCTTGTTGCGATCGATGTTGAAGTCGAGGCGTAGACGCTCACTGGCGACCTCCGACATGACGACCACCTGATCCGCCTTGGCCGCGATCGCTTCGAATACCCAACGCTGGTGCGGGGTAGGGCTTTTGAGGATCGTATGAGCGACCACGATGGACGGGACGCGCAACCCGTCGATCAGATCCAGCACCTCTTCCCCGTCGGCTCCGCCATAGATCCCGTACTCATGCTGGATCACCGCGACATCGCTCTGGTTGAGCAATTCGGAGCTGGCCGCCACCGATCTCGCGGAACCGTTGACCAGCTCCCCGACGACTCGGGAACTGCCGGAAGGCGACCCATCCGCTATGCGCACCACGCTGACCTCGGCGCCTTTGGCGGACAGTCCGTCGGACAGGGCCGTGGTGAATGTCGCCAGCCCGCACGGCGTCGGTGGATACGTACTGAGGATGCCGAAACTCGGGGGGCTCGAAAAGTGTTGTTCCGCCTTAGGGGCGGTAAGGGGCGGGTAAGCGAACAGAGCATTCATGGTGATCCCGACGTACTGCCGTCACCGGTGTGCCCGGTGCGAGCGATTGCTCTACAAGATCAACGGCGAAATGCTGACTCATCCCGGACTGGCTCGGTTCCCAACCTTCTCGAGCGTACACCCCTATTTCGCCGGCCTCACCCGCGCAACCGCACCAGCCGCGTCGTCGAACTCTCGTCGAGCTCCACCAGGTCCGAGTAGGACCGCAGGAAGTCGCTGAATGACTTGTAGCCCAGGGCCTTCTCGCTGAAAGACGGATCCATTCGCTTCATCTGCGCCTTGACCGACGAATTGTGCAGCCACTCGACGTCGTCCTTCTCCAGGCCGATCTTCAGCGCGCGGATGAGCAGCCCGGTGGCGGTGTCCTGCGGATCCGGCGCTGGCGGCTCCTCGGGCTCCTCCTTGGCCCGGCGAGTGCGCCGCTTCGGCTCGGCGTCCGCGTCCGCGTCGGCGGTGGCCGGCGCGGGCTCGAACACCGGCACGCCGGGCAGCGCGTCGTAGCTGACGAAGTCGTCGCAGGCCGCGGCCAGGGCGCGGCTCGTCGATCCGGCCACTCCGATGCCGACGACATAGCGGCCCAAGCGTTTACAGCGTTGCGCCAGTGGTATGTAGTCGGAATCGCCGGCCACGATCACGACATGGGTCAGATCCGGTAGCCGGAACATGTCCTCGACCGCGTCGACCGCCAAACGAATGTCCGCGCCGTTCTTGCCGTACGCGGCCGCCGGGAACAACTGCACCAGATCGACCGCTCGTCCGACCAGCTGCGCGCGATAGCCGGTGTTGACCTCGGCCGACCAGTCGGCGTAGGCGCGGGTGAGCACCAGCGTCCCGAACGACGATGCGAAATCGATGATCGCCCCGACATCGACGGTGGCCCGCGCCAGCCGATCCGGTTGTTTGGACAGGCCCTTGGACTTGTCCTTTTGAAACGAACTGCGTCCGTTGACCTGGTCGTAGCGGGAGATCACGATGTTGTCGAAGTCGAGGTAGACCGCGACCCGGGTATTGCCGGATTCCGTCATGGTTCCAGTGTGGCGCACCACTGGTCTCATCCCTAATGGGTTGGCGGGGATGGGGCAGTTGCCCGCCTCTGAGCGACAGCTGGGGGGACGCGGGTGGGTGACGTGGGGTGAAGTGACGCCATCGGCGATGCCTGTCAGGCTTTGGCGCCAAGGAGGTCGGCGTCGTGCAGCAAGCAAAACAACTGCCGTCAACTGCAGGGTAGACAACATTGTCGAGAACGGCCTAGACAGCTACCATGCCTAAGCGGGCGAAGATCATCAGGCAGATTGCCAAGGCGGCGAAGTCAGCGGGGCTGGTGTTTGAGGTCAAGCGTGAGGGCGCCAACCACACGATCTTCAGTCTCGATGGCGTCATGATCGCGCTGGGCCGCCACAACGAGTTTGGTGATCGTTACGCCCAGATGATCTACCGGCAGTGCGAGCCAAAGCTGGGGAAGGGGTGGTGGAGGTGATGATCTATCACGTGGATGCCAGCCGCGACGGTCGCTTCTGGCTGCTGCACGTGCGCGAGATCGACCAATACTCCCAGGCGCGCAACCTGGCCGAGGTGGAGCCACTGGTCCGCGACTTGGTTGCGCTGTGGCGGGAGGTTCCCGCAGATTCGTTTGATATCTCGATTCACGTGCAGCTGCCCGGCGACGTCCAGCATCATCTGGAACGTGCCGCGAAATTCACCACCGACTCCGCGAACGCTCAGGCGCAGGCGGCCCGGGAGCGACGCATGGCCGCACGCCAGTTGAAATCCAAGGGGCTCACCGTGCGCGATATCGGTGCGGCACTGGGTGTTTCGTACCAGCGCGCGCAGCAACTCGCGTCGTCGTAGCACCGGCCCGGCGTTAGCCCGCCTTGTACCAGCGCGGAATCAGCTCCGGGTCCGGCAGCGGGTAGTGGCCGAAGAACCCGTGCGGGTCCCCGCGCAACACCTGGGCGTTCTGCACGTCGGCGCGCCGGCGGATTTCGCGCAGCCGGCTGACTTCGGCGGCGCGGTAGGCGGTGTAGCTGCGCATCAGCCGACGCGTGACGATCACGGCGAGGGTGATCACGCCCGCGGCCAGAACAAGCCAGCGCAGCCACCACAGCAGCACGATGAACAAGAGGATGGCGAAGCCCGTTCCGTTGCTGCCCGACTGTTTGCGATTCCCCATGATCGCGACGGTAATCCGGGGGTGTGACAGGTCAGCCCGTCATCGTCCTGGAGCGACGGCTGGCAAACCGAGGGTGCCTGCGGCGGCGCGTAGACGTTCGTCGTAGGCGACAAACGCCGTCAACCGGGTGCCGAACACCGCGTGACCGGTCGCTAGATGGATGGCGTCTAGGGATCGCAGCGCCGGGTCGGAATAGGCCGCAGCGGCGGCCCGAACCACCTCATCCACCTGGTAGCGGGAGACTCGCGATACCAGTGCGGGTACATCGGGCAGGCGGGCGGGGTCCAGCCGCCGAATAGCGCGAGGCAGTTCGACCTCGATCAACGTTGACGACACCCACGGCGCGGACTGCTGCGCGTCGAGCCAATCGGCGAGCGCGTCGGTCTCCGGTTCACGGCGGATCAGTTTCACCAGCGCCGACGTGTCCAGATACAACATCAGTAGCGCTCGTCATCCCGCATTTCGCGAAGCGCTTTGCCGGCCTCATGATCGGTGCGGATCGGGCCCGAGGGACGCGGCGCCGGCCCGTCGACGGTCGCAGGGTGAAGTCGCCCGGCCTTGATCATCTCGGCCAACGGATCCGCCTCGGCCGGGACCAGGCGAGCGATCACCGTGCCGCGTTCGGTGATCTCAAGTTGTTCGCCCCGTTTGACGCGGGCGAGCACACCGGCGGTGTTCTGATTCAGCTCGCGTACCGGCACCTCGGACATAGAAAAATGGTACTACGAATTTGTAGTACACCGCTGGTCACGCTTCCCGCAGTCGCAGCGCCAGCCCGGAGGCCCGCACCACCCGGCGGCCCAGCGCCGCCCGCACCGAAGCCTCCGACCCCACCACCCGGACCTTCGTCTTGGCCCGGGTCACCGCGGTGTAGAACAGCTCCCGGGTCAACAGCCGCGACTCGACGGGCGGCATCAGCACGGTCACCTCGCCGGCCTGGCTGCCCTGGCTCTTGTGGATCGTCATCGCATACATGGTCTCGACCTCGGCGAGCCGGCTGGTGGCGAACTCCAGTGGCCCGGACGCCGTGGAGATCACCGCGCGCAGGCCCTCATTGCGGACCACCACGGCCCCGGTGTCGCCGTTGCGCAGCCCTAACCCGTAGTCATTGGCGGTCACCAGCAACGGGCGTCCGGCATACCACTCGGTCCACATCGGGTCACCGGTCTGCTCGGCCACCCACCGGCGGATCTGCTGGTTCCAGTGCCGCACCCCGTGCACGCCCTCCCGGTGCGCACACAGCAACCGGTGCTCGTCCAGCGTCGCCGCCGCTGCGGTGGCGTCACCGAACAGCGCCGCCTGGCGCACCGCCAACGCGTGGGGCACCACCAGCGCCGCCAACCGCTGCGCCACGTCGGCCGTGTGGTCGGTGTCGATCCACTCCACGTGCTCGCCGCCGGCGGCCAGCAGCGCGATCGCGGTATCGGCATCACCGTCGCGGATCGCCACCGCCAGCGCCCCGATCGACTCGCCGAAGCGGTGCGACGTCCGCAGCGTGGCCACCCGGGTGTCCGGCCGCGCCGCCAGCCCGTCCACCAGATCGGCCAGCACCGCACCGGCTTCCACCGACGCCAGCTGGTCGGCGTCGCCCACCAGAATCAGCCGGGCATCCGGGCGCATCGCCTCCAGCAGCCGGGCCATCAACGTCAGCGACACCATCGACGTCTCGTCGACGACGATCACATCGTGCGGCAGCCGGTTGGCCCGATCGTGGCGGAACCGCACCGAGCTGTCCGGCCGCGACCCCAACAGCGTGTGCAACGTGGTGGCGCCCAATCCGGCCAGTCGCGCCTGATCCACCGGATCCAACGCGGCCACCTCCACGGCGACCGCCTCGGTCAGCCGGGCCGCGGCCTTGCCGGTCGGGGCGGCCAACGCGATCCGCAGCCCGGGCGTGCCGGACCGCTCGGCATGCTCGGCCAACAGTGCCAACAGTCGCGCCACCGTCGTCGTCTTGCCGGTGCCCGGACCGCCGGTGAGCACCGTGACCGGCTGCGACAACGCGATTTCGGCGGCCGCACGCTGCTCATCGAACTCGCCGGGCGGAAACAGTCGCTCAAAGGCGGGCAGTTCCGCCGGCACCGTCCCGGGCGCCGACAACGCCAACAGGTCCGCGCAGACCTGCTGCTCCTCGCGCCAATACCGGTCGAGGTAGAGCAGCCCGCCAGCAGGGATGTCATAGACCCTCAGCACCTGCTCCTGCACCAGCCGGCTGCCCCGCACCGCCGCCAACCAAGCACCCGGCGCCGGCCAGGACACGTCCGCGCCGTCGGTGTCGGCGGCCACCGATGACAGATCCAGGCACACCGATCCGTGCCGCAGCGCCCGCACGGTCAGCGCCAGCGCCAAGGCGACCGTCTCGTCGGGTTCGCCGGCCAATGCGGTGATGCGTTGGGCCGCATGCACATCGGCGGCATCCAATACGCCTGCCTGATTGAAGTCCCGAAGCAGTCCGGTGGCTCGGGAGGCCACTCGCCACTCCAACAGCTCGCTCATGCCGCCCGCCTTGCGTGCAACAGGTCCGACAACGCGACCACCAGCGCCGTCGGCGGCCGCCAGTCGAACACCCCGGCACGGTGCCCGTCGATGACCGGGGTGTCCGGCCCGCACATGCCGCGCACGAACAGATACAGCACGCCGCCCAGATGCTGCTCGGGGTCGTAACCGGGCAGCCGCCAGCGCAGGAAGCGGTGCAGCACCGCGGTATACAACAGCGCCTGCAACGGGTAATCCGAATGCAGCATCGCCGCGGTGAGCCGGTCGAACCCGTAGTCGGCGGCGGTGTCGCCCAGCCGGTTGGTCTTGTAGTCGACCACCACAAAGCGCTGTTGCCGAACCCGCAGCACCACATCGATCGACCCGGACAGATATCCGCGCAGCGGCTGGCCGCCCAGTGCTTCGGTGGCCAGCCGGTCGGCATACGGGGCGAACGGGTCGTCAGCCGGCAGATGCTCGCGCAACAGCGTCCCCACCTCGGCCAGCCGCAGGTCCGGCGCCACCCCCCGAACATCCCCTCCGGCCAATGGAATCTCGAAATCCAACTCCCGCAACCGGTCTCGGTTGCCGATGTCGCGCAGCGTCAGCCCACCGGCCAGCGGCCCCAGCGGGGTGTCGTGCATCGGCACCAGTGCCGCGGCCAATACGGCCGGCTCGGCGTCGACCGACCACCAGGCGGCGTGCAGGCTTACCTGGGCTTCCAGCTCGGCCGCCAGGTCGGCGGCGAACGGATCGGCGGTCTCCAACACCGCGTGCACCAACGAACCGAACGCCGCCCCCGCCGGCAACTCGGCCATCGGCGAGACCAGATCCGCGCCGTCCGGCGGCGCCGCCACCGCCACGGGCACGTCGTCGGCCTCGTCGTCGCGGGCGGTCAGCTCCGGCTCGCTGTGCACCCCGGACGCCGCGCCCGCCACATCTGCCACGCCTTCGGAGGCATGCCGGATCAGCCCCGAATACGACGTGCGCCGCCAGCCGGTGTCGATGTGGCGGTGGAAGTGCCGTGCTTCCAAGCCATCCGGAGGCTGTGCCGAGGCGACCGGGGCCAGCGGGGCGATCACCGACTCCTCGATGACCAGACCGCCGGCGGCCTCCCACTCCCGAAAGCAGCTCAGCGCTTCGTCGTCGGACGGCTTGGGCTCGCAGCGATCCGGTACCGGCGCCTCGCCACGGCACCGGCCCCGCAGCAACCGGGACAGGCCGCCGTTGGGTTCGTCGTAGGACGCCGCCCACCACGCCACCACCTGCGACTGCGCGCGGGTCAACGCCACATAGGCGAGCCGAATGTCATTGCGGGCGGCCTCGGCCACGCTCAACCGCTGCACCTCGTTGTGGTCGGAACTGTTCGGGCCGCCGACGTGCCGGCAACGCACACCGGCTTCGTGGTAGAGCGGGATGGCCTCGTCGAACATGTGCCGGTTGAACGCGAACGGCAGGTACACGATCGGAAACTGCAAGCCCTTGGAGCCCCACACCGTCAGGATCTGCACGGCGGCCGCGTCGGAGTCGAGCCGGCGATTGTGCTGCCCGCCACCGTTTCTTTCCGTGCACTGACGGCGCAACCAATCCCGCAACGCCGGCAGGCCCAACCGGTCGCGGTGCGCGGCCTCATGTAGCAGCTGCGCCACATGCGCCAGATCAGTCATGGTGCGTTCCCCGCCGTACTCGCCGAGCAACCGGCGCTTGAGGCCGGCCAACTGCGCCGCCTCGAACACCGCCGCCGGCCCGTGCAGACGCAGTTCATCGGACCAGTCCCGCAACGTGGACGCCACCTGGTCGGTCAACGTGTCACCACCGTCGGCCAGGGTAGCGGCGGTATGGCCGAAGAACACCGTCGCCGCGGCGGCCCGCACCAGCCCGGCGCGATGCGTTGCCTCGAACGCCTCCAAAAGACACAACCAGTCGGCGGCCGCGGCCGAGGAGAACACGTCGGCGTCGCCGGTGAACACCGCGGGAATCCCCGCCCGCAGCAAGGCTTCTTGGCAGGCGGCCGCGTCCTTGCTGTTCTCCACGATCACCGCCACATCGCCGGGGCTGATCGCACGGCCGTCGAAAGTCGCGCCGCTGGCCCACAAGGCGGCGACGTCGGCGGCCAGATCATCGGGGATATGGCGGCGCAGCTTGGTCATCGGGACGACACGATCGGCGCTGACACCGAAGGTCGCGCGGCCGACCACCCGCAGCCGCAACGGCGCGGTGCTGGGCGCACCGGCCAGCCGGGTTCCGCTGACCGCGGCTTCGACATCGTGGACCACGATCTGCGGATCGCCCAGCGCCGCACCGCCCATCACCGTCTGCAGCGCCTCGACCAGTGCGGAGTCGCTGCGCCAGTTCACCGCCAGGGTGCGCTGCTGCCCAGCGGTGCGGGCCGCCTGCAGATAGGTGTAGATGTCGCCGCCGCGGAACCCGTAGATCGCCTGCTTGGGGTCGCCGATCAGCACCACCGCCGAATGCCCGACGAAGCCGCGTTCGATCACCTGCCACTGGATGGGGTCAGTGTCCTGGAACTCGTCGACCATCACGATCGGCCAGCGCTGCCGCATCCGTTCGCGGGCCGGCGAGTCTTCGGGCTCCAAGGCGCCGGCCAGCCGGCGCAACAGGTCGTCATAGCCCAGCACGCCGAGCTGGCGTTTGCGCAACTCCAATTCGGTGCAGACCGCATCGACGAATCTCAGCCGCACCTCGGCCACCGAGTCGGGTTCGGGATCCTGCGGGCGCAGCTGGGCATACGGGTCGGAGACCACCTGCCGCGCGAGTTCCAGCGCGTCGGCGTAGCTCAGCGCCACCTCGTCGCGCTGGGTACCGAACTTCGCCAGGTACAGGTCGTCGACGACCCGGATCACCAGGTCGTCAAGGCTTTCCACCAACTCGACCCCGGCGCTGGTGTCACCGGCGATGCCCAGTGACTTCAGCACCAGATGACAGAACTGATGCGTGGTGGCGATGGTCGCGGCGTCGAATCCGGCCAGCGCATCACGCAGCCGGCGCCGGCTCAGCTCCCGCTCGTCGGCGCTACCGGCGCACAGATGCGCGACAAGATCATTGGGTTCCTGTGCGCACATGCCGTCCAGGGCGGCCAATGTCTCCACCAGTTGGCGACGCACCCGGTCACGCAGCTCCCGGGTGGCGGCGCGGCTGAAGGTGATCAACAACATCTCGTCCAGGGTGGCGTGACCCTCGGCCAGGTAGCGGGTCACCAGACCGGCCAGCGTGAACGTCTTACCGGTGCCGGCGCTGGCCTCCAGCACCGTGGTGGTGCCGCGGGCCGGCAGCGGGCCCAGCAGATCGAAGCGTTCCATCAGCGCATCCGCCGTTCCGCGCGCAGCAGCGGCAGCCACAGCCGGGCGGCCAGCGCGCCCAGGCGGGTGTCCTCACCGTCGAACTCCTCGCCCGGGCGTGGTGGGGCCTGCAGCACGTCAAACGGCGCGTGCGGTCCCCACACCCGCACGCTGGCGGGTTCGGCGTCCTCACCGGGATAGCGCTGGGTGGCCCATTTACTGCTCGCATACGACACCGGGTCGCGCCCGGCGTGACGCTTCTCTGCCCATGCGAACGACGTCTTGATCGGCAGTGGCAGCGGTTCGCGCCGCCCCATGTCATAGAGCCACACCAGCTCCCGCAATGTTTCGACCGGGTTGGGTGGCGGCCCGAGCACCCGCTGCCGGACGCGCTCGCCGCCGCGGTCGCGGCCGATGCAGCGGGCGGTCCACTCGACGTCCGGACGCTGGGCGGCCAACGCCACCAGCGGAATCCAGGCCTGCAACAGATGGGTGTCCCGCAGTTTGGAGTAGTTGACCGACACCGTGGTGGCATCGAACACCGGGGTGACGGTACCGGTCAGCCGGCGCCCACCTCCGAGATCCAGATCGATGTCAAAAGTCGCCGGAGCGCCTTGGCGATGCTCCAAGGCCGCGGCCGCCAGGTACATGACCCGGTCCCGGATCTGTTTGGCGGTGCGCCAGCCCAGTTGCCCGGGTGGCAGGCTGCCGCGCCGCCACTCAGCCGCGATGGCATTGGCCGGGTCGGTGCCCAGCAGCATGTCGTGCAGCATTCGGTTGCCCACCGCCCACTCGCCCAGCGCGTCGATCTCGACCGGCATACCGTCTTCGACCTCGTCGACCTCCCACGGCAGGGTGTAGTTCAGCGCACTGAAAAAGCCCTTGACCGGGTCCTTGAAGAACTTGAGCAGGTCGACGAGCGCGACGTCTGCCGGCGGCGGTGCGGGAAGCGGGTCGGTGATGAACTCTCGCGCGGCACAACGGATTCCGGCGGCGGTTCTGGCGGCCAGCGGCACGGTCGGGTCGAAGGTGAACGGCACATCGGGGATCAGCCGGCCGGGTTCGACGTTCTTGACGTCGAACGGCTGCAGCGGATGCTCCACAACAAGCTGCGCGCGCACCGGTTCGGGGGTGGTCTGATCCAGCGCATCGAGCAACTCGGCCAACGGGACGGCGGGCGGGCGGGGGTGGCCGCTGTGTTCGTCGGCGCCGGTGTAGGTGATCACCAGCTTGTCGGTGGCCGCGGTGATCGCATCCAGCAGCAATTGCCGGTCCTCGGAACGGATGTCACGTTCCCCGGTCATCGGGCGCCGCGCCAGCACGTCGTCGCCGTCGGGCAGGTTCAGCCGGGGGAACACTCCGTCGTCCACGCCCAGCAGGCACACCACCCGGTGTGGCACCGACCGCATCGGCACCATGGTGCACACCGTCAGCGTTCCGGTGCGGAAGTTGGCCCGGGTCGGCCGCCCGGCCAGATGCCCGGCCATCAGCACGCGCACATCGGGTAGCCGCAGGGCGGTGTCGCTGCGGGCCGCGGCGTCGTCGAGCACCTGCGCCAACTCCCGTTGCAGATGCGCGCTCTGCCAGGCATCAGCGCCGGCATCGGCCAGCTCGGCGACCCCGTCGCGCAGCGCGGTGATCCACTCCGCCAGCGGGCGCGTGCCCTCCAACTTCTCGACCGCCGACTGCAACCGGGCCACGAACTCGGCCAGTTTCCCGGCCAGCTCCACCTGACTGCTGCCGACGTCGTCGAGGGGGAGCGCGGTGCCCAGCCAGGCCTGCGAATCATCGGACATCGCCACCCCGGTCAAGATGCGGTCCAGGCCGAATCTCCAGGTGTTGTGCACGATGTGCGACAGCCCGTAGCGCTCGCGGGTGTGTGGGTCAAAACCCCAGCGGATGTTGGCGGTACGCACCCAGGTGGTGATCTGGGCCAGATCGTTGTCGGTGAAGCCGAACCGCGCCCGTACCGGGTCGGCGTGGGCGAGGTTGAGCACGGCGGTGGCGGTGGCGCGGCTGCCGGCGATCTCCAGCAGTTCGGCGGCCACCGCGAGCAGCGGATTGGTCTGGGTCAGTGCCCTGTCGGCGAGCTGCACCCGCAACCGATGCGCCGGGTGGGTGTCGCCGGCGAGCTCGCCCAGACCGAAATCGGCGACGATCAACGGCGCATAGGTTTCGATGTCGGGGCACATCACCACGATGTCGCGGGGCTCCAGCGTCGGATCGTCGTGCAGCAGCCCCAGCAGGACTTCGCGTAGCACGTCGACCTGCCGCGCCGGGCTGTGGCAGCTGTGCACCTGCACCGAGCGGTCTGATGCGGCGTGGCGGCGGCCCGTTGGGCGCAGCGCATTGGCGCCCAGATCGGATTGCAGCCAACCCAAGAGCGTGTCCGGCCGCGTTGCGGCATCGAGGAATTCATCACTGTCGGGCGCGGCGGGCAGGCCGCGTTGCAGCTCACGCAGATCGCGGCCCAGCGTCTCCAGCAGCGGATGGTGGGCGTGGTGGCGGGTGTCGTCCTCGGTGCGCGGTACGACGCCGTGCACGTCGCCGAGCGAGCGCCACAGCGCGTCGGAGGGATGCGGCAACCACAGGTGCAGGTCGTGATGAGTGGCCAGCGCGTCCAGCAACTCGATGTCGGTGCACGCCAACCGGGTGTGCCCGAACAACGACAGCCGGGCCGGCAGTGTGTCGGTCGGCGCCTGGCGCAGACGCGCGACGGTATCGCGGTGCCGAACGGGTGGGGGATCGATACCGATGGCGGCCACCAACGCCCGCCACAGCGGCGGCTGCCAGGCCAGGTCCTCATGCAATTCACCGGTCGCACCGGCGTTCCAGTCGACCAGCAACTGCGGGCGCTGCCGGGCATAGGAGGCGAACAGTCCGGCCAGCCGGCGCGCCACCGCATAGCGCCGGCCGCGCCGCAGCTCACCTTCTCCGCTGGAGTCGGCGTGGCCCAAATGCGTTGCCAGCGTGGCGCACCAGGGCTCGGCCAGGTTCGCGTCGATCACCGCCAACAGCGGCCAGGTCATGGCATCCGGGGACCACGGATCGTCGTCGCCGGCGCCGGTGATCTCGGCGATGAGCGAGATCGGGTTGCGAAACTCCACGCCCGCGCAGACCCCGTCGCCGCCGGGACCGGCACCCAACACATGCGACAGACGTTGGGACAGCCAGCGCTCGACCCCGCGCGCCGGCACCAGCACCAGCTCCTGGGCGAACGGGTCGGCCGGCGGCGTCGCCAACAGTGCACCGAGGCCGTCGGCGAGGACGTCGGTGCGCTCGGCGCGGTGCAGGTGCAGTCCCATCGCGGCCACCATAAACCGCGGCCCCGACGCGTGGGCTGAACCATCGGCCGTCCGCGTTCGTGATGCCTCACATGAGGATCTACACGTTGGTACTGGCCGCTGTCGCCGCACTGGTTGTCGGGCTGGCCGCCTCACCGGCCGCCACCGCCGCAGATGACCGGTTGCAGTTCACCACCACGACCATTGACGGGACCCCCTTCAACGGCGCCAGCCTGCAGGGCAAACCCGTAGTGCTGTGGTTCTGGCGGCCGAGTTGTCCGTTCTGCAACGCCGAAGCGCCGTCGGTGAGCCAAGTCGCGGCCGCCAACCCCCGGGTGACCTTCGTCGGAGTCGCGGGCCGCTCCGATGTGGCGTCGATGCAGGCCTTCGTCGCCAAGTACCACCTGAACTTCACCAACCTCAACGACGCCGACGGCTCGATCTGGACCCGATTCGGAGTGCCGTGGCAGCCCGCCTACGTATTCGAGCGCTCCGACGGCACCTCGACCTTCGTGAACAACCCCACCTCGGCGATGTCGCAACAGGAGTTGTCCGACCGGGTCGCGGCGCTGACCTAGGTGAACCAGAACCTGCCCGCGCTGGCCTTCGCCGCAGGGTTGGTGGCGGCCCTGAATCCGTGCGGGTTCGCGCTGTTGCCCGCCTACCTGGCATTGGTGGTGCGTGGCGAGCGGACCGGCGGGCGGCAGGCGGTGGGCCGCGCGCTGGCGGCCACCGCGGCGATGACCCTGGGCTTTCTGGCGGTGTTCGGCGTCTTCGGGCTGCTCACCGTCACGGCGGCCGCACGGGCGCAGCGCTACCTGCCCTATGCCACGGTGGTGATCGGGGTGGTGCTGGTGGCCCTTGGGTTTTGGCTGCTGGCGGGCGGCCGACTCGCGGTTGGATCGTTCGGCGGACGATGGGCGCCCACCGCCCGGATCGGGTCGATGCTCGGCTACGGGGTGGGCTACGCGTGCGCGTCGCTGGGCTGCACGATCGGCCCGTTCCTGGCGGTCACCGGGGCGGCCTTGCGCGGTGGCCGCGACGCGGTGACGGTCTATCTGGCATATGCGGCCGGGTTCGGCCTACTGGTCGGGGTGCTCGCGATCGCGGTGGCGCTGGCCCGCTCCGCGCTGATCGCCAAGATACGGCGAATCACCCGCTACGCGAGCCGGATCAGCGGGGCACTGCTGGTGGCCGTGGGACTCTACGTCGGCTACTACGGCTACTACGAAGTTCGCCTGTTCCAGGGCGACGCCAGCGTGGGCGATCCGGTGCTGGCCGCGGCGGGACGGCTCCAGGGCACGCTCGCCGGGTGGGTGCACCAGCACGGCGCCTGGCCGTGGCTGGCGGTGTTGGCGATCGTCCTGGTGGGAGCCCTGTTACGTGCTCGCCGCCCCGGTCGTTGACACCCCGCCCGCCGGTCACCCTCGTAGGCTGGAAACCGTGAAAGCGGTCAGTTGCAGCAACAGCGAACTCGAGCTCGTCGAACTACCTACCCCCGTCCCGGCCAGAGGCCAGCTCCTCATCGACGTGCTGCGGTGCGGTATCTGCGGATCTGATCTGCACGCACGCCAGCACTGCGACGAGGTCGCCGATGTCATGGCCGCGACCGGATACGACGGCTTCATGCGCTCGGATCAGCAGGTGGTGCTCGGGCACGAAGTCTGCGGCGAAGTACTCGACCACGGTCCCCGTACTCGAAAGGCGCCGCGCCCCGGCACCCGAGTAGTCGCACTACCGCTGTTGCGGCGCGGTGACGCTGTCCATGCGATCGGGTTGTCGGAATCGGCGCCGGGCGGCTACGCCGAGCAGATGCTCGTCGAGCAGTCGCTGACCCTGCCCATTCCCAACGGCCTGTCGGTGGACGCGGCCGCACTCACCGAACCGATGGCGGTCGCCTGGCATGCCGTGCGACGCGGCGAGGTGCGCAAGCGCGACGTGGCGATCGTGATCGGCTGCGGACCGATCGGCCTGGCGGTGGTGTGCATGCTCAAAGCCCGCGGTGTGCGCACGGTGATCGCCAGCGACTTCTCGCCCGGCCGCCGCGCGCTGGCCACCCGATGCGGCGCCGACATCGTCGTCGACCCGGCACACGATTCGCCCTATGCCGCGGCCGCGGGCCACGGCCACCTGGAGAACGCGCCGGATGCGCTGGGCTTGGCGGTGGGCACCGTCGAAAAGCTGTACAAGGCACGGTTGCCCTGGTGGCATGTCTGGCGGGCCGCCGAAGCCGTCGGCGCCGCCACACCCAACCGCCCGGTGATCTTCGAGTGCGTCGGGGTGCCCGGTGTCATCGACGGCATCATCGCCGGCGCGCCCCTGTTCTCCCGGGTGGTCGTGGTCGGCGTCTGCATGGGAACCGACGCGATCCGGCCGGCGATCGCGATCAACAAGGAAGCCGACCTTCGGTTCGTATTGGGATACACACCAATGGAATTCCGAGACACCCTGCACATGATCGCCGAGGGGAAGGTCGACGTCTCGCCGTTGATCACCGGCACCGTCGGACTGGGCGGGGTGGCGAACGCGTTCGACGCGCTGGCGGACCCGGCCCGGCATGCCAAGGTTCTGATCGATCCCAAAAGCCCGGTGCTGGCGGTCCAGGGGTGACGGCGGGCATCAAGCGCATCGCGATCAGCACTGGTGGCGGTGACGCACCAGGTCTCAACGCCGTCGTCTACGCCGCCACCCTGGCCGCCCAAAGACGAGGCTGGGACGTGGTCGGGATCCGCGACGGCTACAACGGGCTGCTGCTGGGCGACGACTATCCCGATGGCGGTCTGATCGAGCTGAACCGTAACCGGGTGCGCGGCATCATCCACCAGGGCGGCACCATCTTGGGCAGCACCAACCGCGGCAACCCGATCGCCTACCCGGTGCAGCAGCCCGACGGCAGCTGGAGCGAACAGGACCGCACCGACGAGCTGCTCGAGCGCTTCGCAGAGCACGAGATCGATGCGTTGATCACCATCGGGGGCGACGGGTCCCTGGCGATCGGCCACCACCTGCACCAGGCTGGGCTGCGGCTGGTCGGGGTGCCCAAGACCATCGACAACGACCTGGAGGGCACCGCGGCGACGTTCGGTTTCGACAGTGCGGTCGATTTCGCCTCCGAGTGCATCGATCGGTTGTTTCCCACCGCGACCTCGCACAGCCGGATCATCGTGGTGGAGGTGATGGGCCGCTACGCCGGCTGGATCGCGCTGCATGCCGGGCTGGCGTCCGGGGTGCACGCCATCTTGCTTCCGGAGATCCCGTATCGGCTCGAGCCGGTGGCCGAGCTGATCAACCAACGCGCGCAACGTGGTTCGACCTACTCCATTATCTGCGTGGCCGAAGGCGCCAAGCCGGTAGGCGGCGAGCTCACCGTGGCGGGCAAGGCGGTGGGTCAGGCCGAACGCCTGGGCGGCGTGGGCGCCAAGGTTGCCGCTGAACTCGAGGCGCTCACCGGGCGCGAGTCGCGTGCCGTGGTGCTGGGGCATCTGTTACGCGGCGGTTCGCCGTCGTCGGTGGACCGGCTGCTGGGGCTGCGGTTCGGCGCTGCGGCGGTGCGGGCCCTCGACGAGGGGCGCAGCGGGGTGATGGTGGCGCTCAACCCGCCGACGGTGGATTACGTGCCGTTGGCCGAAGCTACCCGCCGACAGAAAACCGTTCCAGTGGAATGTGATTCGATCGAGACCGCGCGCGATCTCGGGATCAGGTTCGGCGACGAGAGCCTGCACGATGACTGAGGCGCCACGCCATCGCGGCGACTACGGCATCGACGGATCGTTTCACCGGGTCTCGCTGGGCGGGCAGCTCGCCGCTTTGGCGATCGGGTCCGCCGCGCTGGCGATCTACGGCGGCATCGCCCTGGCCCGCGGTCCACTGTGGCCCGGCGCGGCGGCGTTGGTCCTCGACGCCGCCGTCCTGACCCAGGTCGGGCTGTATTGGCATGCGACGCGGGCCGGCAAGTTCAAGGTGTGGGACGACGTACTCGATGGGCTGCGCCTGCGCGGCGACGAAACCGTGCTCGACATGGGATGCGGTCGAGGTGCGGTGTTGTGCGCCGCGGCCAAGCGGCTGCCCGACGGCCGTGCGATCGGAGTCGACCTGTGGCAGGCCGATCAGACCGACAACTCAGCTGATGCCACCCGGGCCAACGCCGCCCTGGAAGGCGTCGCCGACCGGATCGAGGTGAGCACCGGCGACATGACCGCGCTGCCGCTGCCCGACGCCAGCGTCGACCTGGTGGTGTCCAACCTGGCGATCCACAACATCGGGTCTCGCGAGGGCCGCCGGCGTGCGCTGGCGGAGGCGGCCCGGGTGCTGCGGCCCGGAGGCCGGTTGGCCATCGCCGATCTGTGGGAGATCCGCCGCCACGCCGCCCAACTGCGTGAAATGGGTTGGCGTGACGTGACATGGCGCAACCTGGGCTGGCGAATGTGGTACGGCGGGCCGTGGACTTCGACCCGGCTGGTCACCGCGACGAAGCCGGGCTGAGCGCCGGGATCGGTCACGTCCGTCTCAGGCGTCACGCGGGAGCGGGGGTGTGGTGTGTGCCCGGCTCCGAGCGACAAGCGACGTTATGTCAGGCCGTGGCGGGGTGCTGGTGGAGAATCGCGCCTCGGCGAGCGCAATGCGAGTTGACATAACCGGCGTTGTCGCTCAGAGGCGGGCGCATGCCCACATCCTCCGTGCTGTGACTGGTGGGTATGTGACGGGTGGGTCTGTGGCAGGTGGGTCTGTGACGGATGGGCCTGTGACGGGTGGGTCTGTGACGGTGGGTCTGTGGCAGGTGGGGCAGTGCGCTATCGGACTCAGTACGCGACGGTAAACCCGTGCCGCAGCACCAGATCCGCGGTCACCTCCGGGCGCTCCGCGAGCGGCCAGCACTCCACCGCGAATGCACCGACATCGAAGAACGCATAGTTGACCGAAGTCTCCGGGGTGGTGCGCGAACGATAGACGATCGCATCCGGGCATTCGTCGGGCTCGGGCCACCAGCGCCGCACGGCATCTGCCAGGTGCTGGCAGGTGGCCCACACCGCGTCGTGCTGGCCGGTGCTGATCTGGTCGTCGACGCCCAGGGCATCCAGGTTGCGCTCGGTGCGCAGATCGAGCACCCGCAGGTGTCGGGCGGCGGACAGCCGCACCAGATGGTGGCGGGCGTGATCGCCGGGGATCATCAATCCGGTCAGTCGGTAGCGTTCCCGGAACGCGCCGACGAGATCGGTCGCCGCGTAGCGGGTGCGAAACCCGCCGGACGGGGGATCGAAGCGATAGCGCGGCTGACCGAAGCCGCCCCAGGTCCACTGGCCGGGGGGCTCGGCGTCGAGTCGCCACAGCTGTGAGCCGGCGGCGATGCGCCGGCGGCGCAGCCCGCTGGGCCGGGCATCGGGCAGCGGTGCCCGATAGCCGGCCGGGAGTTCAGGCACCGAGCGAGGTGAGCAGTCGACGCGCGGCGGGCGCCGTCTCGCCGTGGCGCAGCGCCTCGGCGATCGAGAAACCGCCCAGTTCGTCATGGGTGAGCCGCATGATGCGGTCCGCGGCCAGCGGGTCGGTGGTGAACCGGCCCAGCAGCTCCAGGATCTCGGTCAGCTCCGGGCGCAGCCGGGCGTCATCGAATTGCCAGGCCGGAAACCAGGTCTGGTTGCCGATGGCCGCGCCGATGAGCTTGCCGCGGCTGCGCAGCCGGTGCACCGCCTGCGGTGTGCCCAACCGCAGGAGGTCTTGGACCTTCGGCGTGGGCAGCGCCCCGGCGACGAAGTCGTCGACGAGGGCAGCGCGGCGCTGGTCGTTCAGGGCGTGGGCGGCGATACGCTCCAACGTGCCCTGAGGGGCGGTGGGCGCCTCCAGGAGCGCGTCGAGGACAAGGGCGAACCCGGCGTCGGTGCGGGCGCGTTCGGCGACCTGGCGGGCGATCGGGGCGACGGCGGTGGGCATGCGCCCATGCTACCCGCCGCTGCCCGAGATTGAAACAATCGAAACAATTATTCGGGGGCGGACCGGTGCCGGCGCCGCAGCGCTCGCCAGCCCAGTGCGCCGGCCACCAGCGCGACGATCGCGCCCAGCAGCGGCCAAACACCCAGCGCGTCGACCTGATCGGCCAGCCAGGACTGCACCGCACCCGCGGCACCGACCACCGGATCATGAGCGTCGCCCTCGGCGAAGTACAACCGGATCTCGTAGTAGCCGTAATAGCTGACGTACAGCCCGGTGAGCAACACGATCACCCCGGCGACGCGTCCCACATACGGCAGCACGCGCCGCAACGCGGAGCTGGCGGCAGAACCCGCCACCGCCACCGCCAGCGCCGCAACGCCGACGGTGATGCTCATGCCCACGGCATAGGCGATGAACGCCAGCACGCCCGCCACCGTCGAACCCTGCCGAAACGTGGTGCTGATCACCGCCAGAAACGGAGCGATCGTGCAGGACAGTGACGCCATGGCGTAGCCGACGCCGTAGCCGTACATCGACCCCAGCCGTGCCGTGGGTATCCCGCCCGCCCTACCGGGCAGCAACAGCGGGATCTCGCGGCCGGCCAACAACCAGACGCCCGTGGACAGCAGCGCCACGCCGATCACCACAGTGGCGAACGGCAGATACTTCTGTGCCGAAGCGATCAACGGCGAGACAGCCAATCCGAAGATCCCGAACACCGTCAGAAATCCGGTGGCCATCACCATGGTCGCCAGCGCTGCCCGGGCCAGGGCGACCGGTCGTGAGGTGTCTCGGCTGGTGGCGATAACCAGGCCCAGATAGCCGGGAAGAAACGCGAAACCACACGGGTTCAGCGCCGCCACCAGCCCGGCCCCCAGGGCAAAACTGAGTGCGGCGGTGTCGATCACGAACCGGTCAGGGCCTGTAGGCGCCTGTTCAGCTCGGCCTCGGCCAGCGAGCCCGTCACCACTTCGACGTGCCCGTCGGGCTTGATGAAGGCGTACGCCGGCTGCCGGGTGACCCCGAACCGGGCCCACACCGCCGCGTCGGTGTCGGCCAACTCGGTGAACTCGTCGACGCCGTACCTGTCGACGAACGCCCGTAACGCGTCCGGCCGGTCCTGCGCGCCCACGCCGACGAAGGTCACCTTGGGGTGTGCGGCGGCCAGTCGAGCGACCATCGGTGCATCCCGTTGGCACAGCGGACACCACGGCGCCCAGAACCACAACACGGCCGGTCTGCCGACCAGGCTCGCACCGGAAAATGGTCGGCCATCGAGGGTTTGGGCGGCGAAATCAAGTTGGGTGTTCTCGGCCCGGGTTTGCGATCCGCAGCCGAAGAGCAGCACCGCTATCGCCGCTACAGCCATGAGCAGTACGACCGATTGGCGACGCCCAGAGGCCTTGTCTTGCGGCATACCGGCGAGTATGCCACCGCAACCTGCGGGGCTAAGGTGCTGCCATGGCACGCGGACGCCTGGAGCACACTGCCGTCATCGCTGCGCCGCCCGAGACCGTCGCGGCGTTTCTGGCCGATCTGGTCAACTACGAAGCCGTGCACCCGATGCTGGTGCACGTCCGCCAGGTTCCCGGCGGCGCCGACGGCGTCACCCGATACCTGGCTCCGCATCGTATGCGCCTCTACGGAATACCGATCCGGTTCACCTGCCGGGTGGACCTGCGCACCAGCGCGCCCGGCGAGATCCGCACCCACACCCGGCAGCGGCCCGGCATCGAGATGTGGTCCACCATGACGGTGCACCCGCACGGTGGGGGCACCAGACTGCACGAACTGGTCGACATCAGCGCCCCACGGTTGTTGATGAAGACCGTGCTGCGCGACGGCGGCAGCTCGCACGCCGCGATGTGGGACAACCTGCGTAGCTATTTCGAACAGTGACCGAGGCGGGCATGCTGGATGCCATGAACCGAAGCCAGATCACCGAGCAGATCATCGCCGCCCGCCTCGCCAAGGGACTGACCTGGCAGGAGCTGGCCGACGCAATCGACAAGCCGGTCGTGTGGACCACCTCGGCACTGCTGGGCTCACATCCCATTCCCGCCGAAGCGGCCAAGACCCTCGCGAGCCTGCTCGGACTGGACCCCGAGGTGGTGCCGGTACTGGCCGCGGTACCGATGCGCGGCGGGCTCACTGGACCGCCCACCGACCCGACCATCTACCGGCTTTATGAAGCGGTGGGCGTGTACGGCCCGGCGATCAAAGAGCTGATTCACGAGCAGTTCGGCGACGGCATCATGAGCGCCATCAACTTCAGCATGGACATCGAGCGCAAGCCCCATCCGGGCGGCGACCGAGTGGTGATCACTTTCGACGGTAAATTCCTTCCCTACGAATGGAATTCAGCGGACTGAGCGCCGGTCGATGGCTACTCGTCGAGCCCGCGACACCGACCCGCTGACCGCCGACCTGGTGCTGTCCGGCGGGGGAGTGCGCTTCATCGGGCTGGTCGGAGCGGTGGTCGCCCTGATGGAGGCCGGCTACTCGGTACAGCGCATCTCCGGGGTGTCCGGCGGTTCGGTGGTGGGCACGATTCTGGCCGCCGCGGCCCAGGGCGACCAGCTGACGGCGGCGCAGGTCAAAGACCTGGCGCTGTCGGTACCGCTGCACACCTGGCGCGACGCGGGGCCGATCCCGCTGGTCGGACCGGTGTGGGGGTTCCTGCGCGACAACGCCCTCTATCGCGGCGACGTCGCCTACGAGTGGATCCGCAGCGAGCTGGCGAACCTGGGAGTGCGCACCTGGGGAGATCTGGGCTACCACGCCGACAACCTGCTGCCCGAGCGGCGCTACCGCGCCGTGGTCACCGTCACCGACGTGACGACCGGGCAGCTGGCGCGGCTGCCGTGGGACTACCGGCGGCTCTATGGGCTCGATCCCGATGAGCAGTCCGTCGCCGACGCGGTGCGCGCTTCGATGGCGGTGCCCTTCTTCTACCGCCCGGTGACGCTGACCAGCGCCAGCGGGCTGCGATCCACCCTGGTCGACGGTGGGGTGCTGTCGAACTTCCCGATCTACACCTTCGACCGGCTCGACGGCCGAGCACCGTTGTGGCCCACGTTCGGGGTCACGGTCGTCCCGGAGATATCCGACGGGATCGGTGCCATGGTTCCGGTGCTGCGGCCGCTGCGACTGTTCGGGCAGTCACTGCTGCTGGAGAACCTGATCAGCACCATGCTGGTCGGCCACGACCAGACTTACCTGAACCAGCCGTGGGTCAGTGTGCGGGCCATCAAGGTCAACTCCACCGACGTCAGCGTGCTGGACTTCGACATCTCCCGGGAGCGGCTGGAGAAGCTCTACGACAACGGCTACGCCGCGGCCAGCGAGTTCCTGTCGAGCTGGGACTGGCCGGCTTACCTGCAGCGGTTTCGGGCGTCGCACTACCCCAGCACGGGCGCAGCCGAGGACACCGCCGAAAGCGACTGAAGCCCGGATCCGTGCGGTGGGCTCAGCTGCGATGCTTGCCTAACTCCGCGCTGGGGTCGCCGAGCCGCACCGTGATGTCGGTGCTGCCGGACGCCTCCAGTTGCTCGCGACCGCGAAGGCGGTCCTGGATCTCACGCGCCGCACCGTTGATCCGCTCGATCTCGCCGCGGAACACGTCCGGGCGGGTCTCCTTGCTGGCGTAGTGGAAGTAACTGAGCAGACTGCGCAGCAGCTCCAGTTTCTGCTTCTCGCGCTTGGCCAGGTCGTGGGTGGTCATCAACTCGACCCGCCGCACCGGGGGCAGGTCACCCCAGTCGAGGACCACCTTGTTCTCGTACCGAGGCTGCTTGCCCCGCCGCCCGAACCAGCCCTTGGGCTCGTCGGGGCTGTCGGCGTAGCTGATCGTCCCGGTGAACCGCGACTCGATGCCCTCGCCGAGCTCGGCTCGGTCGATCGCGGAGTCCCACACCGTTCGCCATTCCTGGTTCGGCGCCAGCACCGTCAGTTCTTCGGGCAGTTGCAGCGCCACGACGTCGGCGTAGCCGTCCGAGGCGGTTTCGTAGCGGGCCACCGTCGGTGGCTGGTCGAACGCGAACCGGATGTCGTAGGCCGCGGTCTTGCCGAAGTTGCGGACCACCAGCTCGATGACGTGCCAATCGGCGGCGTGCGGCTCCATGAACATCGCCACGTGCGGCCGGGTCTGTTCGGCGGCCAACCGGCGGTTGCGCTGCAGTTGACGGTTCAAATAGAACAGCGCCAGCACGGTGATCCCGATGGCCAGCCAGGCGGCCCAGGCCAGCCAGGCATCCGCGCCCGCGTGGGCGACGTCATACAAGCGGTCCTCAACTGATCCCATCAGCCATCCCCTCATCCGCCCATCAGCATGCGCCACCGGTCCAGGCTTCCGGCGCTGAATACGTAGTTGGATCGCTTCACTTCCGACAGCGCGGCGCTCGGGTCGGCCGAATACCAGTGCCCGGGGAACACGGTCGGGTCACCCGGCAACGCGGCCAGCTGCTGCAGGCTGCGGTACATCTCGTCGGAGTCGCCGCCCGGAAAGTCGGTGCGGCCGCAGCCCTCCAGGAAGAGAGTGTCGCCGGCCACCAGCCGGCCATCGAGCAGGAAGCATTGGCTGCCCGGCGTGTGGCCGGGGGTGTGCAGCAGCTCGATGTCGATGGCGCCGACGCTGACCTTGTCGCCGTGTTCGTGCGAGGTCAGATCCGACAGCGGAATTTCGGTGACCCGCGAAACCCATTGTGCTTCATGGGCATTCACGTGTACCGGCACGCTGGCCCGTTCCAGCAGCTCGGCCAGCCCCTTGAGTTCGAAACCCATCATCTTGCCGCCGACGTGATCGGGGTGGTGATGGGTGACCAGGACGCCCGACAGGTGCATCCCGTCGGCCTCGAGCGCGTCGAGCAGATCGCCGGCGGCATAGGCCGGGTCGACCACCACGGCGTCGCCGGTCTCGCGGTCGCCGATCAGGTAGGCGAAGTTGCGCATCTGCGCAGCGATCGGGTCGCCGGCCGCGAAATCGCGTCCGGAGAGCAGCTGGCGGAAGTACAGCCGGTCGGAATCGGGCACGCCCTTCAGCCTAAAGCAGCGGGGGCCGGTCGATTGCGAGCGCGGCGAAGCCGGGCGATGCAGGTCGCCGCCAAGCGGGCCGGGCCTGCCCTGACACAGGTTCTGTCGTCGCGGTTTGGTGACCTCGTGGCCGAGGTTGTAACCTTCTACAGGCTTGCAGCGCCCGAAAGGGTTGCTGTGGGTGACCGCCCCCTTAGCTCAGTCGGCAGAGCGTTTCCATGGTAAGGAAAAGGTCAACGGTTCGATTCCGTTAGGGGGCTCGGTGGACGCCAGTCGGTGCGCCGACTAGCGCCGATCGGGGCGGTGTAGCTCAGCTGGTTAGAGCGCACGACTCATAATCGTGAGGTCGGGAGATCGAGCCTCCCCACCGCTACTGCAAGCAATTCGACATGTGAAGAAGGACGACAGACGTGGCCTCCAGTACTGATGTGCGGCCGAAGATCACCTTGGCCTGTGAGGTGTGCAAGCACCGCAACTACATCACCAAGAAGAACCGCCGTAACGACCCCGACCGGCTGGAGCTGAAGAAATTCTGCCCCAACTGCGGCAAGCACGAGTCGCACCGCGAATCTCGCTAAGCAGGCCGAGCCATGTCGTTGGCCGACCGCCTCGCTGGGGCGCACTATCGCTATCCCGACCACTACGACGTGGAACGGGAGAAAATCCGCGAGTACGCCCGTGCGGTCAAGGCGGTGGACCCCGCCAGCCTGGACCTGCGAGCGGCAGCGGATCTCGGTTACGACGGGCTGGTGGCCTCGCTGACCTTCATCTCGGTGTTCGGGCACATGGCCATTTCGGGTTTCTTCGAGCATTGCGGTGTCACCACCGACGACGCTCAGATCGTCCAGGTCGACCAGAAGATCGAGTTTCACCAAGCGATCAAGGAAGGTGACCGGCTGTTTTGCGACGTGTCGGTCGAATCCGTTCGCCGCGCACACGGCACCGACATCATCGTCACTCAACAGGTGGTCACCAACCACGCCGGCGAGATCGTGCAGAAGACATATACGACACTGGCGGGCCGCGCCGGCGAGGGAGATAAGGGTTTCACCGATGGCGTTGCGTGAGTTCAGTTCGGTCAAGGTCGGCGACCAGCTGCCCGAGCGGGTCATCCCGCTGTCGCGGCAGGATCTGGTCAACTACGCGGGCGTGTCCGGCGACCTGAACCCGATTCACTGGGACGACGAGATCGCCCAGCAGGTGGGCCTGGACACCGCTATCGCCCACGGCATGCTGACCATGGGCCTCGGCGGCGGCTACGTCACGGCGTGGGTGGGGGACCCGGGCGCCGTGACCGAGTACAACGTGCGTTTCACCTCTGTGGTGCCGGTGCCCAACGATGGCAAGGGTGCGGAGATCACCTTCAGCGGCCGGGTGAAGTCTGTCGACGCCGAGTCGAAGACGGTGACCATTGCGCTCACCGCCACCACTGGGGGCAAGAAGATCTTCGGGCGGGCGGTCGCGTCCGCGAAGCTGGCTTAGAGGAACGCGCTGCGATGGCGATCAAGACTGACATCAGGGGGATGATCTGGCGTTACCCGGAGTCGTTCGTGGTGGGCCGCGAGAAGATTCGCGAGTTCGCCCGGTCCATCAAGGCCGAGGATCCCGCCTACTACGACGAGGCGGAAGCCGCCAAGCTGGGCCACGACTCGCTGCTGGCACCGCCGACGTTTGTGGCGATTCTGGCGAAGCTGGTGCAGTCCGATTTCTTCCGTCACGTCGACACCGGCTACACCACCATGCAAATGGTCCAGGTGGACCAGGGCTTCAAATACCTCAAGCCGATCAAGGCCGGCGACACCCTGTACGCCCGGATGGAGATCGCCTCGGTAGTGGAGCGTTTCGGTGCCGACATCGTCACCACCCGCAATATCTTGACCAACCAGGACGGTGATGTGGTGCTCGAAGCCTTCACCACGATGATGGGTCACGACGGCGATGATTCGGTCAACCTCCGATGGGACGCCGAATCCGGTCAGGTCGTCCGAACAGCCTGATTAGTAACTGGCCGCAGCGGCGAGGTACACTCGGACCTCGGGGTTTTCCCAGCATTAGCGCGCTTTCCGTGAGGCGAACGGGGGGCGCGCGAATTGTGTGAGCCGGAGACGGCGCACGGGTAAGGCTTCCGAACCCGCAGGGTTGGTACGCCAACCGCGAAGGGGCGTAGCTCAACTGGCAGAGCAGCGGTCTCCAAAACCGCAGGTTGCAGGTTCAAGTCCTGTCGCCCCTGCTGACGTGCCATGGTGGACACTGGACACCATGCGCGGTACGGCAATGAGGTAAGCGCGAACAACGAAGGAGCATGCGGTGACCGACGAGCTCGACCGTCCCGACGCCGCAGCCGACGGCGATAGCGATGCCGAATCCGGCAGCAGCAGTCGCACGGCCGTGGTGAGCAGGCAGGTCGGCGACCCGCTGCGGCCCACCGGCAAGCGTTCGCGGCGTCGTGGTGCCGGTGACGGCGGCGACGACGTGGAGTCCACGGCTACCGAATTGGACGCGGAAGACGCCGCGGACGCCGCAAAGGCCAAGAAGAAGGCGAAGAAGAAGGCCGAAGGGCCTTCCCGCAACCCGTTCGTCTTCGTTCTGAATTTCCTCAAGCAGGTCGTCGGCGAACTTCGCAAGGTGATCTGGCCGAACCGCAAGCAGATGGTCACCTACACCGCGGTGGTGCTGGCCTTCCTGGTCTTCATGGTGGCGTTGGTCGCCGGGGCAGACTACGGATTCGCTCGGCTGGTGCTGCTGGTGTTCGGCGAGTGAAGTTATAGGAAGGACTGACAACCGTGACTACCTTCGACGGCGACACGCCCGCGGGCGAGCCGGTCGACGTGGCGGAGGCCGCTGAGGTTCCCGCTGAGGACTCCGCGGTGGAGGCCACCGAGTCCGCCGAGGCTGACGCTCCCGAGGCCACTGAGGCCACCGAGGCGGCCCCGGACGAGCCGGCTGAGGAACTCGACCCCGCGGTGGCGCTGAAAGCCGAACTGCGCTCCAAGCCGGGCGACTGGTACGTCATCCACTCCTACGCCGGGTACGAGAACAAGGTGAAAGCCAACCTCGAGACCCGCGTGCAGAACCTCGATGTCGGCGACTACATCTTCCAGGTGGAAGTGCCCACCGAAGAGGTCACCGAGATCAAGAATGGCCAGCGCAAGCAGGTCAACCGCAAGGTGCTGCCGGGCTACATCCTGGTCCGAATGGACCTGACCGACGACTCCTGGTCTGCGGTGCGCAACACCCCGGGCGTCACCGGATTCGTCGGCGCCACCTCGCGGCCGACCTCGCTGCCGCTGGACGACGTGGTCAAGTTCCTGCTGCCGCAGGGTGCGGCGAAGAAGCAGGCCCGTGGCACGGCGAGCGCCGCGGCGGCCGCCTCCGAGGGCGGTCTGGAGCGGCCGGTCATCGAGGTCGATTACGAGGTTGGCGAGTCGGTCACCGTCATGGACGGTCCGTTCGCCACGCTGCCCGCCTCGATCAGCGAGGTCAACGCCGAGCAGCAGAAGCTCAAGGTGCTGGTGTCCATCTTCGGTCGCGAGACACCAGTGGAACTGGCCTTTAACCAGGTCTCCAAGATTTAGTACGTAGGAAAGGAAACACCCTCTCATGGCCCCGAAGAAGAAGGTCGCCGGGCTGATCAAGCTTCAGATCAAGGCTGGCGAGGCCAACCCCGCGCCGCCGGTCGGACCGGCACTTGGTCAGCACGGCGTGAACATCATGGAGTTCTGCAAGGCGTACAACGCCGCGACGGAAAGCCAGCGCGGCAACGTCATCCCCGTGGAGATCACCGTCTACGAGGACCGCAGCTTCACCTTTGCGCTCAAGACCCCGCCCGCGGCACGGATGTTGCTCAAGGCCGCCGGTATCGCCAAGGGCTCGGCCGAGCCGCACAAGACCAAGGTCGCGAAGGTGACCTGGGACCAGGTGCGCGAGATCGCCGAGACCAAGAAGGCTGACCTCAACGCCAACGACATCGAGGCCGGCGCCAAGATCATCGCCGGAACCGCCCGCTCCATGGGCATCACCGTCGAGTAGTACCCCCACTCGACGAATGTCCTGAGCACGACGAAGCGGGCCGAGGAACGAGGCCCAGCGCAGGAGTGCGAAGGAGTATTCGGAGAGAAACGGAACCGTGGGAGGGCCAGCTTCGGCCCGTCAACCACAACCAACCATTTGAGATTGGATAACCAATGAGCAAGACCAGCAAGGCTTACCGCGCCGCCGCCGAGAAGGTGGACCGCGACAACCTCTACACCCCGTTGCAGGCGGCCAAACTCGCCAAGGAGACGTCCTCGACCAAGCAGGACGCCACCGTCGAGGTCGCCATCCGGCTCGGTGTCGACCCGCGTAAGGCCGACCAGATGGTCCGCGGCACCGTCAACCTGCCGCACGGCACCGGTAAGACCGCCCGCGTCGCGGTGTTCGCGGTCGGCGAGAAGGCCGAGCAGGCTATCGCCGCCGGCGCCGACGTGGTTGGCAGCGACGACCTGATCGAGAAGATCCAGGGCGGGTTCCTCGACTTCGACGCCGCGATCGCCACCCCGGACCAGATGGCCAAGGTCGGCCGCATCGCCCGCGTGCTGGGCCCGCGTGGTCTGATGCCCAACCCGAAGACCGGCACCGTCACCCCCGACGTCGCCAAGGCCGTCTCCGACATCAAGGGCGGCAAGATCAACTTCCGTGTCGACAAGCAGGCCAACCTGCACTTCGTCATCGGCAAGGCGTCTTTCGAAGAGGCCAAGCTGGCGGAGAACTACGGCGCCGCCCTCGACGAGGTGCTGCGGCTCAAGCCGTCGTCGTCCAAGGGCCGCTACCTCAAGAAGGTCACCATTTCGACGACGACCGGCCCCGGCATCCCGGTGGATCCGGCCGTCACCCGCAACTTCGCGGCTGAATAGCACTCAGCGAAAAGCCCCCGCACGCGCTCGCGCGTGACGGGGGCTTTTTTGCTGGCTGGTGGGATCTAGCCGGCCTGCTTGACGTAGCTGACCAGACTGACGTCCAGCGCCTCGTCGGTGAAGTAGTACTCGCAGCCGCGCAGGTACTTCATGTAGCGCTGGTAGACCTCTTCGGACTGGATCGCGACGGCCTCGTCGTGGTGGGCCTCCAATGCGTCGCCCCAGATCCTGAGGGTCTTGATGTAGTGCGGCCGCAGCGAAAGCGCCTCGGGCACAGTGAAACCGGCCTTCTCACCGTGCTCCACCATCATGTTGGTGGTGGGCAGCCGGCCGCCCGGGAAGATCTCGGTCAGGATGAACTTGATGAACCGCGCGGTCTCGAACGTCAGCTTCTTGCCGCGCGCGTTGAGCTCATAGGGGTGGAAGCTCACGCTGCTCTGGATCGTCATCCGGCCGTCGGCCGGCATGATGTCGTAGCTGTTTTTGAAGAAGCTGTCGTAGTTCTCGAAACCGAAGTGCTCGAACGCCTCGATGGAGACGATCCGGTCCACCGGCTCGTGGAACTGCTCCCAGCCCTGCAGCAGGACCTGCCGTGACCGGTCGGTGTCGATGGCGTCCAGCAGGCTCTGCGAGTACGCATGCTGATTCTTCGACAGGGTGAGACCGATGACGTTGACGTCGTACTTCTCGACGGCGCGCTTCATGGTCGCACCCCAGCCACACCCGATATCCAGCAACGTCATGCCGGGCTTCAGGTCCAGCTTGTCGAGGTTCAGGTCGAGCTTGGCCAGTTGGGCTTCTTCCAACGTGGCGTCCGGCGGCTCGAAGTACGCGCAGCTGTACATCCGGGTCGGGTCCTGGAACAGCGCAAAGAAGTCATCGGACAGGTCGTAGTGGGCCTGAATGTTCTCGAATTTCGGACGCATATCTGCGGTCCGGGTCGATTTGTCCACCATTTTTGACTGATTGCCTTCCTGATGAAACCCGCTGTGACCGGACGCGATAACCGCCTTGTCGTCCGTTCCGGTCAACTGTTGCAGCTTAGCGGGTCGGGGGTGAATCGGTTGACGTGAAATGTAGCCAAGCCGGATCCCGCGGCAGGCCGATCCCGACTATTTCTGCAAGGTGTACTGGTGGACGCTGGTGTTTCCGTTGCGGAACAGCTCCACACAGCCATTGAGGTACTTGTCGAAGCGGTCGTAGGCCTCTTGGCCCTGAACCTCGATCGCCCGCTCCTTGTTGGCCGCCAACATCGCCGCCCAGTCCTGCAGGGTGCGTGCGTAGTGGAATCCGATCTCGTCATCCCGGGTCACGGTGAAACCGGCGTCGGCGGCGTACTTGCGGGGCAGCCACGCTGACGGAAGCTGTCCGCCGGGGAAGATCTCCCGCATGATGAACAGGGTGAACTTCGCCAGGCTCATCGTCATCGGGATGCCCTTGGCCTGCGCTTCGTCCTGCCCGCTGATCGCGGTGATGGTGTGCAGCAGCATCCGGCCGTCGTCGGGCAGCGCGTTGTAGGTGATGTCGAAGAAGGCCGGCCAGCGGTCGCGGCCGAAGTGCTCGAACGCCCCGATCGACACGATCCGGTCCACCTTGTCGGTGAACTCCTCCCAGCCCTGCAGGCGCACCTCGACGTTGCGGCTGGTCTCCACCTTGGCCAGCTTGTCGATGGCGTACTGGCGCTGTTCGCCGCTGAGGGTGAGCCCGATGACGTTAACGTCGTACTTCTCCAGCGCCCGCTGCATGCAGGCCCCCCAACCGCAGCCGATGTCGAGCAGCGTCATGCCGGGCTCCAGACCCAGCTTGCCCAGCGCCAAGTCGAACTTGGCGATCTGCGCCTCGTCGCAGGTGGTGTCCTTGTCCGGGTAGAACCCGCAGGTGTAGCCCATGGTCGGACCTAGGAACAGCTCGTAGAACTCATTGGAGATGTCGTAGATCGACTGCAGTTCCTCGTACTTCGGTTCCAGCTTGGGCATGGCTCAGTTCACTCGCGATCTTCTCAAATGGGGGGAGAGTGTGCACAGACTACCGTTGCTCAGCTGTTATGAGCACTTCGGTGTGGCTTGGACCACTGAAGGGTAACCGAGCCAGATCACCTCGCGGCGGCAAACGTCGTGGTCAGCTCGCTGATCACCGGATCCCACAGCTCTTCGGGCAGGTCGTGGCCCATGCCCTCGAACAGCACCAGCCGGGCACGATCGATGGCCTCGGCGACCGCCTTGCCTCCCGAGGGCCGCATCAGCTTGTCGGCCAGGCCGTGAATGACCACAGTCGGCGCGGTGATCAGCCGGTCATAGGCGGCCAGGCTGCCGCTGGCCAGGATCGCGCCGAACTGCCGGGCGATGCCCCACGGGTAGTAGCTGCGTTCGTAGGCTTCGATGATGTTGGCCCGAAGTTGGTCTTCCGGGGCCGGGTAGCGCGGACTGCCGATGATCCGGCTGGCCCGCACCGCGTTGTCGATGATCACGTCGCGCGGAGAGTCCGGCGAGGGCCCGGTCAACAGCGCCATCAGTGCGCGCGGCGCCGGCGGGGGAAGAAAACGCCGGTTGTTGCTGGAGAAGATGACGGCCAGCGAACGCGTGCGGGGCGCGAACCGTGCGGCGAACACCTGCGCGATCATGCCGCCCATGGATGCGCCGACCACGTGCGCCTGCTCGATTCCGAGGTGATCCAGCAGGGCGGCGGCGTCGTCGGCCATGTCTTCGAGGGTGTAAACGGCCGGGCTGGGCTTGCCCATCCAGAACCGCGCCATCCGGGGCACCAGTGCGCCCCGGGAATGTTCGCGGCCCAGCTTGCTGGACAAGCCGACGTCGCGGTTGTCGTAGCGGATGACGCGCAGACCCTCGGCGACCAGCTTCTCGCAGAACCCGGTGCGCCACAGCAGCAGCTGAGCGCCCAGCCCCATCACCAGCAGCACCGGCGGATCCTCGGGGTTTCCCAGATCTTCGTAGAAGATCTCCAGATCGCCCGAGCGGGCGGTGCCGCTGCGCATCTCCACCAAGGTCAGACTCCCGGGTCGTCGTTGTCTTTGTGCTCGCGGCTGACATCGACCATGAAGTTGGCGAAGTAACCGGTCAGCTGTGGGTCGGACATCATCTGCCAGCGCGGCGCCAGCAGTTTCATGTAGCGCTCCACGTAGAGGAACTGCTTGCCGATGAGCACCAGCTCGCGCGGCAACTTGACGTCGTAGGCATCGGCCAGTGCGCCGAGCTGCTTGCCGATCTCGGAGTAAGACATGTCGCCCAGCGATTTCATCGTCAGCGGGGTGGCGAACGCCTCGAGATCCTTGGCGGCCTGGCCCTCGGGTTTGACGGTGCCCACCGCGCCCATTAACACCACGATCTTGCCGGCCGCGGCGTGATCCTTCTTGACCAGCAGCGCGTAGACCAGCTCGCGCAGCAGCCACCGGGTGCGGGGGTCGATGCGGCCCATGATCCCGAAGTCCAGGAACACCACCCGGCCCTCGTCATCCACCAGCAGATTGCCCGCGTGCAGGTCGCCGTGGAACAACCCGTGCCGCAGCCCGCCCTCGAAGGTCGAGAACAGCAGCGCCTTTACCAGCTCCACGCCGTCGAAACCGGCTTTGCGGATGGCGAGGGCGTCGTCGATGCGGGTGCCCGCCACGCGCTCCATCGTCAGCACCCGCTCGCTGGTGAAGTCCCAGTGCACGTCGGGCACCTTGATGTTCTTGCCGAGGGGGGAGGCGTGCAGGTGCGACACCCAGGTCTGCATCGACTGGCCCTCGATACGGAAGTCCAGCTCCTCGGCGAGATTGTCGGCGAAATCGGCGACCACATCACCGGCCGACAGTCGCCGGCCCAGCTTGGCCAGCTCCACCACCTGGGCGAAGCGTTTGAGGATCTGCAGGTCGGCCGCGACCCGCCGGCGGATGCCCGGCCGCTGGATCTTGACCACCACCTCCTCGCCGCTGTGCAGGGTGGCGAAGTGCACCTGGGCGATCGAGGCTGAGGCGATCGGGGTCTCGTCGAACTTCGCGAACAGCTCCTGCGGTTCGGCGCCCAGTTCCTCGACAAAAAGGGCATGTACCTCGGCCGGGTCGGCCGGCGGCACCGAGTCGAGCAGTCCGCGGAACTCGCGAGACAGCGGTTCGCCGAACGCGCCGGGACTCGAGGCAATGATCTGGCCGAACTTGACGTAGGTGGGGCCCAGATCGGCGAACGTCTGGGGCAGCTCGCGGATCACCTTCTGCTGGATCGGCCCGGGCCCGAGCAGCCGGGTGAACACCCGGGTGGCGGCGCGGGTGAGCTGCCAGCCCGTTGCGCCGATGCGGGCCGCCTCAACCGGCAGCGGCACCCGGTCCAGCTGGGCCACCTGGCGGGGTGGGGTCGAACTCATTGCTGCAGTCTGCCAAATCAGCGGCGGAAGTTCTCCGCCAGCGCATCGCCTCAGGGCTTGGCACCCGGGCGCCAGGGGGTCAGCCATGCGCCCGGTCGCCGAAAGTCTCCGCTCGGCGGGCGCGCATCCGTAGGTTTGTGTCATGCGGATCCTCGACGTCGAATCGACCGAGAAGTTCGTCGGGCCGGCCGATGCGCCCGCGCAACTGGTCCGCGTCGAATACGGCGAAACCGAGGTGGCGACACCGCTGCGTATCGACGGCGAGGGTCTGGCCGGGGAGGCCGTGGCCGAGCCCGGAAGCGGTGTCGTCGAGGTGCCGGTGACCGTCGACGACCCGGTGCCGGGTCAACAGCGGCCCGCCCAGGTCAACGGCAGCCGGTTCACGTTCACCGTCGCCGAACCCGGCTGGACGATGTTCATGATCGGCCACTTCCACTACGACCCGGTCTGGTGGAACACCCAGGCCAACTACACCAGCGTGTGGACCGAGAGCCCGCTCGGCGCGTGCCGGCAGACCAATGGGTTCGATCTGGTGCGCGGCCACCTCGACTGGGCCCGGGACCACCCCGACTACAAGTTCGTCCTGGCCGAGGTCGACTACCTCAAGCCCTACTGGGACACCCACCCGGCCGACCGCGCCGAGCTGCGCCGGCTGATCGCGCAGGGCCGGGTCGAGGTGATGGGCGGCACCTACAACGAGCCGTCCACCAACCTCACCGACGCCGAGACCACGATCCGCAACCTGGTGGCCGGGATGGGTTTTCAGCGCGACATCATGGGTGCCGCACCGGCCACGGCCTGGCAGCTCGACGTGTTCGGCCACGACCCGCAGTTCCCCGGGTTGGTCGCCGACGCCGGACTGACCTCCAGCGCCTGGGCGCGCGGGCCGTTTCATCAGTGGGGCCCGATGGCCGACCGGGGTGATCCGCGCCGCATGCAGTTCGCGTCCGAGTTCGAATGGATCGCGCCGTCCGGTCGCGGTCTGCTGACCCACTACATGCCCGCGCATTACGCGGCCGGCTGGTGGATGGACGCGAATGTGACCCTGGCCGCCGCCGAGGACGACGTCTACCGGTTGTTCACCGAAATGAAGAAGGTCGCCGCCACCCGCAACGTGCTGCTGCCGGTGGGCACCGACTTCACCCCGCCGAACCGCTGGATCGCCCAGATCCACCGCGACTGGAACACCCGCTACACCTGGCCGAAGTTCGTCTGCGCCGTGCCGAGTGAGTTCTTCGCCGCGGTGCGCGCCGAACTGGAGCAGCGCGGCACGGACCCGTCCCCGCAGACCCGGGACATGAACCCGATCTACACGGGCTGCCACGTCTCCTATATCGACACCAAGCAGGCCAACCGGGCCGCCGAGCAGGCGGTCCTGGACGCCGAGCGCTTCGCGGTGTTCGCCGCGGCGCTCACGGGCGTGGACTACCCGGAGGCGGCACTGGCCAAGGCCTGGGCACAACTGTCCTACGGCGCCCACCACGACGCCATCACCGGCTCGGAAGCCGACCAGGTCTACCTGGACCTGCTGACCGGCTGGCGCGACGCCTGGCAGGTGGGCGCCGACGCCCGCGACAACGCCCTGGCGGTGCTGTCGGGCCTGGTCGATACCGGCCAGGGTGACAGTGCCGTGGTGTGGAATCCGGCGGCCCGCGACCGCACCGACATCGTCACCGTGCACCTGGCGACACCGCTGTCGGCCGGGGCGCGCCTGGTCGCCCCGGACGGAACCGAACTGCCCGCCCACGTCGAACACGGCGGCAGCACCGTCAGCTGGCTGGCCCGCGACGTGCCGTCGCTGGGCTGGCAGACCTACCGGCTGCGGCCCACCGCGGACATCACCGGCTGGCAACCGGTGGACGGCACCCGGATCAGCAACGAGCACCACCAGCTGACCGCGGACCCTGATCGCGGCGGCGGTATCACCTCGTGGCGCCAGCAAGGCCGCGAAATGATCGTCGAAGGGGGCCTGGGCAACCAGCTCGCCGTCTACGACGAATACCCCAAACACCCGCAGTCCGGTGAGGGCCCATGGCATCTGGTGCCCAGCGGCAACCTGTTCACCTCCGCGGTCGCCCGCGATGTGACGGTGCAGGCCTACCGCGGACCGCTGGGGGAGCGGCTGGTGGTGTCCGGGCGGATCCGCAACGTGCTGGCCTACACCCAGACCCTGACGCTGTGGCACGGCGTGGACCGGGTGGACTGCTCCACCACCATCGACGAGTTCACCGGCGCCGATCACCTGCTGCGGCTGCGCTGGCCGTGCCCGGTGCCCGGCGCCCTGCCGGTCGCCGAGGTGGCCGACGCCGTCATCGGCCGCGGCTTCGGCCTGCTGCACGAGCCCAGCGGACGCTCGGTGGACACCGCGCGGCACCCGCGGACCCTCGACACCCCCGCGCACCGCTGGTTCGGGCTGTCGGCAACCGCGCGGATCAGCGTCGGCGACGCGAGCCGGGCGGTCGCGGTGGCCGAGGTAGTCACCGCGGGCTCCCCGGCGCGGGAGCTGATGGTGGCGCTGGTGCGCGCCGGGGTCACCGCCACCTGTTCGGTGGCCGAGGGGCCGCGCTACGGCAACCTCGACGTCGACTCCAACCTGCCCGACACCCGTATCGCGCTGGGCGGACCGGACCGCAACGCCTTCACCCGGGCCGTGCTGGACGCCGCCGATCCGGCCTACACCGCCGAGCTGCAACGCCAGCTCGATCGGCACGGCCGGGCCCGGGTGTGGGTGCCGGCCGAAAAGCCCCTCACCGAGGTCTGGGTGCCCGGGGCGGATCTCAGCGGCCCGCGCGCCCTGCCGGTACTGGTGATCGCCGGCCGCGACGACGACGCCTTGGTCGCCGAGATCGCCCGGGTGGCCGACGACCTGGCCGACGCCGAGATCGAGGTGGACCAACACGCCGACGCCGAGATGGCGCCCTTCCAGGCGCGCACCGTCGCACTGATCAACCGCGGCGTGCCCAGTTTCGCGGTGGACTGCGCGGGCACGTTGCACACCGCCCTGCTGCGCTCGTGCACCAGTTGGCCGTCAGCGGCCTGGGAAGACGACCCGCGCCGCACCGCGCCCGACGGCAGCGCCTTTCAACTGCAGCACTGGACGCACACCTTCGACTACGCGCTGGTGGCCGGCGACGGCGACTGGCGGCAGCTGGAGATGCCCGCGCGCAGTGCCGAATTCGCCGACCCGCTGCGGGCCGTGGCGGTGACCGGAGGTGATGGCCGGCTCCCGGCGAGCGGCTCGCTGCTGCGCATCGACCCCGCCGACGGGGTGGGCCTGGGGGCGCTCAAGGCGGCCGGCAACCCGATCGCGCGTGGCAGCGTGCAGCCCGTCGACCCGAACACCGTCACGCTGCGCCTGGTGGAAACGCGCGGCGCCGACGCCGCCGTCACACTGCGCAGCGACCTGGGCCCGGTGACCGTGTTGGGCCGGGCCGATCTGCTGGAGCAGCCGTACGAGCATCCCGCTCCGGATCGGCTGCACGGCTACGAGATCGCCACCGTCACCGCTCGCCTCGACATGGAAAAGCGGGGCGACGCCGTTGCTGCTTTGGCCCCCGAATCCGAGGCAGCCCAACCGCTCTACGCCCGCTATTGGCTGCACAATCGCGGGCCGGCGCCGCTGGGTGGGCTGCCGGTGACCCCGGCGCTGCACCCGCACCGGCTCGACACGGACGCAGGCGCACTGCTGAACCTGGAGCTGACGGTGGCCAGCGACTGCGTCGACGCGGTCGTGTCCGGTGCGCTGACGTGGCAGTGCCCGGCGGGCTGGGCGGTCGCGCCGGCCGAACAACCGGTGCGGTTGGCCGCCGGGGACCACACGTGCATCCCGGTGCGGGTGAGGGTTCCCGCCGACACCGGCCCAGGGCTGTATCCGCTGCGCGCGCGACTCGACCTGTTCGGTGACGTGCCACCGGCGTGGCGCCAGGCGGTCGAGGACGTGGCGGTGGTGCGGGTCGGCGATCCCGGTTCCGACCGGCTGCTCTACGTCGACGACCCGTCCGCGATCGAAGTCACCGCCGGACGCTCTGCCCGGCTGACCGTCCTGGTCGGCACCGACGCGCACGCCGCCCTGGCGGTCGAGGCGCACCTGATCAGCCCCTGGGGTACCTGGGAATGGGCCGGTCCGCCGGCCCAGGGTGCGGTGGTGCCGGCGCGCGGCCGGGTGGAGCTGAGCTTCGACATCGCCCCGCCGGTGTGGGCGACACCAGGCACCTGGTGGGCGCTGGTCCGGGTCGGCGGCGCGGGTGCGCTGGCCTATTCGGCCGCGGTGCCCCTGGTGGTGCTGGCGCCCGTGGGTGTCGACTGATGGCCGCGGTCCTCGCGCTGGATGTCGGTGGCACCAAGATCGCCGTCGGCCTGGTCGATCCCGGCGGATCACTGATCTACGCCGCCACCTTGCCCACCCAGGCCGATCAGGGCACCGAGGTGGTGTGGGCGGTGGTGGCCGAGCTGATCGACGGTGCCCTGCAACGGGCCGGCGGGCGGGTGGCCGCCGTGGGCATCGGCTCGGCCGGACCGATCGACGTCAACGCCGGAACCGTCAGCCCGGTCAACATCGGGGGCTGGCGCGGGTTCGCGCTGCGTGACCGGGTGGCCGCCGCGGTGCCCGGGGTTCCGGTCCGATTGGGTGGCGACGGCGTCTGCATGGCGCTCGGCGAGTACCGGCACGGCGCCGGGCGCGGCACCCGATCCATGCTGGGCATGGTGGTCTCCACCGGCGTGGGCGGTGGCCTGGTGGTCGACGGCGCGCCGTTGCACGGCCGTACCGGCAACGCGGGCCACGTGGGGCACGTCATCGTCGATCCCGACGGAGAGCGGTGCCGCTGCGGTGGCCGCGGCTGCGTCGAGACCATCGCCTCCGGTCCGTCGATGGTGCGCTGGGCGCTGGCCAACGGATGGACGCCGCAAGCATCCCCAGCAGATGCCAAAACGCTCGCCGCGGCCGCCGCTGCCGGTGACCCCGTGGCGCTGCGGGCTTTTCGGCGCGGCACCGACGCGCTGGCGGTGATGATCACCTCGGTGGCAGCGGTGTGCGACCTGGATCTGGTGGTGATCGGCGGGGGAGTCGCCCGCTCCGGTCCCCTGTTGTTCGACCCGCTGCGGATCGCGCTGGCCGAGCGTGCCGGGTTGGACTTCCTGGTGGGCCTGCAGGTGGTGCCCGCCGAACTCGGCGGCGACGCCGGGCTGGTGGGGGCGGCGGTGTTGGCCACCTTGCGTTGACTCTGCTTACTACCTACTGCCGATGGTTCGGCAACGGCCCCGCTCCCGGGGCTGAGTCAGCGTGAAAGGTGGTGGCGGCCCCACTCGCACAGCTGAGCCAGCACCGGGGCCAGAGTGTTCCCGTACTCAGAGATCGAATAGTGCACACAGGGCGGCACGGTACCGGCGTCGTGGCGTTCGATGATCCCGTCGGCGACGAGCTCGTGCAGATGACGGATGAGCATTCGTTCGGTGATGCCCGGGATGCTGCGACGTAGCTCCGCGGTCCGCATCGGCCCGTCGGCCAGGCGCCAGAGGATGGTGCCCTTCCAACGGCCGTTGATGACCGACAGTGCGGCGTCGATGGGGCAGTCACTGACGATTGTTTTCGATGCCGCCACCAGCGCTCCTTATGCTGACTAATTTGTCAGTACCTTGTTTTTTGTCAGCATAACCCTCACAGTGGCTTGTCGTGAAGCAGATCGTGGAAATACTTGCGCTGGTGGCGGTCGGGAGCCTGCTGGGTTCGGAGTTCGCGGTGGCGGCGTTTCTTCGTCCAATCCTCGGGTGCCTGCCCGACGAAGCCTTCTGGGCCGCCCGCGGGGGCGGCGCCGGGCTACTGGGGAAGGTGATGCCGTTCTGGTATCTGGCCTCATTCGCACTGCTGGTGGGGGTCGCCGTCGTCGCAGGCCCGCAGCGTTGGCTCATCGGTGTGGGCGCCGGCCTGATGGTGGTCGTCGTGGGACTGTCCGTGCTGGTGCTGGTGCCGATCAACAACAAGATCGCAGCGTGGCGCAGCGCCGACGACGTGTCGCGTGTGCTGGCCGCGCGTTGGGATCGACTGCACTGGTTGCGCGTCGCGATGCTGGCGGTGATCTTCGTGTCGCTCGTGGTCGGCGTGGTGATCGCTTAACGGCCGCCGGGCCGGTGGACGCCGTTTTGGCTGATCGGCCCTCGTCACGTTATGGTGTGTGGCGATCCACCAAAGACCGTCGGTCACCGAGCAATCGGTTGAAGGTCCGGGAACATCCCGGCGGCCCACGCAGGAGGACGAGGCACCGGCACCGCCGGCACACATTGTGACGCCCCGACCGCATCCTGCGTCGGGGCGTTCGTTATTTCCCGGGTGGAGCAAAACTTGAGACAACAACAGCGACACCGAGGAGGTATGCATGGCGCGGGCTGACAAGACCGCCGCCGTCGCGGAGATCGTCGAGCAGTTCAACGGCTCGACTGCCACCGTGATCACCGAGTACCGCGGTCTGACGGTTGCGAACCTGGCGGAGCTGCGGCGTTCGCTCAGTGGTGCGGCAACCTACGCGGTGGCGAAGAACACCCTGGTCAAACTGGCCGCGGCCGAGGCCGGAGTCGAAGGGCTCGACGAGCTGTTCGCGGGCCCGACGGCCATCGCGTTCGTTCAGGGCGAGCCGGTCGACGCCGCCAAGGCCATCAAGAAGTTCGCCAAGGACCACAAGGCGCTGGTCATCAAGGGCGGCTACATGGACGGTCGCGCGCTGACCGTCGCTGAGGTGGAGCGCATCGCCGACCTGGAGTCGCGCGAGGTGCTGCTGGCCAAGATGGCTGGTGCCATGAAGGCCAACCTGTCCAAGGCCGCCGGACTGTTCGCCGCCCCGGCGTCGCAGATGGCCCGCCTGGCAGCCGCACTGCAGGAGAAGAAGCCTGCCACGGAAGCCGCCCCTGCAGCACCTGCTGCCGAGGCGCCCGCCGAGGCGCCTGCCGAGACCGAAGCCGCGACGGAGACCGCCGAGGCTCCGGCCGAAGCCGCCGAATAACTAGGCACAACCCCAACCCAACTTCCCTAACCGGAATCAGAAAGGACCGAAATCATGGCCAAAATTTCCACCGAAGAGCTGCTCGACGTCTTCAAAGAGATGACTCTGCTGGAGCTGTCGGAGTTCGTGAAGCAGTTCGAGGAGACCTTCGACGTCACCGCTGCGGCCCCGGTCGCCGTGGCCGCCGCTGGCGCTGCCCCCGCTGCCGCTGAGGCCGGCGAGGAGCAGAGCGAGTTCGACGTCATCCTCGAGTCGGCTGGCGAGAAGAAGATCGGCGTGATCAAGGTGGTCCGCGAGGTCGTCTCCGGCCTGGGCCTCAAGGAAGCCAAGGACCTGGTCGACAGCGCGCCCAAGCCGCTGCTGGAGAAGGTCGCCAAGGAGGCTGCCGAGGACGCCAAGGCCAAGCTCGAGGCGGCTGGCGCCACCGTCACCGTCAAGTAGTTCCCGGAACAAGGGGAAGCCCCCGGAACCCGCGAGGTTCCGGGGGCTTCTGCTGTCTGCGGGATGGTGCTGTGCGGCCAGGTCGGCAGGCGTGGATGCCCACTCCGAGCACCGCGACGGTCAATCGCGGCAGCCGGCCGCCGGGCGGGTTGTCCTACTCCTGGAACTCCCGGTTCCTCGACGCCGCGACCTGTGAGTCGTTGGCTGCCGTGCAGCTGCCGCAACGGGTCGCGATGGGCTTCTGCGGCAACTGGACACCACTGACTGAGACGGACCGCCGATAACAGTCGCACCCGTGCGCTACAGTGGCCCAAGCCACAAGCCAGTCGTGGCACGAATAGACGTTGCGGAAGGACCTCAACTAATGGGTGTCGCCATCGAGGTACAGGGGCTTACCAAGTCCTTCGGATCGGCCCGGATCTGGGAAGACGTCTCCATGACAATTCCCGAGGGAGAGGTCAGCGTTCTGCTCGGTCCCTCCGGTACCGGCAAGTCCGTGTTCTTGAAGTCGCTGATCGGCCTCTTGCGCCCCGAGCGCGGTTCGATCGTCATCGACGGCACCGACATCCTGCAGTGTTCGGCCAAGGAGCTCTACGAGATCCGCACCCTGTTCGGCGTGCTGTTCCAGGACGGCGCCCTGTTCGGCTCGATGAACATCTACGACAACACCGCCTTCCCGCTGCGCGAGCACACCAAGAAGTCCGAGAAGGAAATCCGTGACATCGTCATGGAGAAGCTCGAGATGGTCGGTATGCCCAACGACGGCTACAAGTTCCCGGGTGAGATCTCCGGCGGTATGCGCAAGCGTGCCGGCCTGGCCCGCGCCCTGGTGCTGGACCCGAAGATCATCCTCTGTGACGAGCCGGACTCCGGCCTGGACCCGGTTCGCACGGCCTACCTGAGCCAGCTGCTGATCGACATCAACGCCCAGATCGACGCGACCATCCTCATCGTTACCCACAACATCAACATCGCCCGGACCGTGCCGGACAACATCGGGATGCTGTTCCGCAAGGAGCTGGTGATGTTCGGGCCCCGCGAGGTGCTGCTGACGTCCGACGAGCCGGTGGTGCGCCAGTTCCTCAACGGCCGACGGATCGGCCCGATCGGCATGTCCGAGGAGAAGGACCAGGCGACCGCGGCGGCCGAGGAGGCCATGATCGCCGCCGGGCAGAGCGACGGCGGCGTGGAAGAGATCGAGGGCGTGCCGCCTCAGCTGAGCGCGACCCCTGGCTTGCCGGAGCGCCAGGGTGTGGCCCGACGCCGGGCTCGGGTGCGCGAGATCCTGCACACCCTGCCCCCCAACGCCCAGGCGGCCATCCGGGACGAGCTGGAGGGCACCCACAAGTACGCCGTGCACGACTTCCCGGCAGACGAAGAGGCTCCCACCGCGTCGATCCCGACCCCGCCTGGCTGAATCCGCGCAGGCTCACCCCGTGTCAGCTCTTGACGGACGGACCTAAACGGTCCAATCTGGTCACCAGCACACGTGCGGAGAGCCCGGCGGAAGGTCAGCCAGCACCGATAGGGCCCCGGGGCATCGCAGTTGAGGATTGCGTCAGCCTGCGCTATTGTTGGACGTTGCGCTGGCTTCCTTCTGCCCATCCCTTACCCGCACCCGAACACCGCAGTACCAGCCTGAGTCACGTTATTGGCTCGTTTTGGCTTGTCACCTCGTGGTTTGGCTGTGCGTGAGACCGGACAGAGCGTTCGCCAGCCGAACCAACGGTCGAATATTCGCAGCGAACGGGTCCGGTGAGAGCCGGAATCCGCTGGCCGCATTAGGTGCTGGAAGGATGCATCTTGGCAGTCTCCCGCCAGAGCAAAAAGAACGCTTCAGGTACTACCACCCAGAATTCTCCCAATAGTTCTGTGCCCGGAGCCCCGAACCGGGTCTCCTTCGCCAAGCTGCGTGAACCCCTCGAGGTTCCGGGTCTGCTCGATGTGCAGACCGACTCGTTCCAGTGGCTGATCGGGGCGTCGGAGTGGCGCGAGAAGATGGCCGCGCAGACCGGTGCTGCGCCCAAGGGTGGCCTCGAAGAGGTTCTCGAAGAGCTGTCCCCGATTGAGGACTTCTCCGGCTCGATGTCGCTGTCGTTCTCCGACCCGCGGTTCGACGAGGTCAAGGCCCCGGTCGAGGAGTGCCGCGACAAGGACATGACGTACGCGGCCCCGCTGTTCGTCACCGCGGAGTTCATCAACAACAACACCGGCGAGATCAAGAGCCAGACGGTGTTCATGGGTGACTTCCCGATGATGACGGAGAAGGGCACCTTCATCATCAACGGCACCGAGCGGGTGGTGGTCTCCCAGCTGGTGCGTTCTCCTGGCGTGTACTTCGACGCCAACATCGACAAGTCGACCGAGAAGACGCTGCACTCGGTGAAGGTGATCCCGGGCCGCGGCGCCTGGCTGGAGTTCGACGTCGACAAGCGCGACCTGGTGGGCGTTCGTATCGACCGCAAGCGCCGGCAGCCGGTCACCGTGCTGCTCAAGGCGCTGGGCTGGACCTCCGAGCAGATCCGCGAGCGCTTCGGCTTCTCCGAGATCATGATGTCGACGCTGGAGAAGGACAACGCCGCCAACTCCGACGAGGCGCTGCTGGACATCTACCGCAAGCTGCGTCCGGGCGAGCCCCCCACCAAGGAGTCCGCGCAGACGCTGCTGGAGAACCTGTTCTTCAAGGAGAAGCGCTACGACCTGGCGCGGGTGGGTCGCTACAAGATCAACAAGAAGCTGGGCCTGACCGCCAACCCGGGCGAGTCGCAGCCGACCACGCTGACCGAAGAGGACATCGTGGCCACCATCGAGTACCTGGTGCGTCTGCACCAGGCCGCTCAGGATGGCGTATCGGCCACCATGACGGTGCCTGGTGGTGTCGAGGTTCCCGTCGAGGTCGACGACATCGACCACTTCGGAAACCGCCGTCTGCGCACCGTGGGTGAGCTGATCCAGAACCAGATCCGGGTCGGTCTGTCCCGGATGGAGCGCGTGGTCCGTGAGCGGATGACCACTCAGGACGTCGAGGCCATCACGCCGCAGACCCTGATCAACATCCGCCCGGTGGTCGCCGCGATCAAGGAGTTCTTCGGCACCAGCCAGCTCTCCCAGTTCATGGACCAGAACAACCCGCTGTCGGGTCTGACCCACAAGCGCCGGCTGTCGGCGCTGGGGCCGGGCGGTCTGTCGCGTGAGCGGGCCGGCCTGGAAGTTCGTGACGTGCACCCGTCCCACTACGGCCGGATGTGTCCGATCGAGACCCCGGAAGGCCCCAACATCGGTCTGATCGGATCGCTGTCGGTGTACGCACGGGTCAACCCGTTCGGCTTCATCGAGACCCCCTACCGCAAGGTCAACGACGGTGTGGTCAGCGATGACATCGAGTACCTGACCGCCGACGAGGAGGACCGCCACGTTGTGGCGCAGGCCAACTCGCCGCTGGAGGACGACGGCCGCTTCAGCGAGGACCGCGTTCTGGTCCGCCGTAAGGGTGGCGAAGTCGAGTACGTCTCCTCCGCCGAGGTCGACTACATGGACGTCTCGCCGCGCCAGATGGTGTCGGTGGCCACGGCCATGATCCCGTTCCTCGAGCACGACGACGCCAACCGCGCCCTGATGGGTGCCAACATGCAGCGTCAGGCGGTTCCGCTGGTGCGCAGCGAGGCACCGCTGGTGGGTACCGGCATGGAACTGCGCGCCGCGATCGACGCCGGCGACGTGATCGTCGCCGACAAGACCGGTGTCATCGAGGAGGTGTCCGCCGACTACGTCACGGTTATGGCCGATGACGGCACCCGGCAGACCTACCGGATGCGCAAGTTCAACCGGTCCAACCACGGCACCTGCGCCAACCAGCGTCCGATCGTCGACGCCGGCCAGCGTGTCGAGACCGGCCAGGTGATCGCGGACGGCCCGTGCACCGACAACGGTGAGATGGCCCTGGGCAAGAACCTGCTCGTGGCGATCATGCCGTGGGAAGGGCACAACTACGAGGACGCGATCATCCTGTCCAACAGGCTGGTCGAAGAGGACACGCTGACCTCGATCCACATCGAGGAGCACGAGATCGACGCCCGTGACACCAAGCTGGGCGCCGAGGAGATCACCCGGGACATCCCGAACGTCTCCGACGAGGTGCTGGCCGACCTCGACGAGCGCGGCATCGTCCGCATCGGCGCCGAGGTCCGCGACGGCGACATCCTGGTCGGCAAGGTCACCCCCAAGGGTGAGACCGAGCTGACGCCCGAGGAGCGGCTGCTGCGCGCGATCTTCGGCGAGAAGGCCCGGGAAGTCCGCGACACCTCCCTGAAGGTGCCGCACGGCGAGTCCGGCAAGGTCATCGGCATCCGGGTGTTCTCCCGCGAGGACGACGACGAGCTGCCCGCCGGGGTCAACGAGCTGGTGCGCGTCTACGTCGCGCAGAAGCGCAAGATCTCCGACGGTGACAAGCTGGCCGGTCGCCACGGCAACAAGGGCGTCATCGGCAAGATCCTGCCGGCCGAGGACATGCCGTTCCTGCCGGACGGCACCCCGGTCGACATCATCTTGAACACCCACGGTGTGCCGCGACGGATGAACATCGGTCAGATCCTGGAGACCCACCTGGGCTGGATCGCCAAGACCGGTTGGAACATCGACGTGGCGGCCGGTGTGCCGGACTGGGCGGACAAGCTCCCCGAGGAGCTGTACGCCGCCGGGCCCGACACCCGCACCGCGACGCCGGTGTTCGACGGTGCGCGGGAGGCCGAGCTGCAGGGTCTGCTGTCCTCGACGCTGACCAACCGCGACGGCGAGGTCATGGTCAACGGTGACGGCAAGGCGATGCTGTTCGACGGTCGCTCCGGTGAGCCGTTCCCGTACCCGGTGACCGTCGGCTACATGTACATCATGAAGCTGCACCACCTGGTGGACGACAAGATCCACGCGCGTTCCACCGGCCCGTACTCGATGATCACCCAGCAGCCGCTGGGCGGTAAGGCGCAGTTCGGTGGCCAGCGGTTCGGTGAGATGGAGTGCTGGGCCATGCAGGCCTACGGTGCGGCGTACACGCTGCAGGAGTTGCTGACGATCAAGTCCGACGACACGGTCGGTCGTGTCAAGGTCTACGAGGCGATCGTCAAGGGCGAGAACATCCCCGAACCGGGTATCCCGGAGTCCTTCAAGGTGCTGCTCAAAGAGCTGCAGTCGCTGTGCCTCAACGTTGAGGTGCTGGCGAAGGACGGTGCGGCGATCGAATTGCGCGAAGGCGAGGACGAGGACCTGGAGCGGGCAGCCGCGAACCTGGGAATCAACCTGTCCCGCAACGAATCCGCCTCTGTTGAGGACCTCGCTTAATTACTCGCTACTAAACCCGCAAGGGGAAAGGGAGTTACGTGCTCGACGTCAACTTCTTCGATGAGCTCCGCATCGGCCTGGCGACCGCGGAGGACATCCGGCAATGGTCCTACGGTGAGGTCAAGAAGCCGGAAACGATCAACTACCGCACGCTCAAGCCCGAGAAGGACGGCCTGTTCTGCGAGAAGATCTTCGGACCGACTCGCGACTGGGAGTGCTACTGCGGCAAGTACAAGCGGGTGCGCTTCAAGGGCATCATCTGTGAGCGCTGTGGCGTCGAGGTGACTCGCGCCAAGGTGCGTCGTGAGCGGATGGGCCACATCGAACTGGCCGCCCCGGTCACCCACATCTGGTACTTCAAGGGCGTGCCGTCTCGCTTGGGTTACCTGCTGGACCTGGCGCCCAAGGATCTCGAAAAGATCATCTACTTCGCGGCCTACGTGATCACCAGCGTCGACACCGAGATGCGCCACAACGAGCTGTCCACGCTGGAAGCCGAGATGGTCGTCGAGAAGAAGGCCGTCGAGGACCAGCGCGACGCCGACCTGGAGGCCCGCGCCCAGAAGCTCGAGACCGACCTGGCCGAGCTGGAGGCCGAGGGCGCGAAAGCCGATGTGCGCCGCAAGGTTCGCGACGGCGGCGAGCGCGAGATGCGTCAGCTGCGCGACCGTGCTCAGCGTGAATTGGACCGCCTCGACAACATCTGGGACACCTTCGTCAAGCTGGCTCCCAAGCAGCTGATCGTCGACGAGACCGTCTACCGCGAGCTGGTGGACCGCTACGGCGAGTACTTCACCGGTGCCATGGGTGCCGAGTCGATCCAGAAGCTCATCGAGACCTTCGACATCGACGCCGAGGCCGAGCTGCTGCGCGACATCATCAAGAACGGCAAGGGGCAGAAGAAGCTTCGTGCCCTCAAGCGCCTCAAGGTGGTCGCCGCATTCCAGCAGTCGGGTAACTCCCCGATGGGCATGGTTCTGGACGCGGTGCCGGTGATCCCGCCGGAGCTGCGTCCGATGGTGCAGCTCGACGGTGGCCGCTTCGCGACCTCCGACCTCAACGACCTGTACCGCCGGGTCATCAACCGCAACAACCGCCTCAAGCGACTGATCGACCTCGGCGCCCCCGAGATCATCGTCAACAACGAGAAGCGGATGCTGCAGGAGTCCGTCGACGCGCTGTTCGACAACGGACGTCGTGGCCGGCCGGTCACCGGACCGGGCAACCGTCCGCTGAAGTCGCTCTCCGACCTGCTCAAGGGCAAGCAGGGCCGGTTCCGTCAGAACCTGCTCGGCAAGCGTGTCGACTACTCCGGCCGTTCGGTCATCGTGGTCGGCCCGCAGCTCAAGCTGCACCAGTGCGGTCTGCCCAAGCTGATGGCCCTGGAGCTGTTCAAGCCGTTCGTGATGAAGCGACTGGTTGACCTCAACCACGCGCAGAACATCAAGAGCGCCAAGCGGATGGTGGAGCGTCAGCGTCCTCAGGTGTGGGACGTCCTCGAAGAGGTCATCGCCGAGCACCCGGTGCTGCTCAACCGTGCACCCACGCTGCACCGCCTGGGCATTCAGGCCTTCGAGCCGCAGCTGGTGGAAGGCAAGGCCATTCAGCTGCACCCGCTGGTGTGTGAGGCCTTCAACGCCGACTTCGACGGTGACCAGATGGCGGTGCACCTGCCGCTGAGCGCCGAGGCGCAGGCCGAGGCCCGCATCCTGATGCTGTCGTCGAACAACATCCTGTCGCCGGCCTCGGGTCGGCCGCTGGCCATGCCGCGTCTGGACATGGTCACCGGGCTGTACTACCTGACCACCGAGATCGAAGGTGAGACAGGCGAATACACCCCGGCAGCCAAGGACCGCCCGGAGACCGGCGTGTACGCCTCGCCGGCCGAGGCGATCATGGCCGTCGACCGTGGTGCGTTGAGCGTGCGGGCCAGGATCAAGGTGCGTCTGGACCAGCTGCGGCCGCCGGCCGAGGTGGAGACCGAGCTGTTCGGGGTCAACGGCTGGCGCCCGGGCGGTGCCTGGATCGCCGAGACCACGCTGGGCCGGGTGTTGTTCAACGAGCTGCTGCCGACCGGCTACCCGTTCGTGAACAAGCAGATGCACAAGAAGGTTCAGGCCGTCATCATCAACGACCTGGCTGAGCGCTACCCGATGATTGTGGTCGCCCAGACCGTCGACAAGCTCAAGGACGCCGGCTTCCACTGGGCCACCCGTTCGGGTGTCACGGTTTCGATGGCCGACGTGCTGGTGCCGCCGCGCAAGAAGGAGATCCTCGACTCCTACGAGGAGCGTGCCGACAAGCTGGAGAAGCAGTTCCAGCGTGGCGCTCTCAACCGCGAAGAGCGCAACGAGGCGCTGGTGGAGATCTGGAAGGAAGCCACCGAGGAAGTGGGTCAGGCGCTGCGTGACCACTACCCGGCCGACAACCCGATCATCACCATCGTCGACTCCGGTGCTACGGGTAACTTCACCCAGACCCGGACGCTGGCCGGCATGAAGGGTCTGGTGACCAACCCGAAGGGTGAGTTCATCCCGCGCCCGATCAAGTCCTCCTTCCGTGAGGGCCTGACGGTGTTGGAGTACTTCATCAACACCCACGGCGCCCGAAAGGGCTTGGCGGACACCGCCCTGCGTACCGCTGACTCGGGTTACCTGACGCGTCGTCTGGTCGACGTGTCCCAGGACGTGATCGTGCGCGAGCACGACTGCGGCACCGAGCGCGGCATCATGGTGGAGCTGGCCGAGGTGGCCGCGGACGGATCGCTGATCCGCAACCCGTTCATCGAGACGTCGGCCTACGCCCGCACGTTGGCAGTCGACGCGGCCGACGAGAAGGGCAAGGTCGTCATCGAGCGCGGCCACGACCTCGGCGACCCGTCGATCGAGGCGCTGCTGGCTGCCGGCATCGCGCAGGTCAAGGTGCGCTCGGTGTTGACCTGCGCCACCGGAACCGGCGTGTGTGCCACCTGCTACGGCCGCTCGATGGCCACCGGCAAGCTGGTCGACATCGGTGAGGCGGTCGGCATCGTCGCGGCCCAGTCCATCGGTGAGCCCGGTACTCAGCTGACCATGCGTACCTTCCACCAGGGTGGCGTCGGTGACGACATCACCGGTGGTCTGCCGCGTGTGCAGGAGCTGTTCGAGGCCCGGATTCCGCGCGGCAAGGCGCCGATCGCCGACGTCGCCGGACGGGTGCAGCTGGAAGAGGGCGAGAAGTTCTACAAGATCACGATCGTGCCGGATGACGGTGGCGAGGAAGTGGTCTACGACAAGCTGCCCAAGCGCCAGCGGCTGCGCGTGTTCAAGCACGAGGACGGCTCGGAGCGGTTGCTGGCTGACGGCGACCACGTCGAGGTCGGCCAGCAGCTCATGGAGGGCTCGGCCGACCCGCACGAGGTGCTGCGTGTGCAGGGCCCGCGCGAGGTGCAGATCCACCTGGTCAACGAGGTTCAGCAGGTCTACCGGGCCCAGGGTGTGTCGATCCATGACAAGCACATCGAGGTGATCGTCCGGCAGATGCTGCGCCGGGTGACCATCATCGACTCGGGCGCCACGGAGTTCCTGCCCGGTTCGCTGACCGAGCGGGCCGAGTTCGAGACCGCGAACCGTCGGGTGGTGGCTGAGGGCCTCGAGCCCGCGGCCGGACGTCCGGTGCTGATGGGTATCACCAAGGCGTCGCTGGCCACCGACTCGTGGCTGTCGGCGGCGTCCTTCCAGGAGACCACGCGCGTGCTGACCGATGCGGCGATCAACTGCCGCAGCGACAAGCTGCAGGGTCTGAAGGAGAACGTGATCATCGGCAAGCTGATCCCGGCCGGCACCGGCATCAACCGGTACCGCAACATCGCCGTGCAGCCCACCGAGGAGGCCCGGGCCGCTGCGTACACGATCCCGTCCTACGAGGATCAGTACTACAGCCCGGACTTCGGCGCCGCCACCGGTGCCGCGGTTCCGCTGGACGACTACGGGTACAGCGACTACCGCTAGATCCGTTCTGCGCGAGCAGTCCCGAAAGCCCCCATTTCGAACTCGAAATGGGGGCTTTCGCGTCTTGTCGCGGCGCGGGTGAGGAGCTTTGCACAGGGGGAGGCGGGCCTGCCCAGGTTGCGGCCGGCCGCCAGACCGGGTTGCATCGTTGAGATGGGGGACGAAGTCAACCGCACCGCCTACTCGCGCACCCAGCGTCGCCAATACCGGCGCAAGATTCAGCAGTGCCTGGACGTCTTCGAGACGATGCTGGCGCAGGCCAGCTTCGAGTGTGAGCCGCCGCTGACCGGTATGGAGATCGAGGGCAACCTGATCGGCGACGACCATCACCCGGCCATGTCGAATGCCGGCGTGTTGTCCTCGATCGACGATCCGGCATTCCAACGGGAACTGGGCTCCTACAACATCGAATTCAACGTGCCGCCTCGTCAGTTCACCGCGCGCGCAGCCCTGGAACTGGAAGCCGAGGTGCGTGCCAGCCTCAATGACGCGCAGGCCAAAGCCCGCACAAACGATGCGGGCATCGTCATGATCGGCATCCTGCCCACCCTGATGCCCGAACATCTGGCCGGTGACTGGATGAGTGATTCGGCGCGGTACGCGGCGCTCAATGACTCGATCTTCGCGGCGCGAGGCGAAGACATCGACATCGACATCGACGGCCCCGAGCCGCTGAATCTGCACGCGGAGAACATCGCACCGGAATCGGCTTGCACCAGCATGCAGTTGCACCTGCAGGTCTCGCCGGCCGACTTCGCCAACTATTGGAACGCCGCCCAGGTACTGGCCGGCCCGCAACTGGCGATCGGCGCCAACTCGCCCTACTTCTTCGGTCACCGCCTGTGGGCGGAGACCCGGGTGGAGTTGTTCGCGCAGTCCACCGACACCCGACCCGACGAACTGAAGAACCAGGGGGTGCGGCCCCGGGTGTGGTTCGGCGAGCGGTGGATCACCTCGATCTTCGACCTGTTCGAGGAGAACGTGCGTTACTTCCCGTCGCTGCTTCCCGAAGTCTCCGAGGAGGACCCGGCCGACGAGCTGGCCCGGGGACGCACCCCGCAACTGGCCGAGCTGCGGCTGCACAACGGCACGGTGTACCGCTGGAATCGCCCGGTTTACGACGTGGTCGACGGAAGACCGCACCTGCGGGTGGAGAACCGGGTCCTGCCCTCGGGTCCCACTGTCGCCGACATGGTGGCCAATGCGGTGTTCTACTACGGGCTGCTGCGCAGCCTGGCCCTCGACCAGCGCCCGCTGTGGACCCAGATGAGTTTTGCGGTGGCACACGACAACTTTCGCCGCGCCGCGCGCCTGGGTATGGATGCCCGGCTGTTCTGGCCGGAGCTGGGCGAGGTGAGCGTGGCGGAACTGACCCGGCGTGAGTTGTTGCCGCTCGCCCGCCACGGGCTCGAGGAGTGGGGCGTGGCCGCCGAGGTGATCGACCGGTTCCTCGGCATCATCGCCGACCGGGTGGCAACCGGACGCAACGGCGCCACCTGGCAGGTGTCGACGGTCCGCGCGCTACAGGCCCAGGGCTTGAGCCGGCAGGACGCATTGGCGGAGATGCTGAGCCGCTACTGCACACACATGCACACCAACCAGCCGGTGCACACCTGGCCGACAGAACTGGGCTGAGGTGTCCGGTCGCGGCGCCGGTAGGCTGGCCGCCGTGTTGATCGGATCCCATGTGCGCCCGCAGAATCCGCTGGCGGCCGCGGAAGCCGAGGGCGCCGATGTGGTGCAGATCTTCCTCGGTAACCCGCAGAGTTGGAAGCCGCCCAAACCGCGCGAGGACGCGGCGCAACTTCGCGCGGCGGCGCTGCCGATCTATGTGCATGCGCCGTATCTGATCAACGTCGCCTCGCCGAACAACCGGGTGCGCATCCCGTCGCGCACCATCTTGCAGCAGACCTGCGAGGCGGCCGCTGACATCGGCGCGGCCGCGGTGATCGTGCACGGTGGCCACGTGACGGCCGACGACGACGATCCGCAGGCCGGGTTCGCGCGGTGGCGCAAGGCGCTGGACCGTCTGGAGAGCACCGTCCCGGTGTACCTGGAGAACACCGCGGGGGGTGACTATGCGATGGCCCGCCACTTCGACACCATCGCCAAACTGTGGGACCACATCGGTGACACCGGCGTCGGGTTCTGCCTGGACACCTGCCACACCTGGGCGGCCGGGGAATCGCTGCCCGACGCTGTGGAGCGCATCAAGGCGATCACCGGCCGCATCGATCTGGTGCACTGCAACGACTCCAAGGACGCGCCCGGCTCCGGACGGGACCGGCATGCCAACTTCGGTGACGGCCAGATCGACCCCGACCTGTTGGTCGCCGTGGTCGAGGCCGCCGGTGCCCCGGTGATCTGCGAGACCGCGGAGGAGGGCCGCAAGGCCGACATAGCGTTCCTGCGCGATCGGCTCAGCTGACTTGGACCCCGGGGCTCCGACCGGGAAAAAACATCCGAAATGTCTGATTTATCACGCAATGGGCGACATTGGGTCGGATGTGTGCTACAACTTTCCTAGGCGCCGTGACCGCGGCAGCTGCGCACACGTCTCAGGGCTGGAGGGGGTCCAAATGCCTGAGCGACACCAGCATGGTGTGGGGGGAGTGCGCAGCACCTAGTCCGGCGCCCCAAAACGACGGCGGTCACAGCCTGGAACCTCCCGACCCCAGGCCGTGACCGCCGTTTTTTGTGTGCTGACATCAGTTTTATTACATCTATTGTGCATGCGTGCAAAAAATGTAATATGCGGCTATGGCCGATACGCACATCGTCACCAACCAGGTCCCTCCGCTGGAAGGCTACAACCCGGCGTCGTCCCCGGTCCTCATCGAGTCGCTGATCCGCGAGGGCGGCCAATGGGGCGTCGACGAGGTCACCGACCTCGGTGCGATCTCGGGATCCAAGCAGGTGCAACGCTGGGGCGCGCTGGCCGACCGCAACCGGCCGGTGCTGCACACCCACGACGTCGTCGGTAACCGGATCGACGAAGTGGAGTACGACCCGGCCTACCACGAGCTGATGCGCACCGCGATTGCCCACGGCCTGCATGCGGCCCCATGGGCCGACCCGCGACCCGGCGCACATGTCGTCCGCGCCGCGCAAACCGGGGTGTGGACCGCCGAGCCGGGCCACGTCTGTCCGATCTCGATGACCTACGCGATCGTGCCCGCGCTGCGCAACAACGCCGAACTCGCCAAGACCTACGAGCCCCTGCTGACCAGCCGGGTCTACGACCCCGAGTTGAAGGTGCCGGCCACCAAGGCCGGCATCACCGCCGGGATGTCGATGACCGAAAAGCAGGGCGGCTCCGATGTGCGCGCCGGTACCACCCAGGCGGTGCCGAACGCTGATGGCAGCTACACCCTGACCGGGCACAAGTGGTTCACCTCCGCCCCGATGTGCGACGTGTTCCTGGTGCTGGCGCAGGCTCCCGGCGGACTGAGCTGTTTCTTCCTGCCCCGGATCCTGCCTGACGGCACCCGCAACCGGATGCGGCTGCAGCGGCTCAAGGACAAGCTCGGCAACCACGCCAACGCCTCAAGTGAGATCGAGTACGAGGGCGCGACCGCCTGGCTGGTGGGGGAGGAGGGCCGCGGGGTCTCGGTCATCATCGAGATGGTCAACCTCACCCGCCTGGACTGCGCGCTGGGCAGTGCCACCAGCATGCGGATGGGACTGGCTCGCGCCAGCTACCACGCCCAGCACCGCAAGGCGTTCGGCGCTTACCTGATCGACCAGCCACTGATGCGTAACGTGCTGGCCGACCTGGCGGTGGAGGCCGAGGCCGCCACCATGGTGTCGATGCGGATGGCCGGCGCCACCGACAAGGCGGTCCGCGGAGATGAACGGGAGGGCCTGCTGCGCCGGATCGGGCTGGCAGCCACCAAGTATTGGGTATGCAAGCGCGCCACCCCGCACGCCGCCGAGGCGATGGAATGCCTGGGCGGCAACGGCTACATCGAGGACTCCCTGATGCCGCGGCTCTACCGGGAGGCACCGTTGATGGGCATCTGGGAAGGTTCGGGCAACGTCAGCGCCCTGGACACCCTGCGCGCCCTGGCCACCCAGCCCCAATCGGTGGCCGTGCTCTTCGATGAGCTCGCCGAGACCGCCGGCCAGGATCACCGCCTCGACGCCCACGTCGACGCGTTGAAAGCCCGGCTGGCGGACCTGGGCGCCGACGTGGTCGCCGCCCAGTACCAGGCGCGCAAGATCGCCGAGGACATCTGCCTGGCGTTGCAGGGCGGGTTGCTGGTCCGCCACGGCCACCCGGCCGTCGCCGAGGCGTTCCTGGCGACGCGGCTCGGCGGCCAATGGGGTGGTGCGTTCGGCACCCTGCCGGCCGGCCTCGACCTCGGGCCGATCATCGAGCGTGCCCTGGTCAAGGGCTGAGGTCAGCGCACGCCATGCGACACCACATCGCCCCGGTCGAGTTCGACAACCTTCGGACGATGACCTACGAGGTCACCGACCGCATCGCCCGGATCACCTTCAACCGCCCGGAACACGGCAACGCCATCACGGCCGACACCCCGCTGGAACTGTCGGCGCTGGTGGAACGCGCCGACCTGGATCCCCACGTGCATGTGATCCTGGTGTCGGGTCGCGGCGAGGGATTCTGCGCCGGATTCGACCTGGGCGCCTACGCCGAAGGCTCAGCGTCGGCGGGCGGGGAGAACTACCGGGGCAGTGTGCTCGACGGTAAGACACAGGCGACCAACCACCGCTCGGATCAGCCGTGGGATCCGATGATCGACTACCAGATGATGAGCCGCTTCGTCCGCGGCTTCGCCTCACTGATGCACGCCGACAAGCCCACCGTGGTCAAGATCCACGGCTACTGCGTGGCCGGTGGCACCGACATCGCGCTCCACGCCGACCAGGTGATCGCGGCGTCCGACGCCAAGATCGGCTACCCGCCGATGCGGGTCTGGGGAGTGCCGGCGGCCGGGCTGTGGGCGCACCGGCTCGGCGACCAGCGTGCCAAACGTCTACTGCTGACCGGAGATTGCATCAGCGGAGCCCAGGCCGCCGAATGGGGCCTGGCGATCGAGGCCCCCGACCCCGCTGATCTCGACGAGCGCACCGAACGCCTGGTGGCCCGTATCGCCGCCATGCCGGTCAACCAACTGATCATGGCGAAACTCGCCCTCAACACCGCACTGCTCCAGCAGGGCGTGGCCACCAGCCGCATGGTCAGCACCGTGTTCGACGGGGTGGCCCGGCACACGCCGGAGGGGCACGCATTCGTCGCCGACGCGGTGCAGCACGGGTTCCGCGACGCGGTGCGGCACCGCGACGAACCGTTCGGCGACTACGGCCGGAAGACTTCCGGGGTCTAGGCGGCCACCCGATGTCAAAGCCAGTGCGTATGACGGCCCGCTCGGTAGTTCTGTCGGTGCTGCTGGGGGCCCACCCCGCATCGGCCACGGCGGCTGAATTGCTGCGATTGACAACGGGCTTCGGGATCAAAGAAACAGCCTTGCGGGTGGCGCTGACCCGGTTGGTCGCGGCCGGGGACCTGGTCCGCTCGGTCGAGGGGTACGGGCTGTCCGAGCGTCTGCTGGAGCGACAGCGTCTCCAGGACGCGGCGCTGAATCCGCAGACCAAGCGCTGGGACGGTGGCTGGCTGGCCGTGGTGATCACCAGCATCGGCTGCGATGCGCGAACCCGGGCGGCTTTGCGCTCGGGGTTGGTTAACCGGCGCTTCGCCGAGCTGCGCGAGGGATTCTGGATGCGCCCGGACAACATCGACGTCGAGCTGGGCGAGGAGCTCGGGAGATACACCCGGTTGCTCACCGCTCGCGACGAGAAGCCCGCTGACTTGGCCGCCACGCTGTGGGATCTGGCGGGGTGGTCGCAGACTGGCCACGAGCTGCTGGCCGCGATGGCCGACGCCGAGGACATACCAAGCCGCTTCATCGTGGCGGCGGCCATGGTTCGCCACCTGCGCCTCGACCCGGTGCTGCCACCCGAACTGCTTCCTGCGGACTGGCCGGGGACCCGGATCCGCAGTGGCTACGCAGAGTTCGCCAATGAACTGGGCGCGCGACGCGACGCGGACCGAGAGGCGGTGCTGCGATGAGTGCGGTGCGCGTGGAGCGCAGTGGCCCGGTCACCACGGTGATCCTGGATCGGCCGCAGGCCCGTAACGCCGTCGACGGCCCGACCGCCGCCGCGCTGTATCAGGCGTTCGACGAGTTCAACCGCGATGCGAGCGCGTCGGTTGCCGTGCTGTGGGGCGACCACGGAACCTTCTGCGCGGGAGCCGATCTCAAAGCAATGGGTACGCCGAACGCCAATCAGACCCACCGCAGCGGGCCTGGCCCCATGGGTCCGACCCGAATGATGTTGTCCAAACCGGTGATTGCCGCGGTCAGCGGTTACGCGGTGGCCGGTGGCCTGGAGTTGGCGCTGTGGTGTGACATGCGAGTGGTCGAGGCCGACGCGAACTTCGGCGTGTTCTGCCGACGCTGGGGCGTTCCGCTTATCGACGGCGGCACCGTGCGATTACCCAGACTGATCGGCCACAGTCGCGCCATGGACATGATCCTCACCGGCCGTGCCGTCGACGCCGAAGAGGCGCTCGCGATCGGACTGGCCAATCGTGTTGTCCCGGTGGGGGAGGCGCGGAGCGCGGCCGAGCAGCTGGCCCGCGAACTGGCGGAGTTGCCACAGGGTTGCCTGCGCTCGGATCGGTTGTCGGCGCTGCGGCAGTGGGGCATGACCGAATCCCACGCGATGGACGCCGAATTCGAAAGCATCGAGCGGGTTGCCGACGAGGCGCTGCGTGGGGCGGGCCGCTTCGCCGGCGGGGCCGGCCGCCACGGCGCTAAAGCGTGACGCCGGCGGCCCGTCCCCCGCAAGCGGGAGGTACCCCCAGCACCCGGCTTCGCCGCGCTTGCGACCGCCGCGAGGCTTGACGCCGGGGAGTCCCGCCGGCGGCCCGTCAGCGTCTGTCGGCGACGGTGTTACCCGACCCGCGGTTGTCGATCTTGGGATCGCCGCCGCGGTAGGTGACGGAGTTGTTGAGCCCGGTGATCGTCAGCGTCTTGTCGACGCGCTCGATGGTGATGCGGTTGTCGGCACCGGCTACGTTCACCGCCTCGCAGCGGCCCCGGACAGTCAGCTTGTTGTTCGAACCGGCCACATTCAGCGATTTGCCGTCGGCACAGTCCAGGGCCGATGTCGCACCGAACGACTCGTATCTGATCGTGTTGGCGAACCGGCCGTCGAAGTTCTGCGAGATCCGCGAGGACTTGGGCGGCGCCTCCGACTCGCAGCCGGTGAGCACTACCGTAAGCAGCGTGATTCCGCCGGCCAGCAGCGAGCAGAGATTGACCCGGAGAACGTGGGTCACGCCGGTACGCGTTGGAGCCGGTTGGTCATCCCCAGCTCGCGTCCCCGGTCGAACAGCAGCGGGTCGCCATTGTGGAAGTACACGGTCGTGTCGTTACCGTAGACGGTGACGTCGTTGACGATGGTGTCGGCGATCACGGTGTTTTGCGAGCCCTGCGTGGTAACCGCGTAGCAGGTGCCCATCGCGTGGATGGTTAGGTTGACGCCGTTGATGAACAGCGTCCCGCCGTCGCAGTCCAGCGTGTGCGTCTCGTGCACCCCGTAGATGTGGATGTCGCCGGGTACGGCCTGAGCGCTCGCGGCTGCCACCAGCGAACCGGCGGCCAAACCGAGCAACGCACTAGCCAGAGCGGTCCATTTCATCGCCGAGCCCCTCTCACCGGACGCAATCTCGGCAAAGCTTACGTCGCACCAGCTGGCGCGTACTCGGGTTCCCCCACTAATTGGTCCATTAGAGTTCTGTGCTGATCTCCTCCCGCCGCACGATACGAAGGGCGTACGCCATGTCAGCTCGACCAGACCCGCCCGCAGCGGCGGGTCGCTCGCGCGCCAACGGCAAATCGGGGGCGCGCCCGGTCAAGCTGAGCCGGGAAGTCATCGTCAACGCGGCTTTGAATTTCCTGGACCGTGAGGGCTGGGACGCGTTGACCATCAACGCGTTGGCCACCCAGCTGGGCACCAAGGGCCCGTCGCTGTATAACCACGTGCACAGCCTCAACGACCTGCGCCGCGCCATGCGGATGCGGGTGATCGATGACATTCTCGAGATGCTGACCCAAGTCGGGCAGGGCCGCGCCCGCGATGATGCGGTGCTGGTGATGGCCGGTGCCTACCGCAGCTATGCCCATCACCACCCCGGCCGGTATTCGGCGTTCACGCGGATGCCATTGGGCGGCGACGATCCGGAGTACACCGCCGCAGCCAGCCGGGCCGCCGCCCCGGTCATCGAAGTGTTGGCGTCGTACGGGCTCGACGGGGACCGGGCGTTTCACGCGGCCCTGGAGTTCTGGGCGGCGATGCACGGCTTTGTCCTGTTGGAGATGACCGGCGTGATGGACGATGTGGACACCGACGCTGTCTTCTCCGACATGGTGCGCAGGCTGGCCTCGGCGATGGACAGCCGCACCCAGTAGTGGCGCCGGGGCGGAGGGGCCGCGGGGGACGCTGGGCACGCGCTTTGACCTGCCGGAGTGCTGCCGGGTATTGTGGTAGCTCGTGCCTGGCCACGAGGCGCGTTTGGTGACATAACGCGCGCGCCTGGCCCAATTCGCATGTCCATTATGCCGCGGAGGAATCCGCGGCGGCCCATGCGACACGCCCGACCGCGGGGTAGCGGTGGGGCACAGACCGCGGATTACGACAGTTTTGAACAGCGATACAGGAAGCCGGTAGATGCCAACCATTCAGCAGCTGGTCCGTAAGGGCCGCCGCGACAAGGTCGCCAAGGTGAAGACCGCGGCCCTCAAGGGCAGCCCGCAGCGACGGGGCGTGTGCACCCGCGTGTACACCACCACCCCGAAGAAGCCGAACTCGGCGCTTCGCAAGGTGGCGCGCGTCAAGCTGACCAGCCAGGTGGAGGTGACCGCCTACATCCCGGGTGAGGGTCACAACCTGCAGGAGCACTCGATGGTGCTGGTGCGTGGTGGCCGGGTGAAGGACCTGCCGGGTGTGCGCTACAAGATCATCCGCGGCTCGCTGGACACCCAGGGAGTCAAGAACCGCAAGCAGGCCCGCAGCCGCTACGGCGCGAAGAAGGAGAAGAGCTGATGCCGCGCAAGGGCCCCGCACCCAAGCGTCCGCTGGTCAACGACCCCGTCTACGGGTCGCAGCTGGTTACCCAGCTGGTCAACAAGGTGCTGCTGGACGGCAAGAAGTCGCTGGCCGAGCGCATCGTCTACGGCGCTCTCGAGCAGGCTCGGGACAAGACCGGTACCGACCCGGTGGTGACGCTCAAGCGTGCTATGGACAACGTCAAGCCGGCTCTCGAGGTTCGCAGCCGCCGCGTCGGTGGTGCCACCTACCAGGTTCCGGTCGAGGTGCGCGCCGAGCGCTCCACCACGCTGGCACTGCGCTGGCTGGTCAGCTTCTCGCGGGCTCGCCGCGAGAAGACCATGATCGAGCGCCTGGCCAACGAGATCCTGGACGCCAGCAATGGCCTGGGTGCCGCCGTCAAGCGGCGTGAAGACACCCACAAGATGGCCGAGGCCAACCGGGCGTTCGCGCACTACCGCTGGTGATCACCCCGGCGTAACAGCCGGACACTTGCGACAACAAGCAATTGAAGTAACCGAAAGAGTGGGAAGACTGCTGTGGCACAGGATGTGCTGACTGACCTGAACAAGGTCCGCAATATCGGCATCATGGCGCACATCGATGCTGGTAAGACGACGACGACCGAGCGGATCCTGTACTACACCGGCGTCAACTACAAGATCGGTGAGACGCACGACGGTGCCTCCACGACCGACTGGATGGAGCAGGAGCAGGAGCGCGGCATCACCATCACCTCCGCCGCGGTGACCTGCTTCTGGAACAAGAACCAGATCAACATCATCGACACCCCGGGCCACGTCGACTTCACCGTCGAGGTGGAGCGCTCCCTGCGTGTTCTCGATGGCGCCGTTGCCGTGTTCGACGGCAAGGAGGGCGTGGAGCCGCAGTCCGAGCAGGTGTGGCGGCAGGCCGACAAGTACGACGTGCCCCGGATCTGCTTCGTCAACAAGATGGACAAGCTCGGTGCGGACTTCTACTTCACCGTGCGCACCATCGAAGAGCGCCTCGGCGCTCGCCCGCTGGTGATCCAGCTGCCGATCGGCGCGGAGAACGACTTCGAGGGCATCGTCGACCTGGTCGAGATGAGCGCCAAGGTGTGGCGCGGCGAGACCAAGCTCGGTGAGACCTACGAGACCATTGAGATCCCGGCCGACCTGGCCGACAAGGCCGACGAGTACCGGACCGCTCTGCTGGAGGCAGTCGCCGAGACCGACGAGGCTCTGCTGGAGAAGTACCTCGGCGGCGAGGAGCTCTCGATTGAGGAGATCAAGGGCGGCATCCGCAAGCTGACGGTCTCGTCGGAGCTCTACCCGGTGCTGTGCGGCAGCGCGTTCAAGAACAAGGGTGTCCAGCCGATGCTGGACGCGGTGATCGACTACCTGCCGTCGCCGCTGGACGTCGAGTCCGTGCAGGGCCACGTGCCCGGCAAGGAAGACGAGGTCATCAGCCGCAAGCCCAGCATCGACGAGCCGTTCTCGGCGCTGGCGTTCAAGATCGCGGTGCACCCGTTCTTCGGCAAGCTCACCTACGTCCGGGTGTACTCGGGCAAGGTGGAGTCCGGCACTCAGGTGGTCAACTCGACCAAGGGCAAGAAGGAGCGGCTGGGCAAGCTGTTCCAGATGCACTCCAACAAGGAGAACCCGGTCGACTCGGCGTTCGCCGGCCACATCTACGCGATGATCGGCCTCAAGGACACCACCACCGGCGACACCCTGTGCGACCCGGCCAACCAGATCGTGCTGGAGTCGATGACGTTCCCGGCTCCGGTCATCGAGGTGGCCATCGAGCCCAAGACCAAGAGTGACCAGGAGAAGCTGAGCCTGGCCATCCAGAAGCTGGCCGAAGAGGACCCGACCTTCAAGGTCCACCTCGACCAGGAGACCGGTCAGACCGTGATCGGCGGCATGGGCGAGCTGCACCTGGATATCCTGGTGGACCGCATGCGCCGCGAGTTCAAGGTCGAGGCCAACGTCGGCAAGCCGCAGGTGGCCTACAAGGAGACCATCCGCCGCAAGGTGGAGAAGGTCGAATACACCCACAAGAAGCAGACGGGTGGCTCGGGCCAGTTCGCGAAGGTCCTCATCGACATCGAACCGTTCACCGGCGAAGACGGTGCGACCTACGAGTTCGAGAACAAGGTCACCGGTGGCCGCGTTCCCCGCGAGTACATTCCCGCGGTGGACGCCGGGGCCCAGGACGCCATGCAGTACGGCGTGCTGGCCGGCTACCCGCTGGTCAACATCAAGGTCACCCTGACCGACGGTCAGTACCACGACGTCGACTCCTCCGAGATGGCCTTCAAGGTGGCCGGCTCGCAGGCGCTGAAGAAGGCTGCCGCTGCCGCGCAGCCGGTGATCCTGGAACCGATCATGGCCGTTGAGGTCACCACGCCCGAGGACTACATGGGCGATGTGATCGGCGACCTGAACTCCCGCCGTGGCCAGATCCAGGCCATGGAGGAGCGCAGCGGTGCGCGCGTCGTCAAGGCGCAGGTGCCGCTGTCGGAGATGTTCGGCTACGTCGGAGACTTGCGGTCGAAGACCCAGGGCCGGGCGAACTACTCCATGGTGTTCGACTCCTACGCCGAAGTGCCGGCGCAGGTGGCGAAGGAGATTATCGCGAAGGCAACGGGCGAGTAACCAGCTTCCCGCCCGTGCCGCTACGGTGGCACAAACCCAAAAAGATCAAACCTGCTGTAACCCAGCACCAACAAGTCCAGGAGGACAAGAAGTGGCGAAGGCGAAGTTCGAGCGGACGAAGCCGCACGTCAACATCGGGACCATCGGTCACGTTGACCACGGCAAGACCACGCTGACCGCGGCTATCACCAAGGTTCTGCACGACAAGTACCCGGCCCTCAACGAGTCGCGTGCGTTCGACCAGATCGACAACGCGCCCGAAGAGCGTCAGCGCGGTATCACGATCAACATCTCCCACGTGGAGTACCAGACCGAGAAGCGGCACTACGCCCACGTCGACGCGCCGGGCCACGCTGACTACATCAAGAACATGATCACCGGTGCCGCCCAGATGGACGGCGCGATCCTGGTGGTCGCGGCCACTGACGGCCCGATGCCGCAGACTCGCGAGCACGTGCTGCTGGCCCGTCAGGTCGGTGTGCCCTACATCCTGGTGGCGCTGAACAAGTCCGACATGGTCGACGACGAAGAGCTCCTCGAGCTCGTCGAGATGGAGGTCCGCGAGCTGCTGGGTGCCCAGGAGTTCGACGAGGAGGCCCCGGTGGTTCGGGTGTCGGCTCTGAAGGCGCTCGAGGGCGACGAGAAGTGGGTCAAGTCCGTCGAGGACCTGATGGACGCCGTCGACGAGTCCATCCCGGACCCGGTTCGTGAGACCGACAAGCCGTTCCTGATGCCGGTTGAAGACGTCTTCACCATCACCGGTCGTGGCACCGTGGTCACCGGTCGTGTCGAGCGTGGCGTGATCAACGTGAACGAGGAAGTCGAGATCGTCGGCATCCGTCCGGACACCACCAAGACCACCGTCACCGGTGTGGAGATGTTCCGCAAGCTGCTGGACCAGGGTCAGGCCGGTGACAACGTCGGTCTGCTGATCCGTGGTATCAAGCGTGAGGACGTCGAGCGTGGCCAGGTTGTGGTCAAGCCCGGCACCACCACCCCGCACACCGAGTTCGAGGGTCAGGCCTACATCCTGTCCAAGGACGAGGGTGGCCGCCACACGCCGTTCTTCAACAACTACCGTCCGCAGTTCTACTTCCGCACCACCGACGTGACCGGTGTGGTGAGCCTGCCGGAGGGTACCGAGATGGTGATGCCCGGTGACAACACCGAGATGACCGTCAAGCTGATCCAGCCTGTCGCCATGGACGAGGGTCTGCGGTTCGCCATCCGTGAGGGTGGTCGTACCGTCGGCGCCGGCCGGGTCGTCAAGATCATCAAGTAGTACCTGCGCTAGCAGAGGCGAAAGCCCCCTTCCCCGCGTGGGAAGGGGGCTTTCGTGTTTGGCAGCAAGAAGCGCCCGCGGCGATATTCTGACGCTCATGGTGTGGCGCTATCTGAAGGCCCAGTTACTAGTCCTGCTGTTCGGCGGCCTGGTGGGGCCGATCTTCCTGATCTGCTACCTGGCCTTTGGCAGGGAGGAAGGACTGGACTGGATGCTGCACTCCGGTGTGCTGATCACCGGCTGCGACATCGTGGCCGCAGTGTTGTGGGCGGGCTACGGTGCGAGATCAGCCCGCTGGAGCGAATTCCTTGAGCAGCTCGGTGTGCTGGCACTGGCCGAGGTGGTCGGCATTCATGAGACCGGGACCCGGGTCAACGATCAACCGTTGGTCAATCTCGACCTACACATCGAAGGGCCGGGCCTGACATCGTTCGACACCCAGGATCGGGTTCTGGCCTCCCTCAACCGGTTACCGGTGATCTCCGGGCGCACCCTGGCCGTCCTTGTCGACCCGGCGACCAATGGATATCGCATCGACTGGGAGCGCAGCGCCCTGCTCAGTGGCACGGTGCCCGCGCGGTTCACCCTGGCCGAGGACAACCAGACCTACGATCTGGCCGGCCAGGTCGGGCCCATGATGGAGATTCTGCAGATCCTGCGGGCCCACGGCGTCCCGGTGCAGGGGGAGATCGACATCCGCTCCGATCCGGCGGTACGTCAACAGGTGGCGGCCGTGGTCCGCCGCGCCGCTGAGCGCAGCGCCGAGGCGGCAGGACCCGGCGGGGCGGCGTCGCGATCGACGGGGGAGCGCCTGCAGGAATTGGAAGCTCTGCGCAAAGACGGAATCGTCACCGACGACGAGTACCGGCAGAAACGTCAGCAGATCATTGCCGACCTCTGACCATTCGCGATAGGTAGAACACGTTCTAGATTGAGCTGCTAGCCTCGTCGAGTGAGCGAGAGCCAGAACCACAACCTGCAGGGCAAGGTGGCCTTTGTCACCGGTGCAGCGCGCGGCCAGGGCCGTTCGCATGCGATCCGGCTGGCGGCCGCCGGCGCCGACATCATCGCCGCCGACATCTGCGCCCCGGCGTCGGACTGCATCACCTACCCGGCGGCCACGCCCGAGGAATTCGCCGAGATGGTCAGTGCGGTCGAGGCCCACGGCCGTAAGGTGTTGGCCCGCACGGTCGACGTTCGTGACGACGCCGGCCTGCGCCAGCTGGTCGACGACGGCGTTGAGCAGTTCGGGCGCCTCGACGTGGTGGTGGCCAACGCCGGCGTGCTGAGCTGGGGCCGGTTGTGGGAGCTCACCGACGAGCAGTGGAACACCGTCATCGACGTGAACCTGACCGGTACCTGGCGCACCATCCGCGCAGCGGTGCCGGCGATGATCGAGGCCGACAACGGCGGTTCGATCGTGATCGTCAGCTCGTCGGCCGGGCTGAAGGCCACGCCGGGCAACGGCCACTACGCGGCGAGCAAGCACGCCCTGGTGGGTCTTACCAACACGTTGGCTCTCGAGGTCGGGGCGCATCGGATCCGGGTCAACTCGATTCACCCGTACTCGGTGGACACTCCGATGATCGAGCCGCAGGTGATGGCCCAGATCTTCACCGAACGCCCGGACTATCTGCACGCCTTCCCCCCGATGCCGCTGCACCCGCAGTCCTTCATGACCGCTGACCAGGTCTCCGACGTGGTGGTTTGGCTGGCCGGTGATGGCTCTGGAATCCTGACGGGAGTCCAGATCCAGGTCGACAAGGGCGCGCTCAAGTACTGATCGTCCCTGGCCGGGAGAAACAGGGGGATCGTGGTGCCCGACAACGGGATCGTCATCGTCGGCGGCGGCTTGGCGGCTGTCCGCACGGCCGAGGAATTGCGGCGCGAGGAGTATGCGGGGTCGATCACGATCGTCTCCGACGAGACTCGCCCGCCCTATGACCGGCCGCCGCTGACCAAAGAGGTGCTGCGCGGGGAGCGCGACGACACCACGTTGGAGCCGCCCGAGTTCTACGCCTCCCGCGACATCACCCTGCGGCTGGACTGCGGTGCGTGCACCGTCGACACTGCCGCACAATCGGTGACGCTGGCAGACGGCACCGTGCTGGGCTACGACCAACTCGTGATCGCCACCGGTCTGGTGCCGTGGCGTATCCCGAGCTTCGGCGACCTGGACGGCATCCGCGTGGTCCGGTCGTTCGAGGACAGCCTGGCGTTGCGCGACGACGCGGCCGGCGCCAGCCGGGCGGTGGTGATCGGCGCGGGATTCATTGGTTGTGAGGCGGCTGCCAGCCTGCGCAAGCTGGGCGTGGACGTCGTGCTGGTGGAGCCGCAGCCCACCCCGCTGGCGGCCGTGCTCGGTGAGCAGATCGGCGAACTGGTGGCACGGCTGCACCGGGCCAACGGCGTCGATGTCCGCAGCGGCGTCGGCGTCGCGGAGGTTCGCGGCGCGGGCCGCGTCGAGACGGTGGTGCTCTCCGACGGCACCGAACTGGCTGCCGACGTGGTGGTGCTCGGCGTGGGGTCGCGGCCGGCCACCGAGTGGCTGGAGGGCTCCGGTGTGGAGTTGGACAACGGGGTGGTGTGCGACGCGACGGGACGCACCAGTGCACCGAACGTCTGGGCCGTCGGCGACGTGGCGTTCTGGCGGGGCCGCGAAGGCCACCAGGTGCGCGTCGAGCACTGGAGCAATGTCGTCACCCAGGTCCGGGTGATGGTCCCGACCATGCTGGGCCGGGAGTCGCTGCATGACGTGGCGGTGCCGGCGTACTTCTGGAGCGACCAGTACGACGTGAAGATCCAGTGCCTGGGCGAGCCGGAGGCTACCGACACCGTGCACCTGGTCGAGGACGACGGTCACAAGTTCCTGGCCTACTACGAGCGCAACGGCGTGCTGGCCGGCGTCGTCGGCGCGGGCCGGCCCGGCAAGGTGATGGGTGCGCGGGCCAAGATCGCCGCGGGAGCGCCGATCTCCGAAGTGCTGGGCTGACGCGGGTCAGTCAGGATCGGATCGCCCCACCAGCATCATCGTTACCGGTTCGTCGTTGAGATTGCTTCCCGGGCTGTAGATTTCGTGGATCTACGACCCTAGGTGCAGTTTCAACGGTGGTCTGGTGCTGTCGCTTGGAGAACGCTATTCTCTGCATAGAGATTGCGAGGTGCGTGCGATGGCGGACAGGCAGGCGGCACGGCTGGACAGCGGCGCGCTGGGGCGATGGCTCGACACTCAAGGTGCCCCCGGAACCGGTGAACAACCGTTGTTGGAACCGCTGCGCGGCGGCTCGCAGAACACCCTGTACCGGGTGCGCCGGGGCGAGGCCGCGATGGTGCTGCGAATGCCGGGCGCCCGGGCGGACGCCGCCCGCGTCGACGGGCTACGGCGCGAGATCCGCCTGGTGCGGGCGCTGTCGGGAACCGACGTCCCGCACGCGCAGTTGATCGCCGCCGACGACGGCGGGGAACTGCTCGGCACACCGTTCTACGTGATGTCCGAGGTGGACGGCTGGAACTCGACCGGCGACGCCTGGCCGGCGCCGTTCGACGCGGATCTGAGTACACGCCGCGGCCTGGCCTTCGAGCTGGTCGAGGGCGCCGCCCGCCTCGCACGAGTGGACTGGCGGGCCCAGGGGCTCGACGGGTTCGGCCGTCCGGACGGCTTCCATGAGCGTCAGGTGGACCGCTGGCTGGCCTTTTTGGACAGCTACCGGGTACGCGACCTGCCGGGCCTGGACGAGGCCGCGGACTGGTTGCGCCACAACCGGCCGGCGCACTACACCCCAGGCATCATGCACGGCGACTACCAGTTCGCCAACGTGATGTATGCCCACGGCGCACCCGCGAAGCTGGTCGCGATCATCGACTGGGAGATGACGACCATCGGCGATCCGCTGCTGGACCTGGCCTGGGCGCTGCTCGGCTATGACGGCGAAAACCCGCGTACCCAAGGTTATTACGCCGACCTCGCGGGCATGCCGACCCGATCGGAGTTGCGGGAACGCTACGAACAGGTCAGCGGCCTGTCCACCGAGAACATCGACTACTACCTGGTGCTGGCCAACTGGAAGTTGGGAATCGTGCTGGAGAAGACCTACGCCGCCTCGGTCACCGGTGGCCGGGTCGATCCGAAGATCGCCGCCGCCATGGGCCCGATGATCCCGCAGTTGATCAGCGCCGCAGCCGAACTCGCCCGCTCCTTACCGGCCAAGCGCAGTTGACATGGGGTACGCGGATTCACTCTTCGACCTGACCGACCGGGTGGTGCTGGTCACCGGCGGCAGCCGCGGCCTGGGGCGCGAGATGGCGCTGGCGGCCGCCCGCTGCGGCGCCGACGTGGTGGTCGCCAGCCGCAAACTCGAGTCCTGCCAGGCCACGGCCGCGGAGATCGAGGCCGAGACGGGGCGCTCCGCGATGCCCTATGCGGTGCACGTGGGGCGCTGGGATCAGCTCGACGGATTGGTCGACGCGGCCTACGAGCGGTTCGGCCGGGTCGACGTGCTGGTCAACAATGCCGGCATGTCACCGGTCTACGACAAGCAGACCGACGTCACCGAGAAGATGTTCGACGCCGTGGTGAACCTCAACCTCAAAGGCCCGTTTCGGTTGTCGGCGTTGATCGGTGAACGGATGATGACCGCGGGCCGGGGATCGATCATCAATGTCAGCACTCACGGATCGTTGCGCCCGCACCCGTCGTTCATCCCCTATGCCGCGTCCAAGGCCGGCCTCAACGTCATGACCGAAGCGCTGGCACAGGCGTTCGGGCCGGTAGTTCGGGTCAACACCTTGATGCCCGGGCCGTTCCTCACCGAAATCTCCAAGGCGTGGAACTTCGACGAATCCGACAACCCGTTCGGCGCCGCCGCGTTGCAGCGTGCCGGCAACCCGCCGGAGATCGTCGGTGCGGCACTGTTTTTGATGTCGGACGCCTCCAGCTTCACCACCGGTTCGATCGTGCGGGCCGACGGCGGCAGTGTCTGACCTACCGTAGAAGGAGCGGAAAATGGCGTGGGACTTCTCTACTGAACCGGAGTTCGAGGCGAAGCTCGACTGGATCCGGACGTTCGTGCGCGACGAGGTGGAGCCGCTGGAGGTGGTGTTTCCCGGCTGCGAATACCTGCCGCTGACCGAGGAACGCCGCCGGATCGTCGACCCGCTCAAGGACCGGGTGCGCGAACAGGGGCTGTGGGCGCCGCATCTGGGGCCGGAGCTGGGCGGCCAGGGATTCGGGGCGGTCAAACTGACGTTGATCAATGAGATCCTGGGCCGGTCCAGTTGGGCGCCGATCGTGTTCGGCACCCAGGCCCCCGACACCGGCAACGCCGAAATCCTGGCCCGCTTCGGCACGCAAGAGCAGAAGGACAGCTACCTGGCCGGCTTGCTGTCGGGGGAGATCTTCTCCTGCTTCTCGATGACCGAGCCGCAGGGCGGCGCCGACCCTCGGGTGTTCACCACTCGGGCCGTCCGCGACGGTGACGACTGGGTGATCACCGGGCGGAAGTACTTCTCCTCAAACGCATCGGTGGCGTCGTTCTTCATCGTGGTGGCCATCACCGACCCGGATGTTCCGGTGCACCGCGGTGCCTCGACGTTCTTGATCCCGGCCGGAACCCCGGGCCTGGAAATCGAAGCCACCCATCACCTGGTGGGGTCGCATCCGCACGAGGCCGGCCATTCACTAGTGCATTACGCGGGCGTGCGGGTGCCGGCCGACGCGATCCTGGGCGAGCCCGGGCAAGGTTTCCTGATCCTGCAGAGCCGGCTGGCCGGCGGGCGCCTGCATCACGCGATGCGCTCGATCGGGGTGGCCCAGCGGGCCATCGACATGATGGCCCGCCGCGCCAAAAGCCGTTTCACCCAAGGCAGTTCGCTGGCTGACAAGCAGCTGGTGCAGGCGTTCATCGCCGACTCCTATGCCGAGCTGGTCCCCTTTCGGCTGACCGTGCTGCACGCGGCGTGGCTGATCGACTCCGGCGACGAGAAGGCGGCCCGCGCCGAGATCGGGGTCTGCAAGATCCTGGCCTCGCAGGTGCTCAAGTCGATCGGGCTGCGCGCGATCCAGGTGCACGGCGCGATGGGCCTGACCGAACAGTTGCCGCTGACCAATGTGCTCCTTGGTGGGGTGGCGCTGGGCCTGGCCGACGGCCCCACCGAGGCGCACAAGGTGAACCTGGCCCGGCTGCTGCTCAAGGACTACGACGCCGAGGACCCGGAGTGGCCCAGCGAATTCCTGGACAACCGGATCGAAGCCGCGCGCGAGAAGTACGGCGACTTGGTCGACCGGATCCCGGCGGTGCCATGACCACTCGTGTCGATGCCGCGGTGCACCGCGCGCTCGACGACCGCCAGCGCGAGGCCACCGCCGAGGTGGAACGCATCCTGGCCGCGGCGGTGACGGTGCTGCAGCGCAGTGCGCCCGACCCGCCCCGGGTGTGCGACATCGTCGCCGAGGCGGGCTCATCGAATAAAGCGTTCTACCGCTACTTCGCCGGTAAGGACGAGGTGATCCTGGCGGTGATGGAGCGCGGTATCGCGCTCGTGGTGTCCTACCTGGAGCATCAACTGGCCAAAGAACCCACGCCGGAAGCCAAGGTCGCGGCCTGGATCCAGGGCGCCCTGGCGCAGCTGTCCGATCCGCACCTGCTGAGCCTGAGCCGCGCCGCCAGCACCCAGCTGGCGGACAGTGCCGACCGCACGCGCTCCGATGAGGACATCCTGGCGCCGTTGCGCGATCTGCTCACCGCACCGGTCAGCGCGCTCGGCGGTGACGACCCCCGCCGGGATGCCGATCTGGTCTTTGGCGCTACCTTGTCGACCATGCGTGGCTACCTCAATGCCGGCCGGCGGCCGAAGCGGGCCGATGTGGATCACCTGGTGTCGTTCTGCCTTCGCGGGCTGGGGGTGGCCTGATGCGCGCGATCGTCTGCGAACAGTACGGGCCGCCGGAAGATCTGGTGCTGCGGGAGCTGCCCGACCCGACGCCCGGCCCCGGCACGCTGGTGGTCCGGGTACGGGCCGCGGCGGTCAACTTCCCCGACGTGCTGCTGATCGACGGCAAGTACCAGCTGAAGATACCGGTGCCGTTCACCCCCGGCAGTGAGCTGGCCGGCGAGGTGATCGCCGCCGGCGACGGCGTGCCCTTTGCGCCCGGCGACCGGGTGGTCGGCACGTCGTTCGTGGGCGGTTTCGCTGAGCAGGCGCTGGTGCCCGCGGCGTCGGTGAGTGCCATCCCCGACGACATCGACTACGCGGCCGCGGCCGGCTTCGGAGTCACCTACCGCACGGCATATCACGCCCTGCGCTCGGTTGCCCAAGTGGCAGAAGGTGATTGGGTAGTAGTGCTGGGTGCCGCCGGCGGTGTCGGGCTGGCCGCCGTCGACCTCGCCGTGGCGATGGGCGCCAAAGTGCTTGCCGCGGCGTCCAGCCCCGAGAAGCTGGAAGTGTGCCGCCAGCGTGGTGCGGCCGCGACGGTCGACTACGACCGCGAAGACCTCAAGACGCGGATCCGCGAGATCACCGGCGACGGCGCGCAGGCCGTGCTCGACCCGGTAGGCGGGTCCTACGCCGAGCCGGCGCTGCGCAGCCTGGCCCGCGGCGGGCGCTTCATCACCTTGGGCTATGCCGCCGGAACGATTCCGGCGATTCCGCTGAACCTGGTGATGCTCAAGGGCATCACGGTGCAGGGCATGGAGATTCGGACGTTCGCCACCGACTTCCCGGCGGAGAACGAGCGTGACCTCGCCGAACTGCAGCAGCTGTTCGCCGAGGGCAGGGTCAGCCCCTACATCGGGGCGCGTTTCCCGCTCGCCGAGGCCGCAACCGCGCTGCGCTACGTTGCCGACCGCAAAGCGATCGGCAAGGTCATCATCGACGTCTGACCCAGACCAACGTGTTGTGCGTCGTCACACCGTCGTTGGTGGTGGTCGCCGACAGCGTCAGCCGGTCGCCCTCGACGCGTGCCTGCCGCAACTGCGGGCTCGCCAGCAGCTCCGGCAGCATCGAGACACTGACGTCGTGATGCACGGTCGCGGTGTCCTCGTCGACCCGGAAGCGGCCGCAGTAGGCGATGTAGGTGGGTGGCGTCGCGTCGGCGCTGCCGGTCAGTTGAGCCGACATATAGCCGTCGGCGGTGTAGAGGATCAGACCGCGCGGCGCCGTGCCCAACGGGTGTGACACCGCGCCGGTGCCGGCGTCGACCGAATCAAACGACGCCAACTCCCAGCCGCCCAGCAGTGCCTCGCGCAGAGTGCTCATCAGGGCATGATGACGGTTCGGGTCACCGGCTCGGCGGCGGCCTGGCGGCTGCGCAGCCCGCGCTGCAGGGCGGACAGCAACGCGTCGCGGGTCTCGCGGGGATCGATGAGCTCGTCGAAGCCGAGTTGCTGGGCCGAGTGATACGACGCCTGCAGTTCGGTGTCGCGCAGTTTGGCGGCCAGATCTTCCCCGGCGTGCGACGCCGCGCTGAGCGCGGCCGCACTCATCGCGCCCATCGTCGCCCCGGGGTAGGCGAATGTCGCCACCTGGGAGTCGAATCCCAGCAGCGACATCACCATGGAACCGAAGCCGTAGGCCTTGCGCAGCGTCAGATGCAGTTTCACGGTGGAGGCCGCGGTCTGGGCGGCGAACATCCGGGCGCCGGCGCGCAACACCCCGGCTCGCTCGGAGCGGCTGCCGGGCAGCATGCCGGGATTGTCGGCCAAGAACACGATCGGCAGGTGGAACGAATCGGCGACCATGATGAAGTGCGCCGCCTTGTCTGCGGCGTCGGTGTCGATCGAGCCGGCCAGCACCTGCGGCTGGTTGGCCACCACCGCGACCGGGTGCCCGCCGAGGTGGGCCAGTGCGCAGATGATCGCCCGACCGAATCGCGGCTGTACCTCGAACCAGTCGGGCCGGTCGAAGACGACGTCGAGCACCGACCGCATGTCGTAGACCCGGCGGTTGTCCCGCGACACGATGTCGAGCAGCTCGGGAGTGGGCCGCGGTTGTGCGGCCGCGTCCGGCGTCAGCGCGGTGGGGTAGGACCACGCGCTGGACGGGAAGTAGGACAGATACCGGCGGATGTCGTCGAGCACGGTCTCGTCGTCGGCGCCGAAGTTGTGCACCACACCGCTGGTCAGTGCGACCTCGGGACCGCCGAGGTCCTCCTTGGAGATGTCTTCGCCGGTGGATTCTTTGACCACCGGCGGGCCGGCCGTGAAGATCGCGCCGTGCGGGCTCATGATCCGGAAGTCGCAGACCGGACCGACCAGGGCGCCGTGCCCGGCCGAGGGGCCCATCACCGCGGCGACGGTCGGCACCTTGCCCGAGCATTGCGCCTGGGCCAGCAGGTCGGTCGGGGTGCGCCCGTAATGTTCGCCGGTGGGGCGGAATCCGGCACCCTCCAACAGCATTACCAGCGGGATCTTGTCGCGCAGCGCCAGCTCGGCGATCCGGTAGCGCTTGGCGTTGCCGCCGGGACCGATGCTGCCCGCCAGCGTGGTGAAATCCTCGGCGCCCACCATCACCGGGGAGCCGTCGATCAACCCCGAGCCGACCACGATGCCGTCGGCGGCGATCGGCCCGCCGACCATGGTGCCCAGTTCGCGGAAGCTGCCCGGGTCCAGTAGGTGCCCGATTCGGGCGCGCGCGTCGAGCTTGCCCTTGCCGTGGTGTTTGGCCACTCGCTCGGGACCGCCCATGGCCCAGGTGTGTTGGCGCCGCCGGTCGAGGTCCTCCAGAGTCTCCTGCCAGCCGTTCGTCATCTGCGGCGCCTCATTTCGTTGACCATACTGAAATTCTTACTGTAGCGTCTCCCGGCGTGGGTGGAATTGGCCGCCCGGACGGGCTTTGACTATGAGTTCCCTTGCGCCGGAGTGCGACCGATGACTTCTGGACGACCGATACCACGCCATCCGCATGACGTGACCAGCCAATGGCTGTCGGCCGTGTTGAGCGCCCGCGGCGAAGCGGTCCAGGTGGCTTCGGTCGACGTCACTCCGGTCGGCACCGGCCAGACCGGGGCCACCTACCGGGTGGCGGCCCGCTACACCGACAACCCGGGCGACTTGCCGGCCAGCTTTGTGATCAAGCTGCCGGCCGGCGACGACGCCGTCCGCGATCGCGTCGTTCTGGGCTATCGCAGTGAGTGCGCTTTCTATCGCGACGTGGCCGACGGCGTCAAGGTTCCGATACCGCAGTGCTTCCACTGCGAAATCACCGATGACGCAACCGAGTACGCCCTGCTGCTCTCCGATCAGGCGCCGGCGGTACAGGGCGATCAGCTCGCCGGTTGCGGTGAACGCCAGGCCCGGTTGGCGGTGGCCGCCCTGGCCGGGCTGCATGCGCCCACCTGGTGCGACCAGCGTTGGCTGACGTTCTCCGGCCTGGCCATGACCCAACTGGACGAGGCCGGTGCCAAGGGCATGGGCGACATCGCCCGGATGTGCGCCGAGACGACCGTGCAGCGGCTCGGTGCCCAGCTCGGCGACGCCGACTGTGCGACGTTGACCGCGGCGCTGGACCTGATCACCCCGTGGGTGTCGGCGCCGCTGGGCCGGTTCGCGTTGATCCACGGCGACTATCGGCTGGACAACATGCTGTTCAGCCCCGCCGGGGACCAGGTCTGGGTGGTGGATTGGCAGACGCTGGGTGTCGGACTGCCGGCCCGCGACCTGGCATTCTTCACCGGCACCAGCTTGGCGCCCGAGCTGCGCAAAGAGATCGAAGCCGACCTGGTCACCGAGTATCACAACGCGCTGCTGAGCCACGGCGTCCGCGAGTATGACCGGGAAACCTGTTGGCAGGACTACCGGTTCGGTGCGCTGCAGGTACCGCTGATCTGCGCGCTCGGGTTGGTGTTCGCGACCGATACGGATCGCGGTGACGACATGTTCGTCACCATGCTGCAGCGCGGATGTCAGGCCATCCGCGATCTGGGCACGCTGGAGCTGGTGGGCGAGCTGGCCGGCTGAGCCCGGTCATCCACGCCGAGGAAGGGGAGTCGGATCTGATGGATGCTCACGCGCAGGGGCCGCGCCCGCCCGAGGGCGATTGGCTCGGAACGCCGTACCTGACGTTTCGGCGAGAGGGTCCGATCGCGGTCTGCACCCTGGATCGACCCGAGGCCCGCAACGCGATGACGCCGGCCATGTACTTCGGCTTGCGCTATGCAGTGGGCCGAGTCAATCAGGATCCGGAGCTGGCCGGGCTGTTGATCACCGGCACCGCAGACGTGTTCGCTCCCGGCGGGGACATGGGCGGCGGCGGGGCGGACGACTGGCTCACGTTCGGGGCCGCCCTGGGCATGGACATCACCCCGTTCGACACCCTGCGCAGCTCGGTCAAGCCGGTGGTCTCCGCGGTCAACGGGCTGTGCCAGGGCGGCGGGTTGCAGATCGCGCTCTGCAGCGACGTCGCCGTGGTCAGCGATCGCGCCACATTTCGGGTGCCCGAGCTGTTCCGCGGCATCGCCGACACCTACTACAGCCAGATGCTGGCGCGGGTGATCGGGCCGGTCCGCACCCGCGATCTGATGTTCACCGGCCGCACCTTCGGTGCGCAGGAGGCGCTCGACTGGGGCATGGTGGCACGGGTGGTTCCGCACGAGGAACTGGCCGATGTTGCGCGCGACGTGCTGGCACAGTGCTGTCGCACCGCGCCGGCCGCACGTGCCGTGGTCAAGTCCAGCCTGGACTCCTACCTCGGTCTGTTCGACCGGATCGGGATGAGCACCAGCCTGGGGGCGCCGGAGGCCGTCGAAGGGTTCCGCGCCTTCAAAGAGCGCAGGTCACCGACGTGGGTGCATCCCGAACTACGGGTCGACGGTCGGCTATAGATGATTCATTTGCTCCAAATGAGAATGGGTGTGCATAAAAATCAGAATCGGGTATCGCGGAATCCACGAATCGGATAGGATTTACGCGCACTGTCCCGGGAGGAGCCTGTCTATATGGGGATGAAGGGGCTGATCCGCTGGTCTCCAGAATCGGCGATGGTTCGCCTGGCGGGGCCGATGGAGGCGGTCGGCGGGCTCTTCACCATGTCGGTGGATGCCGTCAGGTTCTTGTTCAAGCGCCCGTTCCAGGCCCGGGAGTTCATCGAGCAGTCCTGGTTTGTTGCGCGCGTCTCGCTCGCGCCCACGTTGCTGGTGGCCATTCCCTTCACGGTCCTGGTCAGCTTCATCCTCAACATCCTGCTGCGCGAGCTCGGCGCGGCCGACCTGTCCGGTGCCGGCGCCGCGTTCGGCGCGGTCACCCAGGTCGGACCGATGGTGACGGTGTTGATCGTGGCGGGGGCCGGTGCCACCGCGATGTGCGCCGACCTGGGGTCGCGCACCATCCGCGAAGAGATCGACGCCATGGAGGTGTTGGGTATCAACCCGGTGCAACGGTTGGTGACTCCGCGGATGCTCGCCGCCGGACTGGTGGCGTTGCTGCTCAACAGCCTCGTGGTGATCATCGGCATTCTCGGTGGCTACGTGTTCTCGGTGTTCGTGCAAGACGTCAACCCGGGCGCGTTCGCGGCGGGCATCACCCTGCTGACCGGGGTTCCCGAGCTGGTCATCTCCTGCGTCAAGGCGGCGCTGTTCGGGCTGATCGCCGGAATGGTCGCCTGCTACCGCGGTCTGACGATCTCCGGCGGCGGCGCCAAGGCCGTGGGCAACGCGGTGAACGAAACCGTGGTGTACGCGTTCATGTCGCTGTTCGTGGTCAATGTGGTGGTCACCGCGATCGGCATCAAGATGACGGCGCGCTGAGCCGTGGCGATTCGTGCGCTGGCCGCTGTCTATCCCGGTGTCACCCGGCAGCTCCGGCGACCGATCGCCGCGATGGGCCGCATCGGCGACCACACCCTGTTCTACGGCAAGGCGATCGCCACCACACCGTTCGCCTTCGCCCACTACCGCCGCGAGGTCATCCGGCTGATCGCCGAGATCAGCATGGGCACCGGCACGCTGGCGATGATCGGCGGCACCGTGGTGATCGTCGGTTTCCTGACCCTGGCGGCCGGCGGCACGCTGGCGGTGCAGGGCTACAGCTCGCTCGGCAACATCGGCATCGAGGCCCTGACCGGATTCCTGGCGGCATTCATCAACGTGCGCATCTCGGCGCCGGTGGTCGCCGGGATCGGCCTGGCCGCCACCTTCGGCGCCGGGGTCACGGCGCAACTGGGCGCCATGCGGATCAACGAGGAGATCGACGCGCTGGAATCGATGGCCATCCGGCCGATCGCCTACCTGGTCAGCACCCGTATCGTCGCCGGCCTGGTCGCGATCGTTCCGCTGTACGCCATCGCGGTGATCCTGTCATTTGTCGCCAGTCGCTTCACCACGGTGTTCTTGTTCGGGCAGTCGGCCGGCCTCTACGACCACTATTTCCGCACGTTCCTCAACCCCATCGACCTGCTGTGGTCATTTCTGCAGGCCTTCTTGATGGCGATCACCATTTTGTTGATCCATACCTACTTCGGTTATTTCGCCGCCGGTGGTCCGGCCGGAGTCGGCGTCGCGGTGGGCAACGCGGTGCGGACCTCGCTGATCGTCGTGGTCTCGGTGACGCTGTTGGTCTCACTGTCCGTTTACGGGGCCAGCGGCAACTTCAACCTGGCCGGGTAGCTACCGGTATCTCCCCACGTCGCGGTAGTGGTATTGGCATTCTCCTTTTTTGCAAGTACCGTATCCAGCGATGAGCGACCCAGTGCAAACCTCCTCAGGGATCCCGCTGAAACCGGTGTACGGCCCGGACGACCGGCGCGAAGAACCGCCGGCGCCGGGGACGTATCCGTTCACCCGCGGAAACTTCGCGTCCGGCTACCGCGGACGGCTGTGGACCTTCCGCCAGTACTCCGGCTTCGGCACCGCCGAGGAGTCCAACCGGCGCTACCAATACCTGCTGAGCCAGGGCGGTACCGGACTGTCGGTGGCGCTGGACCTGCCGACGCAGTGCGGCTACGACTCTGACGACCCTGAGGTCGGCGAGGAGGTCGGCCGGGTCGGCGTAGCGGTCGACACCCTGGCCGACGCCGAGATCCTGTTCGACTCCATCCCGCTGGACAAGATCAGCACCAGCTTCACCATCAACGGCACCGCCGCCATCCTGCTGGCGTTCTACGTGGCGGCCGCCGAGCGGTCCGGGGTGCCACGAGCCAAGCTCACCGGCACCATCCAGAACGACATCCTCAAGGAGTACGCCTCCCGCGGCACCTGGATCTGGCCGCCCGAACCATCGCTGCGGCTGATCGCCGACACCATCGAGTTCTGCGCCGCCGAAGTGCCGCGATTCAACGCGATCTCGGTGGCCGGCGCGCACTTCCGCGACGCGGGCGCCAACGCCGTGCAGGAGATGGCGTTCACCCTCGCCGACGGCGTCACCTACTGCGACACCGTTGTGGAGCGCGGCCGGATGAGCATCGAGCAGTTCGCCCCGCAGGTGTCGTTCTTCTTCTACACCCACGGCGACTTCTTTGAAGAGATCGCCAAATACCGGGCCGGCCGGCGGCGGTGGGCCACGATCGTGCGGGAACGCTACGGCGCCGAGGCCGACAAGGCGTCGATGTTCCGCTTCGGCTGCGTGGCCGGCGGTGCATCGCTGTTCGCCCCGCAGGCCCAGAACAACCTGGTTCGGGTGGCCTACGAGTCGATGGCCGCAGTGCTCGGCGGGGTCCAGTCGATGTTCACCGCCGCCTGGGACGAGCCCTTTGCCCTGCCCAGCGAGGAGTCCGCCACGCTGGCGCTGCGCACCCAACAGATTTTGGCCTACGAGACCGGAGTGACCCGGGTGGCCGATCCGCTCGGCGGTTCCTACTTCATCGAGGCGCTTACCGACGCCACCGAAGAACGCATCATCGAGATCATGGCCGACTTGGAGAACCACGGCGGCATGGTCCGCGCCATCGAAGACGGCTACCTGCAGGGGCTGATCGCGGACGAGGCGTTCAAGATCCACCACGAGATCGAGTCGGGCGCTAGGCCGGTCGTGGGCGTCAACAAGTTCACCAGCGATGAGCCGGCACCGGAGATCGCCACCTACGAACTGGACGCCGAAGGCCGTGACGTCCAGCTCAAGCGGCTGGCGCGGGTCAAGGCCGAGCGCAACGCCGACGACGTCGCCACCACCCTCGCGGCGCTGTCGCGCGCCGCCGAGGGCGACGTCAACCTCATGCATCCCCTGATCGACTGCGCCAACGCTTACTGCACGGTGGGCGAGATGGTCTCGGCGCTGAAGAATGTCTGGGGCGAGTTCCAGCAACCGGTGGTGTATTGATGACTTCTCCGCATTCTTCCTCCGCAGCCGTCCCGGCCCGTGTCCTGGTCGCCAAGCCCGGTCTTGACGGTCATGATCGCGGGGCCAAGATCGTCGCCCGGACCCTGCGCGATGCCGGCTTCGAGGTCATCTACACCGGCATCCGGCAGCGCGTGGAGGACATCGTCGCCACCGCCCTGCAGGAGGACGTGGCGGTGGTGGGGCTGAGCATCCTGTCCGGTGCCCACGTCGCCTTGACCGGGCGCATCGTCGACGCGCTGCGTGCTGCCGACGGCGGGGACATCGCCGTCGTGGTCGGTGGCACCATCCCGCAGGGCGACGTACCCAAGCTGCTGGAAGCCGGTGCCGCAGCGGTCTTTCCCACCGGAACGCCTCTGGAAGATCTGGTGACCGGGGTGCGCGAGGTGGTCGAGAAGGCGGAGGCGCGCTAGCCATGCGACTTGGGGTGATGATCGGCGCCGAACGCGGCGACATGGCGCGCAAGGTCGCCAAGCTGATCTCCGACATCGAATGGGCCGACACCGCGGGCCTGGCCACCGCGTGGATGCCGCAGGTGCCCGACGATTTCGACCTGCTGACCATGGTGGCGCTGATGGCCGCGCACAGCACCCGGATCGAACTCGGCACCGCCGTAGTGCCCTTGCAAGCTCAGCACCCCATCGCTCTTGCCCGCCAAGCGCTTTCGGTGCACGCCATCTCCGGCGGCCGGCTGGCGCTGGGAGTGGGGCCGTCGCACCATTGGATCATCCGGGACATGCTCGGCCTGCCCTACGACAAGCCGGCCGCCTACACCCGCGACTACCTGCAAGTGCTGGGCGCCGCGCTCGCCGGTCCCGGACCGGTGGACGTCGAGAACGACCACTTCACCGTGCACAACCCGACCGCCCTGGGCGCCGACACCAAAATGCCGGTCCTGGTGGCCGCGCTCGGTCCGGTGATGTTGCAGATCGCCGGGGAGCACGCCGACGGCACGTCGTTGTGGATGGCCGACGAGAAAGCGATCGCCGAGCACATCGCCCCGAAGATCAACAAGGCCGCGGCCGATGCGGGCAAACCGCAACCGCGCATCGTGGCCGGGATCCCGGTCACCCTGTGCGCCAATTCCGAGATCGAGGCCGCCAAGCAGCGCGCCAACCGCATCCTGGCCGAGGCCGAGACCTCGCCGAACTATCAGCGGCTGCTGGACCGCGGTTCGGCCCGCGATGTCGGTGACCTTTGCGCGGCCGGCGATGAGGAGTCGATCCTGAAGCGGTTCAAGCAGTTCGCCGACGCCGGAGTGACGGATCTGTCGGTCCGGTTGCTGCCGATCGGCGACACCCGCGATGAGCTGATCGCCTCCAAGTACCGCACCCGCGAGGTGATCGCCGAACTCGCCAAGGCCGTATAGGTGGCCGGACCGCTTGCCGGAATCCGCATCCTCGAAGTGGGGGTGATGCTGGCCGGCCCGTACGCCACCATGCTGCTGGCCGACCTCGGTGCCGAGGTCATCAAGATCGAACCGCCGGGTGGGGAGATCTCCCGCCAGGTCGGCCCCAGTTACTTCGCCAGCCTCAACCGCAACAAATCCAGCATCCAGCTGGATTTGGCGTCGGAGGCCGGGCAGGCGAAGCTGGGCGAGCTGGTCGCCGAATCCCATGCGCTGCTGGTGAATATGAAACCGTCGGTAATCAAACGGCTCGGGCTCACCTACGACGCACTGTCACGGTTCAACTCGCGGATCGTCTGTGTCGCGCTGACCGGGTTCGGCCTCGACGGCGGCGACGAACCGGCCTTCGACTACGTGATCCAGGCGGCCACCGGGATCGCCGCGATGACCGGCGACCCCGACGCGCCGCCGACCCTGCCGGGCTACTCCTCGGCCGACAACTCCACCGGGCTGACGGCGGCACTGGGTCTGTTGGCCCAGATCGTTAGCGGCCGCGGCGGGCAGGTGGAGGTATCGCTGCTGGATGTGATGCTGTCGCAGCTCAACTACCGTGCGGCGGCCTACCTCAACGACGGAGTCGAACCCCAGCGTCACCCGCACGGCGCGCATTCGTATTACGTTCCCGCACAGCTCTTCCCGACCGCACAGGGATATCTGGCCCTGTTCGTCACCCATGACGGGTTCTGGAAGACCTTTGCCGCAGAAGCTGGAATCGACGGCTTCGCCACGATGGCCGAGCGCGCGGCCTGCCGCGACGAGGTCCTCGCTGTCGTCACCGCAGCGCTGGCCGGCGACACCGCGGCCGGCTGGGAGGCGCGACTGCGTCCCCTGGGCATCCCGGCGGCAGCGGTGCGCACCCTGCCCGAAGCGCTGCGGGAGCATCCGGAAATGGTGGTCACGGCAGGCGATTTCCGGCTGGTGGGCAGCCCGATCCGGATCGCCGGATATGAACCGTCCTACTCACCGCCGCCGGGGTTGGCGGAGTAACCGCCCGCCGTCCGGCTCAGACCGTGACGATCGATGCCGACGCCGTGCCGGGTGCGCCGTAAACCTGGGCGAACCCCACCTTCGGGCCGCCCGGCACCTGACGGTCGCCGGCCTGGCCACGTAGTTGCAGCACCAGCTCGTGGATCTGGCGCAGGCCCGACGCGCCGATCGGTTCGCCGTTGGCGATCAGCCCGCCGTCGGTGTTGACCGGCAGTGACCCGCTGATCTCGGTCGCGCCGTCGGTCAGCAGCTTCTCCTGATCGCCGTCGGCGCAGAAGCCGCACTCGGCCATGTGGATGATCTCGGCCCCGGCGTCGGTGTCCTGCAACTGGACCACATCGACGTCTTCCGGTGTCACGCCGGCCTTCTCGAAGGCGGCGCGGGCGGCGTAGACCGTCGGCGCCACGTCCTCTTCGATCGGGGCGGAGGTGGCGTGCACCTCGTAGGCGCCGTAGCGGCGGGTGCGAATCTCGGTGGCCTGCAGGTAGACCGGCTTACCGCTGAAGCGGTGTGCGATGTCGGCGCGGCACATGACCACCGCGGCCGCGCCTTCGTCGGGTGCGCAGAACATGTACTGGGTGAGCGGGTAGTTCAGCACCGTCGAGTCGAGGATGGCGTCCTCGGACATCGGCTTGCGCCGAAACGCGTTGGGGTTCAGCGCGCCGTTGCGGAAGTTCTTGGCGGCGACCTTGGCCAGCGTGCGCGCCGAGATGCCGTGGTCGTGCAGGTAGCGGTTGGCTTTCATGCCGAAGAACTTGGTGGTGACGAACTGTCCGTTCTCGGCGTACCAGGCCGGCAGGGCCAGCTTGGCCGGGTCGTCGGTGAACGCCCCGCGGGGGTGCTTGTCCATGCCGATCGCGATGCCGATGTCGTACTTGCCGGACCGGATGTTGTCGGCGCAGACCTGGGTCGCGGTGGCCGCAGTGGCACAGGCGTTGAACACGTTGGTGAACGGGATGCCGGTCAGACCGACCAGCCGGGTCACCGCATCGGGATTGGAGATCTCATAGCTGCCGCCGACGCCGAACTGGATGTCTTTCCACTGCGCGCCGGCGTCGGCCAGGGCCAGGTGGATGGCCTCGGCGCCCATCTGCATCGCGGACTTGTCGAATCGGCCGAAGGGGTGCAGCCCGACCCCGATGATCGCCACATCGTTGTTCGCTACCGTCATGTTCCAGGTCTCCTTAGACGGGCTGGAATGCCCAGGTGAGAATCTCGGTCCCGTCGTCGTCGACATAGAACGGCACCATGGTCAGTTCGACGTTCATGCCGAATTTCAGCTTGGCGGGATCGGATTCGGTCAGGCGGGCCTCGACCTGGACCACATCACCGAGCCGGACCAACCCGACCCCGTACGGGGCGAAGCCTTCAGCGGTCTCGCCGCCGGCGTAGGGCAGCTTCGGGACGAAGCCCTGAGTGGTCCAGGCCTCCAAGGTGCCTTGGCGGGGTAGCAACAGGTCCTGCATCTGGGGGCCGCTGCATCGCGGGCAGTGATCCTGGCGGGGCCAGACGGTGGCTTGGCACTCCGCGCACTGGCTGCCGATCAGGGCCACGTTCTCGTCGGGCCAGTTCGTGACGTCGGGAGCGAGGGCCTTACGCATCCGCGGCGGTCTTCCAGGCGGACACGCACAAAGTGGAAATCACATTCTCGATTAGAGCATACGCACGTACTGCTAGGGAAGCCTGAACGGGCCATCCGGAGGGTGCGGCGGCGGTACCGGTTGCGCGAGGGTGCGCAGAATGTCAGTTTTTTGCGGCGTGTCGCGTGCAAACACGCACGCTCGCGGCAGAAATGGCGCTCGCGGCAGAAATGGCGGGGGCCTACTTGGCGAGGCCGTGGGCGCAGAAGTCCCAGACCTCATCGGCGGTGATCGGGTGAGCCGCCGGGTCCTCGGATTCGGCACTGGACTGCGCCACGAACATGACGGTCTGCATGATCATCGCGGCCATCCGCCGGGCATTGACACCCGCGCGCAGTTCGCCGGCGGCGTCGGCCGCCTCCATCAGCTCGGTGAGCAGTGACAACAGCGGCGTGAAGGCCACCCGCACTTCGGTGGGGTGGGAGACCAGCAGCCGCGGCGCGAAGTCGGTGAACAGCGGTCGCTTGGCCGAGGGGTCCGGTCGAGACAGCTCAAAGAGCAGCTCGATCGCCACTTTCAGCTGCTCCAGCGGCTTGCTCTGGCCCTCGGTGGCGGCCCGGATCTGGTCGGACGTGCGCACCAGGGCGTCTTCGAAAAGTGCCAGCAGCAGCTCGTGCTTGCCGTTGAATTGCAGATAGAAACTGCGCAGCGACTGCCGGGAGCGCTCGACGACCTCTTGGACGGTGAAGTCGGTGCTGCCCTTTTCGATGATGATGGCTTGGGCTGCGTCCAGGAAGCGCTGAACGCGCTGGGCGGCCCGCAACCGGGCGGTCTTGATCGACCGCTCGACCGCCCGCTGCTTCCAGACGGGCTCTTCTTCCGGGTTACTCACCAGCGGCTCCGATGGTTGCCTTTTTGGGAGAACACGAATGCACCCTACCGGAGAACAGGCCCGGATCGGCGTCGGCTGTCGCGGCGCTGCCATCCCGGTGGGGAAGATGGTAACTTTCCTCTCATGAGAAGAGCATTCTCAACAGTTGTCGGCGCAACCTGAAGGACGCTCATGTACATCGACTACGAGGTCGCCGATCGGGTCGCGACGATCACCCTGAACCGGCCCGACGCCGCCAACGCCCAGAACACCGAGTTGCTCGACGAGCTCGACGCGGCCTGGACGCGCGCGGCCGACGATGATGACGTCGCCGTCATTGTGTTGCGGGCCAACGGCAAACACTTCTCGGCCGGCCACGACATCAAGGGCGGCGGTCCGGTGCCGGACAAGATCACCTTGGAGTTCATCTACAAACACGAGTGCAAGCGCTACCTGGAGTACACGCTGCGGTGGCGCAATGTGCCCAAGCCGTCGATCGCCGCAGTGCAGGGCCGCTGCATCTCCGGCGGGCTGATGCTGTGCTGGCCGTGCGATCTGATCATCGCCGCCGACGACGCGCAATTCTCCGACCCGGTGGTGCTGATGGGCATCGGCGGCGTCGAATATCACGGGCACACCTGGGAATTGGGTCCACGCAAGGCCAAGGAGATGCTGTTCACCGGTCGGGCGATGACCGCGCAGGAAGCCGAACAGACCGGCATGGTCAACCGGGTGGTTCCGCGTGATCAGCTGGACGCCGAGACCCGCCAACTCGCCGAGCACATCGCCACCATGCCGTCTTTCGCGCTGCGCCAGGCCAAACGTGCGGTCAACCAGACCCTCGACGTGCAGGGCTTCCACTCGGCGATCCAGTCCGCGTTCGACATCCACGAAACCGGTCACGGCAACGCGCTGTCGGTATGCGGGTGGCCGATTCTGGTCAACCTCGACGAGATGAAGTCTCAGGTCAAATAGCCACTCGGCGGATCCAGCCCCGTGATTCGGTTCTCGGGGAATCTAACGATTGAGGCGAGCGACACCTCATGGCACCGTGGTACCCACAAGTACCGATCGGTGTGGAAGGTGTTGGAGTGGCCGAGAAGACGACCGAGCCGGTGCGGCTGCCGCCGGTAGCGCCGATCCCAAAGCCGCTGGCGGCCCTGCTGTTTATGACCGCTCGCAAGACTGCGATGCGGGCATTGGGAAAACGCTACGGTGGCGCCTTTTCGCTGCGGCTGCCGATCGTCGGACATGCGGTGGTGCTCAGCGATCCGGTGTTGGTCAAAAGCCTCTTCACCACCCACAGCGACCTGGTGGCTCGACCCGGCAATCTGGGGGCGGTCCTGGGGCCGGGCTCGACCTTCAGTCTGAACGGCACCCCGCATCTTCGGCGCCGAAAACTGCTGGTGCCGCCGTTCCACGGCAAACGGGTGACCGGATACGAATCCATCGTCGAAGAGGAGGCGCTGCGCGAGATCGCGACGTGGCCGCAAGACCGCGAGTTCGCCACCCAACCGTCGATGATGCGGATCACGCTCAACGTGATCCTGCGTGCCGTGTTCGGTGCTCAAGGAGCCGAGTTCGACGAATTGCGCGAGGTGCTGCCGACTTTGGTGGCGTTGGGGTCGCGGTTGGCGGTGCTGCCACCGCGAGCGCGACGCGACTTCGGCCGACTGAGCCCGGGCGGGCGCTACCACGACTATCGGCGACGCTACGACGCGTTGATCGCGAAATTGATCGACACCGCGCGCAACGCGCCCGACTTCGCCGAACGAACCGACGTCCTGGCTTTGCTGTTGACGGCCCGCTATGACGACGGGCAGCCGATCAGTGACGTGCATATCGCCGATGAGCTGCTGACGTTGCTGGCCGCCGGTCACGAGACGACGGCGACCACCCTGGCATGGGCGGTGGAACGGCTCCGCCGTCACCCGGACTTCTTGAATCGATTGGTCGCCGAAGTCGATTCCGGCGGAGCGGACCTGCTGCAGGCGGTGGTCTGGGAAGTGCAGCGGACCCGCTCTGTTGTCGAGGGGACCGGTCGCATCACTCGTACGCGGATCAAATTGGGCCCGTGGGTCATTCCGGAGAACCACGCGGTGGTGGTGGCTTTCCGGTTGCTGCACTTCGCCGAGGACAACTTCGCCGACCCTGAGACCTTCGACCCGGATCGGTTCGTCGGCAATCCTCCCGACACCGCACTGTGGGTCCCCTACGGCGGTGGGGTGAACCGTTGCGTGGGTGCCGCGTTCGCCAACATGGAGATGCTGGTGACGCTACGGACGCTCTTGCGCCACTACGACCTTCTTCCGACCGCGGCCAAGGGGGAGCGCCACCACTCCCGAGGTATCACGACCGCCGCAGGGCGCGGCGGACTGGCGGTGGTGCACCGGCGCGACACCGGCGGCCCGGTGGTCGCCCGCCTCACCCCAGCTGGGAACGCAGCTGGCGTTTGAGCACCTTGCCGTAGCTGTTTTTGGGCAGCGCGTCGACGAACTCGTAGCGCTTGGGGCGCTTGAAGCGCGCGATGCGTTCCAGCAGATGACTGTCCAAGTCGGCAACGGAGACGTCGCCCACGATGAAGGCGACCACGATCTCGCCCCACTCGGCGTCGGGGGCACCCACCACCCCCGCCTCGATGACGCCGGGATGACTCAGCAGCGCCTCTTCGACTTCACGCGGGTAGATGTTGCTGCCACCGCTGATCACCACATCCTTCGAGCGGTCGCGCAGGGTGAGACAGCCGCGGGCATCGAACGAACCCTTGTCGCCGGTGAACAGCCAGCCGTCCCGGATGGCCTCGGCGGTGGCGTCGGGGTTGTTCCAGTAGCCGGCCATGACGACATCGCCGCGGCAGACGATCTCGCCGACTTCGCCGATGGATGCGCGGGTGCCGTCGTCGCGCAGCACCGCGACCTCGACCCCGGAGCGCGGCCAGCCGACTGAACCCAGGACCGCGTCGTCGCCCCGGTGATCAACGCGCCCCAGGCCGGTGATCGTCATGGGCGCTTCGCCCTGGCCGTAGAGCTGGGCGAACACCGGCCCGAACGCGGACATCGCCCGCTTCAGATCCCCGAGATACATCGGACCGCCGCCGTAGACGATGCTGCGCAGGTTGGACGGCCGCCCGCGTCCGGTGGCCACCAGTCGGCCTACCATCGTCGGCGCCAAAAAGGCGGTGGCGCCCGGATGGTGATCGCACAGGGCGAGGAACTCCGCGGCGTCGAACGAACCCGATGCCGGCACCACCTGGCGCGCTCCGCGCAGCACATACGGCGCGATATAGAGACCCGATCCGTGCGACATCGGCGCGCCGTGGATCAGGCTGCAGTCGGCGTCGGGGTCATCCAGGTCGGACAGATGCGCCAGCGTCATCGCCATCAGGTTGCGGTGGGTGAGCATGGCGCCCTTGGAGCGCCCGGTGGTGCCGCTGGTGTAGAACAGCCACGCCAGCCGGGACGGATCCGGGTCGACCGCATCGACCGCAGGGCAGCAAACCCGGTCCAGGTAGGTGCTGTCGCCGAGGGTCTCGACGGGTGCAGCAACGAGGTCGGCCAGCCCTGGCGCCAGTTTCGGGGACGCGAAGACCAGCGCCGCGCCGGCGTCGCCGATGATCTGCGCCATCTCCCGTGGGTGCAGTTTGTAATTGAGCGGCACCACAACACAGTCGGCCGCCCAAGTGGCGAACATCAGCTCGATGATCTCCGGCCGATTCTCGCTGGCGATCGCGATCCGGGCGCCGGCCCCCGCCACCCGCACCAGCGACGTGGCCAGCCGTCGCGCGCGATCGGCCAGCTCGCCCCAGGTGTGCAGGCGGCGCTCGCCGTGATACACCGCGCCCCGATCGCCGAACCGGGTCGCCGCCTGGTCCAGCACCGTGAACAGGTTCACGGTGTCACCCAGTCGGAGTCGAGGCCGAAGTCGGACAGATACTTGGTCGAGCTCCAACCTCCGTCGACGACGATGGTCTGGCCGTTGATGAAAGAGCCGGCTTCCGAGCACAAGAACGCTACGGTGCCCGCGATGTCGTCCACCCGGCCCAGCCGCGGAGCCGGCGTCATCTCGGTGTTGAGCTTGCGGAACCGGTTGTCGGTCAGGCGTTGTTCGACCATCGGGGTGACAGTGACGCCGGGTGCCACCGCGTTGCAGCGAATGCCCTGGGCGCCGTACTGGCAGGCGATGTGGGTGGTCAGCGCGGTCAGGCCGCCCTTGGCGGCCGAGTACGCCCCGCCGCGCAGTCCGCCCACCACGGCGAAGGTGGAGGTGATGTTGATGATCGCCGATCCCGGCTGCAGGTGCGGCAGCACGTCACGGGTAAGCCGGAACGGCGCCCGCAGCATGAGATCGAGGAACTGGTCCAGGGTCTGGTCGTCGGTCTCATGCAGCGGTTTGGGGCTGCCGATGCCGGCGTTGTTGATCAGGTAGTCCACTCGCCCCCACCGGGCCAGGGTGGCGTCGACGATCTGCTGTGGCGCCGTGTCGGCGGTCAGATCGACGGCCAGCGTGGCGATCCGGTCGGGATCTGTACCTGCGGCCCGCAGTGTCTCCGCCAAGCCGGCCAGGCGGCCCTCATCACGTCCGGTTGCCAGCACCGCCATCCCGGTCTCGGCAAGCTTTGTCGCGCAGCCCAACCCGATTCCGCTGCTGGCCCCGGTCACGATCGCTACCTGCATGATCTACTCACCTAACTTCTGTGCGGGACAGCTGCGCCCGGATCTGCTGCTTGACCACTTTGCCGGCGTCGTTGCGGGGCAATGCATCCCAGATCATCACCTGTTCAGGGGTTTTGAACAACGCGACGCCATGCTCGGCCAGCAGGGCGCGCAGCTCGGCGACACCCGGAGCGGTCTGGCCGGCCGGCACGATCACCGCGCAGGCACGCTCGCCGGTGCGGTCATCGGGGATACCGACCACGGCGACCTCCGCGATCTGCGGATGACCGATCAGGATGTCCTCCACCTCGCGCGCGGAGATGTTCTCGCCGTTGCGGATGATCACGTCCTTGAGTCGCCCGGTGACCAGCAGACAGTCCCCGTCGACCCACCGGCCGAGATCGCCGGTAGCGAAGTAGCCCTGGTCATCGAAGCAGCCGTTTTCGTCGTCGGGGCGCTGGTAGCCCAGCAGCATCTGCGGGCCGCGGACGTAGATCTCGCCTTCGCCCGGCGGAGCGCCGGGGTGCGGGGCCAGTTTGATGTCGGCGATCCCGGCCCGGCCGTCGGTCTCTGCGGCGTGGGCGAGGTCGCCTGGACCCAGCGATCCGACCGTGCTGACCGGAACTTCGCTGGACCCGTACACCCGGGTGACGACGGCGGTGCGAAAGTAGCCGGCCGCGTCGCGGATCAGCGATGCCGGGACCGACGCGCCGCCGCAGACGAAGAGCTTGAGATGCGGCAGAAACGTGCCGGCAGCGCGCGCGGCGGCCAGCAATTGGGCCAGAAACGGTGTCGCGCCTGCCACGTGGGTGCAGTGCTCGGCGAGCATGAGCGCTATCGCGGCATCGGGGTCCCAGGTGTCCATCAGCACGGCGGTGGTGCCCAGCAACAACGGGGCCTCGAACGTGTAGATCGATCCGCCGATGTGGGCGATGGGGGACGGGACCAGAAACCGGTCACCGGGTTCGACCAGCCAGTGCCGGCCCACCTGGCGGATCAGGGCGTTGATCGAATTATGACTGTGCAGAACGCCTTTGGGATGTCCGGTGGTACCGGAGGTGTACAGCAGCAACCGGACTGCATCGGCATCCACCGCCGGCAGCGCCACCGGTTGCCGGACGCCGTGCAGCAGGTCCCGGTAGTCGGTGTGAACAGTCGAGGACCCTCGCACCACCACCACTTCGGGTGCCTCGGGCAGCGACGCAGTCACCCGGGTCAGCATCTTTGCGTAGTCGTGGCCGCGGAACCGCTGGGGCGCGAACAGCATTCGGGTGCTCGAGTCGGTGAGGATAAAGGACAATTCCGCGTCGCGCAGCGACGGCAGGATCGGGTTGACCACCATCCCGGCCAGCGTCGCCGCCAGATACACCGCGGCAGCCTCATGCCAGTTCGGCAACATGAAGGACACCACACTGCCGGGACGGATCCGTTCCAGCATCGCCCCGGCCAGCATCGTCGCCTGGGTGTGCAGCTCCCGGCAGGTCAACCGGGTGTCGCCGTCGATCACCAGAACCCGGTCCGGAGTCTGCTCGGCCGCCTCGCGCAGAGTGTCGGCCAAGGTAGTCGAGACCCACAGGCCCGCAGCGTAAGCGTCGGCGGCCTGTTGGGCGGTGCGGCGGGGTGTCACGGGCTGCTCGGTCCGGGCACCCGGTGCAGCGTCATCGAGTAGCGATAGTCTTCGCCGGCGTGGGTGTTCACCGTCACCTGGGCGACCTCACCCTCGGAGGTGGTGTAGTTGCGCTGCATCTGCAGCCCGGCGGTCCCGGGTTCGACGGCCAGCGCAGTGCTGAGTTCGGGCGTGATGATCACCGCCCGGATGTGCTGGCGGACTTCGACGACGCTGACCCCGAACACATCCTCGATCAGCGGGAAGATCGGGCCGGAGTGGCGCTGCAGCAGCCGGCCGACTCCGGCGAACGCCCGGTTGATGTAGTACTCGGTTCGACAGATCGGCGCGGACTGTCCTTGGCTGCGCCGGTTGCCGCGCACGGCCAGCCATTCGGTGCCCACCGGCAGGCCGGTGCGGGCAGCGACATCCTCGTCGAGGGTGACCATGGCGTTGGAGTCGATCTCGAACCGTGCCCCGGCCGCGAACGCCACCAGGTCATCGATCGACACCACGTCTTGGGCGTAGCAGTTGGTCGCGGCGCGGGGGATCACCACGGTGCCCGCGCGGGGACGGGAGACGACGAGGTTGTCTTCCCGCAGTCGTCGCAACGCCTCACGGACCGTGTAGCGGCTGACGGTGAACCGTTCGCAGAGTTCATGTTCGGTGGGCAGCTGCGATCCGATCGGATAGACGCCGTCGGCGATCTCCTTGCGCAGCGTCCGCGCGACCTTCAGGTAGCGGTGGTCGGTCACGGGACGACCGGGTGCAGTGCCAGCACGCTGCCGTCGCCGTCGGCCGAGACGAACAGGGTGCCGTCGCGGCCGCGCGCGATGCCGGCGAACGGGCCTTGGGGGCCGGAGAACGGCGGCATTCCGTTGAGCGGTTTGGGTGTCACGCCCGGTGCGGGCCCGATCGGTAACCCCTCGGCGATCAGCTGCCGTGCCCCGGTGTCGAGGTCGACGGCGAGCACCTGCCGGGTGCCGGCGTCCACGACATAGAGCGTGCGGTGCGCCAGCGCAATCCCTTGCGGCCGAACAAGTCCGTCGACCACCGGTTGGACATCTGAGCCGCTGATGCGCAGTACCCGGCCAGCGCCGGACTCGGCCACCAGGTAGGTCCCGTCGCCGGCGATCTCGATCCCGACCGGGCCGGCCAGGTCGCGAGCCAGCACGTCCACCGCACCGGCGCGCACCCCCAACACCCGGCCGGTGCCGAACTCGGTGACCGCGATACCAGCGGGGCCCACCGCCACTCCATAGAGCTGGTCGAAACCGTCGGCGAGCACCTCGCTGGACGAGCGCGCCGGCAGGTAGCGTGCGACCTGCCCGCCGGAGGTGGTGACGACGAATTCGCCGGGGCCGACGGCTGCCACGCCCCGCACGAACCCGGGATAGCCGGGGCTGAAGAGCATTCCGAGGGTTTCCAGGCGACCGCTCGCACCGATCGCGTAGAAGTAGGTGCCGTCGGCGACGTAGAGCCTGCCGGTACCGTCCACGGTGAGATCCAGCGGCCAGTTCAGGCCGCCGGGCAGCACCGTCGATATCTCGCCGGTGGCGCCGATCTCAGTGATCTCGCCGGTGAAGTTCGAGACGAACAACCGCCGGTCAACGAAGGTGCAGTTGTCCAGTCCGGGATGCAGCTGCGCCAGCACGGCGGTCGTGCCGGTGCGCGGATCGATGCGCAGCACCTGCCCGCTGGCGGCTTGGGTGGACACGATGAAGCCGTCGGCGTCGAATTTCACTGAGTCCGGTACGCCCAGATCGCCCGCGACCCGTTGCGGGGCGGCGTCGGCGGCGAACGGATCGATGCGCCAGATCTCGTTGGCGGTCATCACCGGGAAGTACAGCAGGCCGTCAGGCCCCACCTCCATGGCGTTGGGCGACGGCAGGTTCTCGGTCACGATGCGCCTGCCGCCGGTGGCCCGGTCGAGTTCCATCAGGCGGCCGCCCTCGCGGCATTCGCCGACGAACAGCCGGTCTTGGTGCACGGTGATGCCGTTGGCGCAGGGCAGGTCATCGCGCAGCACGCGGCTGCGCCCGGAGGCGTCGAGCGCGCTGACCCGGGCGTCCATCACCTCGGTGGCGTACAAGGTGCCGCCGGCATCGAAGGCTACGTCGTCGGGGGCGACGACATCGCCGCCGCGCGCGCTCACCACCGCCAACTCGCCGGTGACCACGTCCAGTGCACTGATCTGACTGCCGGTCACCTGCGCGATGTAGACCCGCTCGTCCGGTCCGGTTCGCAGCCCGTTGGCGCCGAACAACCGGCTCGGTTCGGTGATCCGTTCCAGCCGCCAGCCGGGCGCGGCGGAGGGGGTACCGGCCACCTCGCGAGGGAGCGGCAGGGAGGCAGTCATGACTCCGGACGTTATCAAGCCCGGTTAGTCCAGACAATAGGCCGCAAAAGCACGACCACCCGGCCTTGACGCACGAATAACCGCTGCGGAATAGTGTTCTGCATTACGCAGAACGGAGTATTTTGTCCGAACAAATGAGGGCGGGCGCCCACGGCGCCGGTGGGTACGCTCCGGCGCACGGGCCGCTGAGCGGCGTGCGCGTGGTCGATCTGACGACCATGGTGATGGGCCCGTACTGCACCCAGATCATGGCCGACATGGGTGCCGACGTCATCAAGGTCGAGCCCCCGGAAGGCGACGCCACCCGCTATATCTCGGCCGGTCCCGCACCCGACATGAGCGGAGTGTTCGTCAACGTCAACCGGGGCAAGCGCAGCGTCGTACTGGATCTGCGCAGCGCGGCCGGGCAGACCGCGATCACCGCACTGATCGGCCGGGCCGACGTGTTCATTCACTCCATGCGGGCCAAGGCGATGGCCAAGCTGGGCCTGGGCTACGCCGAGGTGGCCGCGCTCAACCCGGGGATCGTCTACACCAACTGCTATGGCTACGGCCGCCGCGGCCCGGCCGCCGACCGCCCGGCCTACGACGACACCATTCAGGCCGAATGTGGACTGCCCGCGGTACAAGAACAGCTCACCGGGCGAGCCGACTACGTCGGCACCATCATGGCCGACAAGATCGCCGGACTGACCGCCCTCTACGCCACGATGATGGCGCTGTTCCACCGGGAACGGACCGGACAAGGCCAGGAAGTCGAAGTCGCCATGTTCGAGACCATGGCCTCGTTCATGCTCGTCGAACACGCCAACGGTGCGATGTTCGACCCGCCGCTGGGTCCGGCCGTCTACCCGCGCACGGTGGCACCCAACCGGCGGCCCTATGCCACCAGCGACGGCCAGATCGCCGCGCTGATCTACAACGACAAGCACTGGAACGCCTTCATCGGTGCGGTGCAACCGCCGTGGTCCTCCGAGCAGTACGCCACGCTGGCGCAGCGGGCCCGACAGATCGACACCATCTATGGGCTGGTGGCGCAGACCATGAAAGAGCGCACCACCGCCCAATGGCTGGCGCTGTTCGAGGAACTGGAAATCCCAGCGGCCCCGCTGAACTCGCCCGGGGCACTGTTCGACGATGCGCACCTCAACGCGGTCGGTCTGTTCGAGACCGTGGACACCCCCAACGGCCCGGTTCGCTTCCCCGGGGTGCCCACCTGGCTGTCGCGGACCCCCGGCCGGGTCGCCGGCGCGGCCCCGGAACTCGGCGCGCACACCGCGGCGGTCTTCGCCGAACTCGGACTCGAGCAGGGCGCCTCGTGACACTCGACTTCGACATGGGGACGCGGGCCGGTGAACTACGGCTCCAGCTGCGCGACCTGATCGGACGTGAACTGCCCGAACGCTTCCCGGGTGCGTTCACCGACGACCCCGCAGATCTTGCTGCGGCACAACGATTCTGCCGGGTGATGGCGGAGCAGGATCTGCTGTGTCTGTCCTGGCCGGAAGAATTCGGCGGGGCGGGCGCCTCGGTGTGGGAACAGACCGTGGTGCGCGAGGAGATGTGGGCGCACCATGAGCCGCGCGGTGCCCAGTACATGGGCGTGAACTGGGTCGGGCCGATCATCATGCGGCACGGCACGCCCGAGCAGCAGCGCCGCCACCTGCCGCCGATCGCGGCCGGCGAGGTGATCTGGTGCCAGGGCTTCTCCGAACCCGAAGCCGGCTCGGATTTGGCCTCGCTACGCACCCATGCTCGCCGCGACGGCGACGGCTGGCTGATCAACGGTCAGAAGATCTGGACCTCGTACGCCACCATGGCGCAGTGGTGCTTCCTGCTGGTGCGCACCACCCGGATCGGCGAAGGATCGGTCACCAAGAAGCAGCAGGGCCTGACGGTATTCCTGGTCCCGATGGACAACCCCGCCATCACCGTACGGGCGCTGGGCACCATGATGGGTCCGCACCATCTCAACGAAGTGTTCTTCGACGACCTGCGCGTCACCGATGCCGACGTACTCGGTGAACTCGACGCGGGATGGTCGATCGTGGCCGACGTGATGGCCTTCGAGCGCGTCGGAATCGCCCGCTACGCGCGCTGCGAACGGCTGCTCGCCGCGGCGCCGCATGTCCTCGGGCCGCGATGGGACGCCCTGCCCGGCGAGCTGATCGCGCGGTGGGTGCGCATGCTCACGCACTGCCGGCGGGCCCGGCTGATGGCCTACCGGGTGGTATCGCTGCAGGCCAGCGGCCGCATAGCGCCCGGTGACGCGGCCGCCTACCGGATCGCGGTCACCCGGCTGGACCAGGAAAGCGCCGAGGTGCTGATGGAGATCGCCGCCGAGGCTCCCGACAGCCCGCCGGCACAGTGGTACCGCCAAGAGGTCGAAGACCACTGGCGCTACTCGCAGGCGGCCACCGTGTCCTCGGGCAGCATCGAGATGCAGCGCATCCTGCTGTCCCGCGCGTTGCTTGCGGCGGGGCGATGAATCTCGAACTCGGCTCGGACGCACAGGAATTCGGCCAGGCGGCACGCCGGGCCTTCGAAGCGGCAGGCGGCGACGACCTGGTGCTGCGCGCTGACGCCGACCCCGCCTTGCGCGAGCAACTGGTCGCGCCGATCCTGCGCGGGCTGGGCGCCTACGAGCTCAAGCCCCGCGACGACGCCGACGAACTCGAAGCCGCCGCCGCGCTGTGCCGGGCCGCCGGGTACTGGGCGCTGCCATACCCGGTGGCCGAATGCCTTTCCGCGCCCGCCGATCTCGACGTCGACGGGCTGATCGTGGTCGCCGAGCATGCCCCCGCCGGCGGGGTGGCCGGACTGTCGAAGCGCTGGGCCACGGTCACGCTGGCCGGCCTGCGCAGCACCGTGGTGGGGCAGTCGGAGGCCCGCCCGGCCCTGGTGGCCGAACTGGTCCTGGCCGAGGTCGACACCCTCGGTGCGGCCGACCTCGCCCTAGCGCTGGCACTGCCCTGCTGGACGCTGTTGGGAATGCTGGACCGGGCAATGGATCTGACGATCGCCCACGTGCGGCTGCGTGAACAGTTCGGCCAGGCGCTGTCGACGTTTCAGGGCGTGCAGTTTCAGCTCACCGATGCCGAGGTGGAGCGCGCCGGGCTGGACATGCTGGCCAAATACGCGCTGTGGAGCATTGCGACCGGGCGTCCCGAAGCCACCGACGACGCGCTGGCGCTGCGATCGGCGGCGCTGGAAGCCGCCGAAGTGGTGTTCCGCGTCTGCCACCAACTGCACGGCGCCGTCGGGTTCTGCGACGAGACCGCACTGTCGTGGCTGTCGCGCTACAGCCAGCCACTGCGCCGCCTGCCGTGGGGGCTGTCAGCCACCCGCGACCTGCTGGCCCGCCGCGCTCAACAGACCGGACTGACGGGACTCTACGCGTGAAATACGACCTGCCTGAAGAGATCACAGTGACCGGCGACGGACCGGTCCGCAACGTCACGATCAACCGGCCCGACGAGCTGAACAGCATCAACGCCAACCTGCACTGGGGCCTGGCCAACGTATGGCGTCAACTGGCCGCCGACAAGGCGGTCCGGGTCGTGGTGCTGACCGGCGCCGGGCGGGCGTTCTCCGCCGGCGGCGATCTCAACTGGATCACCACCTTCCTCGACGACGAAACCGCCCGCGACGAGAGCATCCGCGAAGGGGCGCAGATCGTCGAAGAGATGCTGCGGTTCCCGCTGCCGATCATCGCGGCCGTCAACGGCCCCGCCGTTGGACTGGGCTGCAGCGTGGCGGTGCTCTGCGACATCGTGTTGATCTCGCAGAAGGCCTATCTCGCTGATCCGCACGTGGCGGTCGGGTTGGTCGCCGGTGACGGGGGAGCCGCCCTGTGGCCGCTGATCACCCCGATCCTGCGATCCCGCGAGTACCTCTACACCGGCGACCGCATCGACGCCGCCACCGCCGTCGAGCTCGGACTGGCCAGCCGCACCGTGGCACCCGAAGAGCTGCTGCCGCAAGCACATCAGCTGGCCGACCGCCTGGCGGCCCAACCTCCTGAGGCGCTGCAGGGCACCAAGCGAGTGGTCAACATGTATCTGTCGCAGGTGCTGGCCGGGCCGCTGCAGGCCGGGTTCGCCGCCGAGGTCGCGACCATGAAGTCCGAGGAACACCGGCAGCGCTTGCTCGCCTTCGCAGAGCGGGCGAACCGGCGATGACAGCACCGCAGGAAACCGCCGATTTCCGCGCGCACGTTCGCCAGTGGTGCCGCGACAACATTCCCGCGGACTGGCGCCAAGCCCAGACCGGGGTGAGCGAACAGGAGTTCGTCGACTTCCAGCGCAGCTGGTTCGCCACCCTGCACAGCGCCGGGTTCGCGGTCCCGCACTGGCCCCGCGAGTGGGGCGGTGGCATGTCGGTGGCCGAGCAGGCCGTGCTGTATCAGGAACTCGCCGCCCACGACGCGCCCCGGCTGGTGCTGGCCTTCGTCGGCATCCACCACGCGGCCGCCACCCTGCTGGCCGCCGGAACACCGGAGCAGCGCAGCCGGCATCTGCCGGCGATCCTCGACGGCGAGATCTGGGTGCAGGGCTTCTCCGAACCGGGGGCCGGCTCGGATCTGGCATCGCTGCGTACCACCGCGCGCCGGGTGGGCGAGGGCTATGTGGTGAATGGCCAGAAGCTGTGGGCCAGCGGCGCCAGCCACGCCCAGTGGTGTCTACTGCTGGCCCGTACCGACCCGCACGCCCCCAAACGCAAAGGCATCTCGTATTTCCTGCTGGACATGGCGACCCCCGGCGTGCAGGTGCGGCCGATCCGCAACGCCGTCGGTGACCAGCATTTCTGCGAGATCTTCCTCGACGACGTGGTCATTCCGGCGGCCAACCTGATCGGGGCGGAGAACGCCGGCTGGCAGGTGGCGCAGGCGACCCTGGGCGCCGAGCGCGGCATGACCATGCTCGAGCTCGCCGAGCGACTGGGCTGCGCGGGATTTCGGTGGCTGGTGCAAGCCGCCCCCGCCGATGACCCGGTGGTGGCCGACCGGCTGGCGCAGCTGGAGACCGAGATCACCGGACTGCGCGGTATGTGCCGCCAACTGGTGCACGACGTCGAAGCCGGCACCGCCGGGCCGGCCGATGCCTCGATCGTGAAGCTGTTCTACAGCGAGGTGCTGCAGCGGCTCACCGATTTCGGCGCCGAGATCGGTGGGCTGCAAGCCCACACCGTGCTGGACAAGCCGCTGTCCAGCGGATGGGAATCGGGAACGTGGGTGCTGGACTTCATCGGCTCCTGGGAGTGGACCATTCCCGGCGGCTCCAGCGAGATCCAGCGCACCATCATCGGCGAACGAGGTCTCGGCCTGCCCAGAGAGCCGAGCATGCCGTGACCACAACCGATTTCGCCGAACTGCACCACGAGCTGCGTGCGGTCGCCGCCGACCTGCTGGGCCGTGACCGCGTGGTCGGCTGGTCCACCGTCGTCGACGCCGGCTGGGTGGGTTTGGAGGTTCCCGAAGCCCTCGGCGGTGCGGGGGCGAGCTTCGCCGAAGCCGCGGTGATCTGCCAGGAATTGGGCCGCGCTGCTGCGGCATCGCACTATCTGGGTTCTGCGGTGCTGTCGGTGGGCATGCTGAACAGCCTGCAGGGCAGCGAGGTCCGTGATGCCCTGCTGGCCGACGTCGCCGCCGGACGGACCCGGCTTGCCGCGGTGATCGGGGGATCGTTCACCCTCGACGCCGACCGGCGGTTGACCGGCCGTGCCGACTTCGTGCCGGACGCCGACGGCGCCGACCGACTGCTGGTAGCGGCCTGCGATGCGTCCGGGGCTGATGTCGTGGTCGCCGTGGAAGGGCTGAGCGTCACCGAACAACCGGTGCTCGACGAAACCCGCCGCGTCGGAACCGTCGCCGCCGACGGAATCGAAGTGGCCGACGCGGCGGTGCTGCGGTTCGCCGGCAACCCGGCGGCCCTCGCGCAACGGGCGGCGGTCGCGGTGGCATGCGACAGCCTCGGTCTGGCCGAGGCCATGCTCGCCGCAACGGTGTCGTATGCGCAGACCCGGGAACAGTTCGGCCGGCCCATCGGCTCCTTCCAGGCGGTCAAACACGCCTGCGCAGACATGCTGGTGAAAGTCACGGTGGCCCGCAACCTGGTGCGCGACGCGGTTCACGCCGTGGCGACGGGCGGGTCCGACGGCGCAGACGTGGATGCCGCTGCCGCCATGGCGAAGTCCTACACCTGCGCGGCCGCCGTCGACGTGGTCGGCAAAGCACTGCAATTGCACGGCGGCATCGGCTACACGTGGGAGAGCGGCATCCACGTCTATCTCAAGCGCGCCACGTTCAACCGGTCGCTGTTCGGATCCCCGGCAGCGCACCGTCGTCATCTCGCTCAACGGTATTAACAAGTCAAGCAAGGAGTTTCGACTGTGGGTGTGCCCGTCTATCGCCGGATCCTGGAACTGTTCGAGGCCGAAGGCGTCAACACGCTGTTCGGCATCCCCGACCCCAACTTCGTGCACATGTTCGTCGAGGCCGAAAAGCGCGGTTGGTCGGTGGTGGCGCCGCACCACGAGGAGAGCGCCGGATTCATGGCCGAGGCCGCCTCGCGGATGACCGGCCGGCCGGGCCTGTGCATCGGCACCCTGGGGCCCGGGGTGGCCAACATCGCCGGCGCCATGATGTGTGCGCGAGTGGAGAACTCCCCGGTGGTGTTCCTCGGCGGCCAGCGTGCCCGCATCACCGAGCGCCGGGTGCGGCGCGGGCGGATCCAATTCGTGCGCCAGGAAGAACTTTTCACGCCGTCAGTGAAGTACAGCGCGTCGATCGAATACGCCGACCAGACCGACGAGATCGTGCACGAGGCGATCCGCCGCGCCATGTCGGGCACTCCCGGTCCGGCCTACATCGAATACCCGTCGCACGTCATCCTCGAAGAGCTCGACGTCGCCGACCCGCCCGAGCCGCACCGCTACCGGCTGGTGAATCAGCGGGCCGGCGCACCCGAGGTGGCGCAGGCCGCCGAGATCATCCGCAAGGCGTCCAGCCCCATCCTGCTGGTGGGCCACGGGGTATACACCTCGCGCAGTGCGGCCGCGGTCGCCGAGCTGGCCGAGCTGATGGCCTGCCCGGTGATCCAGACCTCCGGTGGTACCGCGTTCATCCCGGGCCTGGAGGACCGCACCTTCCCCTACGGCTTCTCCACGGCGGCCGTTGAGGCCGTCGCCGGCTCGGACGTCTGCGTGGCGCTGGGCACCGAGCTGGGCGAGCCGGTGCACTACGGCACCACCCGGCACTGGGCCGGCAAGAACGGCGAGCGCAAGTGGATCTACGTCGAACAGGACCCGCTGGCGATCGGGGTGAACCGGCCGGTGGACGTAGCCCTGGTGGGTGATCTGCGGGGCATCGTTCCGCAGTTGGTCGAGGAACTCAAAGGCAATCCCCGCGTTCCTTCCGCGGACCTGGACCGCTGGATCAAGCAGGACGCCGACCAGCTCGCCGAACTGGCCGAAACCGCACCGGCTGGTCGTTCCCCGGTACATCCGGCGCGCTTCGTGGTCGAGGCCACGCGGGCATTCCCGGCCGACGGCATCATGGTGCGCGACGGCGGCGCCACGGTGATCTTCCAATGGACCTATTCGCAGGCCAAACCGCATGACGTGATGTGGAACCAGAACTTCGGGCACCTGGGCACCGGGCTGCCCTATGCCGTGGGCGCCTCGGTCGCTGAGGGCGGTAAGCGGCCGGTGATGCTGCTGACCAGCGACTCGGCGTTCCTGTTCCATATCGCCGAGCTGGAGACCGCGGCCCGGCTGGGCCTGCCGCTGGTCTGCGTCGTGGGCGTGGACCACCAATGGGGCCTGGAAGTCGGCGTCTACAAGCGGACCTTCGAGCAACCCTCGCCGCAGCCCGGCGTGCACTGGGGCAAGGACGTCCGGTTCGACAAGATCGCCGAGGGCATGGGTGCGCGCGGGGAGTTCGTCGACGACGAAGCGCAGATCGGCCCGGCCATCGAGCGGGCCTTCGCCGCCGGCGGAACCGCGGTGATCCACGTCTGCATCGACCCCAAAGCCAACTCCGAGGAGATGCCGAACTATGCCGAGTTCCGCACCTGGTACGCCGAAGGAACCCAGTAAGCGAGAATGTTATTCTCGTTTTTGGCTAACAACGTGCACGTGCTGATGGGCTGGAGGAAACCATGTCCGGCGGAATGAGCTTCGAACTGACCGAGGACCAGCAGCTGATCCGGCAGTCGGTCGCCGAACTCGCGGCGAAGTTCGACGACCAGTACTGGATGACCAAAGACCAGGCGCATGAGTTCCCGCAGGAGTTCTACGACGCCATCGCCGGCGGCGGCTGGCTGGGCATGACCATCCCCGAGGAATACGGCGGGCACGGCCTGGGCATCACCGAGGCCACCATTTTGGCCGAGGAAGTGGCGCGTTCCGGCGGTGGCATGAACGCCGCCAGCTCGATCCACATGTCGATCTTCGGCATGCAGCCGGTCGTGGTCTTCGGCTCGGACGAGATGAAAGCCGAAACGCTGCCCCGCATCGTCCATGGCGATCTGCACGTGTGCTTCGGGGTCACCGAACCCACCGCGGGCCTCGACACCTCCCGTATCACCACCTTCGCCAAGCGCGACGGCAGCGATTACGTGGTCAACGGGCGTAAGGTCTGGATCTCCAAAGCCCTGGAGTCCGAAAAGATCCTGCTGCTGACCCGCACCGAGTCCCGCGAGGACGTGGAAAAGCGCGGCGCCAAACCCACCGACGGTCTCACCCTGTTCCTCACCGACATCGACCGCGACCATGTCGACATCCGGCCGATCACCAAGATGGGCCGCAACGCGGTGTCGTCCAACGAGGTGTTCATCGACGACCTGCGCATCCCGGCGGAACACCGGATCGGTGAAGAGGGCAAGGGCTTTTCCTACATCCTGCACGGGCTCAACCCGGAGCGGATGTTGATCGCCGCCGAGGCGCTGGGCATCGGCCGGGTCGCGCTGGACCGTGCGGTCCGCTACGCCAATGAGCGGGTGGTGTTCGACCGGCCGATCGGGATGAATCAGGGCATCCAGTTCCCGCTCGCCGACTCGCTGGCCCGCCTGGACGCCGCCGAGCTGATCCTGCGCAAGGCCACCTGGCTCTACGACAACGGCAAGTCCTGCGGCCGTGAGGCCAATATGGCCAAATACCTCTGTGCCGATGCCGGTTTCGCGGCCGCCGACCGGGCGCTGCAGACCCACGGCGGGATGGGTTACTCGGAGGAATACAACATCTCCCGGTTCTTCCGGGAGTCCCGCCTGATGAAGATCGCCCCGGTCAGCCAGGAGATGATCCTGAACTTCCTCGGCTCTCATGTGCTCGGCCTGCCGAGGAGCTACTGATGGCTGCACCGCTGGCCGGCATCACGGTGGTGGCGCTGGAACAGGCGGTGTCGGCGCCGATGTGCACCCGCGCCCTGGCCGACTTCGGCGCGCGGGTCATCAAGGTGGAAAACCCCGACGGCGGTGACTTCGCCCGCTACTACGACGACGTGGTGCACGGCCAGGCCGCGCACTTCGTCTGGGTCAACCGGGGCAAGGAGTCGGTGACCCTGGACCTGAAAAGCGAAGCGGGACGCGATGTCCTGCACCGCCTGTTGGACCGCGCCGACGTGCTGGTGTCCAACCTCGCGCCGGGCGCCACCGCACGTCTGGGCCTTTCCCCCGAGCAGATGGCGCACCGGCACCCGAACGTGATCGCCGTGGAGATCGACGGCTACGGCACCGGCGGACCGCTGTCGCACAAAAGGGCCTACGACCTGCTGGTGCAGGCCGAATCGGGCGTGTGCTCGGTGACCGGCAATCCGGGCGCCCCGGCCAAACCGGGCCCGCCGGTCGCCGACGTCACCACCGGCCTCTACGCGGCGCTGTCGATCATGGCGCTGCTGGTCGGCCGAGATCGCAGCGGGCCGGCGCCATCGGTCAGCGTGAGCCTGTTCGACACCATGGCCGAGATGATGGGCTACCACCTGACCTATGCCCGGCACTCCGGGATCGACCAGCAGCCGCTGGGCATGAGCTCACCGGCGGTGGCGCCCTACGGCGCCTATCCCACCGCGGACGGCCACACCGTGGTGCTGGGCACCACCAACGACCGGGAATGGCAGCGGCTGGCCCGAGAACTGCTGGGCCGCAACGATCTCGCCGACGATCCGCGCTTCACCGGCAACGCCGACCGGGTCGCGAACCGGGCGATACTGGACGAGGCGATCGCCGCGTGGTGCGCCCGCCACGACCTGGCCCACATCCAGGACGCCGCCGACGCCGCCGGGATCGGCAACGCCCGCTACAACACGCCCAGCGACGTGCTGGCGCATCCGCAACTGGGCGACCGCGACCGCTGGCACAGCATCGACACCCCGGCCGGCCCCATCCCGTCACTGCTGCCGCCGCCGGTCATCTCCGGCTACCGCCCACCGATGGGGGCGGTACCGGACTTGGGTGAACACACCGACACGGTGCTGGACGAACTGGGCCTGACCGGCGAGGAGATCGTCGCCCTGCGCGCCGACGGGGTCATCGGGCAGGCTGGGCGTTGATGGCTTACGACGAAGTACTGCTGCGCGCCGACCGCGACGGCGTGCGGACGCTGACCCTGAACCGGCCCGCCCGCAAGAACGCGATCAACCCGGAGTTGTGGCGTGCGCTGCGCGACGCACTGCGCGCCGCCGCCGACGACCCCGACCTGCGGGCCCTGGTGATCACCGGCGCCGGCGGGGCGTTCTGCTCGGGCGCCGATATCGGCGCCGGAGATGAGGTCCACCCGGTGGAGAAGCTGCGTCGCCTCTCCGATGTCGCACTGGCCCTGCACGAGCTGACCGTCCCCACCATCGCGAAGGTGGCCGGTGTCGCCGTGGGGGCCGGCTGGAATCTGGCGCTGGGTTGCGATCTGGTGGTCGCGACACCGGAATCGACGTTCTGCCAGATCTTCTCGAAGCGGGGGCTCTCGATCGATCTGGCCGGATCCTGGTTGCTGCCCAAACTCGTCGGGCTGCAGCAGGCCAAGCGGCTCGCCCTGCTGGCCGAGACCATCGACGCCGGCGAGGCGCAGGCGCTGAACCTGGTGACCTGGGTGGTGGGTGCCGGCGAGATCGACGAATTCGTGGACGGCCTCGCCGACCGACTGGCCGCCGGCCCGCCGCGCGCGCTGGCGCAGACCAAGGCGCTGCTCAATCAGGGGGCCGATGCCACCTTGCCCGAGTCCCTGGCCAATGAGGCGCGGGCCCAGATCGTGAACTTCGCGGGCACCGATGCCGCGGAAGCCTATGCGGCGTTCGCCGAGAAGCGTGCGCCGCGCTTCACCGGCGGGTGGCCGCCGAAGACAACGAGAACGGAGTAGTCAGATGCGACCCACGGTGATTGTCGGAGCGGTGCGTACCCCCGTCGGCAAGCGCAACGGCGGGCTGGCCGGCACCCATGCCGCGGACCTGTCCGCGCTCGTGCTGGGCGAACTCATGGAGCGCACCGGAACCGACCCGGGCATCGTCGATGACGTGGTGTGGGGCTGCGTGTCGCAGGTGGGCGATCAGTCCTCCAACATCGGCCGGTACGCGGTGCTGGCCGCGGGCTGGCCAGAGCACGTCCCGGCAACCACCGTCAATCGGGCCTGCGGCTCCAGCCAGCAGGCGCTGGACTTCGCGGTGCAGGCCGTGATGTCGGGCCAGCAAGACATCGTGGTCGCCGGCGGCGTGGAGGTGATGAGCCGGGTCCCACTCGGCGCCGCCCGCGCGACCGGCGAGCCCTTCGGTCCGAAAGCGCTGGCCCGCTATGACGGTTTCGTGTTCAACCAGGGCATCGGCGCCGAGATGATCTGCGAGAAATGGGGTTTCGACCGCACTCAGGTCGATGAGTATTCGGCGCGCTCCCACGAGTTGGCCGCCGCCGCGCAGGACATCGGTGCGTTCCGCGATCAGATCGTCCCGGTGGCGACCGACGCCGGCGTGGTGGACGCCGACGAAGGCATCCGCCGCGGCACCACCGCGGAGAAGCTGGCGGGGCTCAAGCCGGCCTTCCGTGCGGACGGATTGATCCACGCCGGCAACTCGTCGCAGATCTCCGACGGCGCCGCAGCGCTTTTGGTGATGAGCGAGGACGAGGCCGCCCGTCGCGGGTTGACTCCGCTGGTGCGCTACACCGCCGGCGCGGTGACCGGCGCTGACCCGGTGCTGATGCTCACCGGGCCCATCCCGGCGACAGCGAAGGTGCTCAAGCGTGCCGGACTGGGCATCGACGAGATCGGCGTCTTCGAAGTCAACGAGGCCTTCGCCCCGGTGCCGATGGCGTGGCTGGCCGAGACCGGCGCCGACGCCAAGCGGCTCAACCCGCTCGGCGGCGCGATCGCCTTGGGCCACCCGCTCGGCGCGTCGGGGGCAGTGCTGATGATCCGGATGATCAACCACATGCGCGACAACGGGATTCGCTACGGCCTGCAGACCATGTGCGAGGGCGGCGGTACCGCCAACGCCACGATCGTCGAGCTGGTCGGTTAGGGGACTGTTCATGCGGCGCGACCTGTTCACCCAAGACCACGAGTCATTCCGGGCCTTGGCCCGCGACTTCGTCGAGAAGCACGTGGTGCCCGAGTACCCCAACTGGGAGAAGGCCGGCCGGATGCCCCGCGAGGTGTTCGAGCACCTGGGATCGCTGGGGATGCTGGGCATGGCCATCCCCGAGCAGTACGGCGGCGCTGGTGTCGAGGACTACCGCTACAACGTTGTGCTGCAGGAGGAAGCGGCGCGCGCCCTGGTCACGCTGTCCACGGTGCGCACCCAGCTCGAGGTGATCCTGCCGTACTTCCTGCACTACGCCAACGACGAGCAGCGGGCGCGCTGGTTTCCCGGGATGGCGGCCGGCACGCTGCTCACCGCGATCGCGATGACCGAGCCCGGCACCGGATCGGATCTGGCCGGGATGCGCACCACGGCCGTGCGAGACGGCGAGGACTACATCCTCAATGGCGCCAAGACGTTCATCACCGGCGGCATCCAGGCCGACCTGGTGATCGTGGTGGCCCGCACCTCGACCGACCCGGACAACCGTCGCCGCGGGTTGACCCTGCTGGTGGTCGAGGACGGCATGGCCGGCTTCGAGCGCGGCCGCGAACTGGACAAGATGGGCTGCAAGGTCCAAGACACCGCCGAGTTGTCGTTCACCGACGTGCGGGTTCCGGTGGCCAACCGGCTGGGGGCCGACGGTGAGGCGTTCAGCTATCTGGGCCACAACCTCGCCCAGGAGCGTCTCACGGTGGCGGTCGGGTCGGTCGCGCAGGCCCGCTCAGCGCTGGCCGCGACCATCGACTACGTCCAGAACCGCAACGTGTTCGGTTCGCCGGTCGCGTCGTTCCAGAACACCAAGTTCGAGTTGGCGGCGGTCTCCACCGAGATCGAGGCGGCCCAGTGCATGCTCGACCGGGCGGTCGCCGACCACGTCGAGGGAGTGTTGTCGGGTGCTGACGCCGCCCGCACCAAACTGTTCTGCACCGAGATGCAGGCCCGGGTCATCGACCGCTGTCTGCAGCTGTTCGGCGGCTACGGCTACATGATGGAATACCCGATCGCCCGGCTGTACACCGATGCGCGGGTGGCCCGGATCTATGCCGGGACCAGCGAGGTAATGAAGATGATCGTCGCCAAGTCGCTGGGTCTCTGAGGGCAGACGACGCCGCGGATTCCGTCCGAGCGAAGCCAACGTCACGCTCGGTGAGAGGTACTCCGAAAAATTATTTGAGTGAGACCCTTGTCACAGTGGGCCTAACCAACCTACTGTGTGTTCACTTGGTTGGTTAAGCGAAGGAGACCGGTGACGTCACCCCGGCCGTACGCCACACTTCTCGCCAAAGGCGAGGACCGCAGGCAGCGGATTCTGTTGGCGGCTGAGCACCTGTTGGCGCGTAACGGCTGGCGCAACACTTCGCTGGCGCAGATCGCCCGCAACGCCGGCGTCAGCGCCGCCGGCCTGCTGCACCATTTCGCCTCCAAGGAGCAGTTGTTGCACGCGGTGCTCGACGCCCGCGACGCCGACGACGACATCCACGCCGACCGCAGCGGCGACCTCATCGAAGAGATTCAGCGGGTGGCCGAGCGGTTCACCCGGGCGCCCGAACTGGTCGGCACCTTCACCGTGCTGCTCGCCGAGAATGTCCTGCCGGAGGCGCCGCTGCACGACCGGATGCTGAACCGGTACCGCAGTGCGCTGGAGATCGTCGCCGACCTGATCCGGCGCGGCATGGACGACGGCCGTTACCGCACAGACCTCAACGCGACCGCCAAGGCCGCGGAGATTATCGCCTTTATCAACGGAATGGAGATGTCATGGCTGCTGGATCCCTCAATACCTCTGAACGAAGTGTTCGCGGGGTACGCGGAAACGTTGGCCCGCGACTTCGCTCCGCCGGAAAAGGAAGCCCAGCGGTGAGCGGGACCGGGGAGCAGGACATGCGCTACCGGTTCGACATCGTGGGCCGCAGCGTCGTCGACGTCGTGATGGCCGCCGGCGGCTGGCTCTATGACCGGGCGACTGCCGGCTGGGACGTCACGGTCTTGATCGATGACGTCGAGGACACCCGCCCGCTGGAGATCCTCGGGGCCAAGGTGCTGGACCTGGCGTCGGTGCTCACGCAGTGGGAGCACTGGCCGCACCCGCAGACCATCGCGGTGTGCGCCGAGATGTTCGACGGCCACGCCCAGGTACGCCAGGGCGTGATCGACGCGCTGGAGCACAGCAGCACCGAGGTGACATTGTGGGGCGACGTGCCCGCGGAATTGAACAGCGACGTCGACGCCCGCCACCACCGGCTCAGTGCGGCAGCTCGTGCCTTCAAGGCGCAGGCGCTGCGCGCGGCCGGCATCGATCCGGCGAATTCGCACGCCGGAGACGGCCACATCGAGACGTTCCGCTGCGGGCCGGCGGCGTGTACCTCGGTCGCGGCGGACCTGAGCCCAGCCAGTTGAGGGGCGCGGGCAGCGCGCGACCGACATGATGCCGGACCCACTGGCACGCTCCCTGGTGCTGGTGACCGACTATCGGGTGCCGGATCCGGCCAAGGTCTGGCCGCTGATGCAGCGACACCGCGACAGCCTTGCCCACCTGGGCGCCCACCACGTGCTCGTCTACACCTCGACGGTCGATCCGGGTCGAGTGCTGGCGGTGATGGCGATTTACGCCGCGCAGCCGGTAGTCGACCTGCTGCGCGATGAGGCCTTCATGGCCTGGTTCGATGCCGTCGGCGTCAGCGACATCCCGGCGGTGTTCGCCGGATCATTGGTGGAGCGCATCGATCTGACCGACACGTCGAGCCTCGCCGAACCGCCGGGTTCATGCGGCGGTCCCGGCTTCGCCTCTCCTTCGTCGAGCCTCGCCGAACCGCCGGGTGTGGTGGTCGCCGCCGTGGCCGAAGTCGGCGACACTCAAGCACTGATCTCCCACGTTCATGCCACCGAAAAGCACTTCACCGCGGCCGGTATCCGAAAGATCCTGATATTCCAGGCCTTCGACAACCCGCGCGAGATCTTCATGCTGCAGGAAGCAGACGACGAATTCGGCGCCGGGCAGTGGATCAACGAACCCGAGTTCGCCTCCGAATGGATCACCCGAGCCGGCGTCGGGATCTATCCGCCGGTGTTCGTCGGTCGCCTGGCGCACCTGATGCGCGTCGGCGACGAATCTGAAACGGCGGACGAGCCGGCGAGTTGAGCGCTCAGTCGCTGGCCGGCAGCGGCTTGGCTTCTTTGATGCTCAGTGGCACGGTACCGATGCTCAAGGTTCCGGCGCCGGCCTTGGTCACCAGCACCTCGGCGCCGGCTTCGTCGACATAGCGCTTGCCCATCACCGCACCGCCGGAGAAGTCCGGGTCCAGTGCTGCGTCACTGGAAGTGGTGTCGTCCAGCGGCACCATCGGGGCGCCACCGGCGCGCAGATCATCGAGACTGTCGGCGGTCTTGACGACGATGACCTGGGTGTCGCAGACCTGGCTCTTCAGGCGGGTACCGGACTTGATCATTGCGCCCCTTCGGCATTGGTGGGCAGTGCTTCAACTTCAGAGACGAGTTCCCGGCGCAACACCTTGCCGGTCGGGGTGGTCGGCAACTCCGGTCGGAAGACGATCCGGTCGGGGGTGCGGGATCCTCGCAGCTGCTGTCGAACATACTCGCGCAGTGCCTCGGAATCAGGCGAGGCACCCGGTGCCGGCACCACGCACGCGACGATGATCTGTCCCCACTCCGGGTCGGGTGCGCCGACCACCGCGACGTCGCGCACCTCGGGGTGCTCGACCAATACGTCCTCGATCTCGGCGGGGGCGATGTTCTCCCCACCCCGGATGATGGTGTCGTCCGAGCGCCCGACGATGAACAGGTAGCCGTCCTTGTCGAGCACGGCGAGGTCGCGGGTGGGAAACCAGCCCTCGTCGTCGAGCACCGACCCGATGCCGGTGTATTTGCCCGAAACCTGTTCGCCGCGTACATAAAGCTCACCGGGTTGTCCGGCTTCCAGCACGCGGCCCTCGTCGTCGCGGATGGCGGCTTCGATGCCGGGCACCGGACGGCCGACCGAACCCAACCGCCTGCGAACGGCTTCCTCGGTGGAGGCATAGGCGGTCCGGTGGTCTTCGGGGGTCAGCACCGCGACCGTCGAACTGGTCTCGGTCAGGCCGTAGGCGTTGACGAAGCCGACCTCGGGCAGCAGATCCAGTGCGCGGCGCACCAGTGGCAACGCGACTTTGGAGCCGCCGTAGGCGAGGTTGCGCAGGGTGGCCAGCGGGGTCGGGCGGGATTCCAACTCGGAGACAATGCGCTCCAACATGGTGGGGACCACGGTTGCGGTGGTCACCGCCTCGGTGTTGACCAGCCGGATCCATTCCGAGGCGCTGAACCGGCGCAGATAAACGGCTTTGCGCCCGGCGTACAGATTGCTCAGCGCGGCGCCGACACCGGCGATGTGGTACGGCGGCACGCAGATCAGCGCGGCGTCGCCCGTATCCGCGGAGTCGAACTCGACCGTCTGTGTCACGTAGCTGGTCAGGTTATTGTGCGTTAGCTCAACGGCTTTGGGTGTGGACGTGGTCCCCGAGGTGAACAGCACCACCGCCACCTCGTCGGGATCGGGCCATTGCACCGTGGGTGTGGCGGTCTGGGCGCGGGCGCAGAAGGTGTCGGAATCGATTACCGCGACGCCGATATCGCCGGCCTCGCCGATCATGTCGCGGTATTCCTTGTCGACCACGACGAGCGGCTGCGGCAGTCGCTCGATCAGCTCGCGCAGCGCTTGGCCGCTGAGCCGGTAGTTCAGCGGTGCGAACGGCCGCCCGGAGCGCGCCGCGGAGAACAGCAGCAGCGGCAGCATGTCGCCACCCATCCCGACGTAGGCCACGCTGCCGGCGCCGGTCTCCTCGATCACTCCCGCGCCGGCGTCGGCGAGGGCGTTGAGCTCCGCGGTGGTGTAGCGGGTGGTCTCGGAGACGACCGCAACCCGATCCGGGTCGGCGGATACCGCCATCTCCAGCAGCAGCGAAATGCTCACCGTTGCGCCCTCCGAACAGCCATGAGAACGACATTATCATTTTTCGGTAGTTTCGATATCGTACGGGCCGTGGCAACACCGCCGCTGGGTACGCTCACGTGCAACATGATCGAAACGGTCGACCTGGAAGCCGCTGTGCCCGACGCCGCGCCCGGCGCCGGGATCACCATCGCGACAGGTGCTCGCTTCGACACCGCGCACGCCGAACACTGGCTGCAACACGCCACCTTCACCCTCACCGAGTCCGCGACGACGGACCGCCGGGTGATCACCGTCGCCTCGGTGCCCGAGGCGCTGGCCGAGGTCGCCGAGCGCTGCGCGCGCTGGCCGCAAGCCGCGGCGATCTGCGACGACGTGCTTCGCGCGGTGGACCCGGGGGCGCCGGCCTGGTCCGGGGTGGTCACCGAATCGCTGGCCTACTCGGTACTGCAAGCCGGCCCGGAGTTCGCCGACTGGCTGGCGGCACGCGGCCCGACCACCGTGCCGAAGATCGCCGACCCGCTGCTGCTCGACCGAGACGGCGACACCCTGCGACTGCGCTTCAACCGGCCGCAGCGCCACAACGCCTTCGACAACGCGACGCGGGCCGTTCTGCTCGACGGACTGGCCGTGGCCGCGGCCGACCCCGCGATCGACGAAGTGGTGCTCAGCGGAGTCGGACCGTCGTTCTGCAGCGGCGGCGACCTCGCCGAGTTCGGCGGGTTCACCGATGTGCCCAGCGCCCACGTGGCCCGCACCCGGCACAGCCCGGCGCTGGCGCTGGACGCGCTGACCGCTCGGCTGGGCGCGCGTTGTCGCGCCGAGATCCACGGCCAGGTGCTGGGCAGCGGCCTGGAGATGGCCGCCTTCTGCGGCTGGGTGCGAGCACACCCGGCCACGGTGCTGGGTCTGCCCGAGCTGAGCCTCGGGCTGATCCCGGGCGCGGGCGGCACGGTCAGCGTCACCCGCCGCATCGGCCGATGGCGCACCGCTTATCTCATCCTGTCCGGCCGCACCGTCGACGCGGCGACCGCGCTGCGATGGGGCCTGGTCGACGAGATCGTGTCGTGACTGCCGAGCAAGCCTGGGGTGCGTCCGGGCTGGCCTGGCTGACCGGTCAGCCCGACGGCCGCCCGGATTTCTCCCGGGCCGCGGTGCTGCAGCGCGCCACACACGTACTGCGGCGCTTCAGCGCTGCGACCGGTGTGGGGGCCGATGCCGCGGAGCTATTGGCCGGGCGAGCCGGGCTGCTGGGCTGGACGCGTTCCGGGCGAGTCTCGGCCGGGGGAGCCTCGCGGTTGCTGGCCGCAGCAGACGGGAGGTGGGCGCTCACGCTCTCGCGCGCCGACGACCTCGACGCGGTGCCCGCCCTGATCGAATCCGAGTGCTCCGATCCATGGGCGGGGATCACCGGCTGGTCTTCGGCGCGGCCGGTGGCCGAGGTCGTGGCGCGGGCGCGGCTGCTGGATCTGCCCGCCGCCGCGCTGGGCGAGACCGCCCCCGGAGCGCCGGTGGTGCGCCGAGTCGGCCCGCCGGGCCCGGCCCGCGGTCTGGCCGGTGCGCTTGTCGTCGACCTGACTTCGCTGTGGGCCGGGCCGTTGTGCGGGCGTCTGCTCGCCCAGGCTGGGGCGACGGTGATCAAGGTGGAAAGTCCGTCGCGCCCGGACGGCACCCGCGTCGGAACCAGCGCCTTCTTCGACTGGATGAACAGCGGAAAGCTTTCCTGCGCCCTGGATTTCGACCGTGATGCCCGGGATCTGGCCCAGTTGTTGGCGGCCGCCGATGTGGTGTTGGAGGGCTCGCGACCGGCCGCCCTGGCCCGCCGCGGCCTGGGCCCGCTCGACGTGGCCGGCCGGCCCGGACGGGTATGGCTGCAGATCACCGCGCATGGTGCCGAGCGCGGCTACGTCGGGTTCGGCGACGACGCCGCGGTCGCCGGCGGCCTGGTGGGTTGCGACGCCGATGGCGGCCCGGTGTTCTGCGGAGACGCCATCGCCGACCCGTTGACCGGGATCGAAGCTGCTGCGGCGGTAGCTGATTCGTTGGCGCGCGGCGGCGGCGAGGTGATCACGGTGGCGCTGGCCGCCGTCGCCGCCAACTACGCCGCCTCGCCGAAACACGCTCCGGCTGGTGAGGTTTCGGCCCTACCGCCGCCCTGTCCCCGCATCGAGGGCGCCGGGCCGGCGCTGGGTGCCGACAACGCCCGCATCCGCGATCTCATGGCGGCGCGGTGCTGATCCAGCGAGCGGTACTGCTCGACGGGTCGCGGGTCGACATCCGGCTCGGCGACACCATCGAGGAAATCGCACCGGCATTGACGGCACGCCGCGGCGAAGACGTCCTCGACGTAGGCGATGCGACCGTGATTCCCGGACTGCACGACCATCACGTGCACCTGCGGTCAGCGGCCGCGGCGCTCGATTCGGTGTGCCTGGGCCCGCCGTACGTACGTACCCTCGATGACCTGGCCGCTGCACTGCGGGGCGCCACCCCCGACTCCGATGGCTGGGTGCGGGGCTACGGCTACCACGAATCCGTCGCCGGCGAACTCACCGCCGCACTGCTGGACCGCTTCGCACCGCAGTTACCGGTGCGGGTGGCGCACCGCAGCGGCGCGCTGTGGGTGCTCAACTCGGCCGGCCTGGCCCGCACCGGGATGGCCGACCGGCCTGACGGGCGACTGCTGCGCGCCCACGGCGATCCCGCGCCCCGGCTCCCACGCCGCGAACCCTCGCTGGCCCGGTTGAGCCGGCAGCTGGCGGCCCGCGGCGTCACCGGAATCACCGACGCCACCCCAGGCCATGGCGACGCCGACATCGCCGCGTTCGCCGGCGCGCGCGGCGGCGGCGAACTGCTGCAGCGGCTGCACTGCATGGCGCCGGCCGGGGCCGCCGCTGCCTCCGGGATCACCCTCGGGCCGGCCAAGATCATCCTCGACGACGCAACCCTGGATCTGGATGCGCTGTTAAACACGGTGTCCGACAACCACGCTCGCGACCACGGCGTGGCACTGCACTGCGTCACCGACGCCCAGCTTACCGTCGCCATCGCCGCATGGCAGGCCGCCGGAGCGCACCCCGACGACCGCATCGAACACGCGGCGGTGATACCCGAGGACCGGCTGGTCGACCTCGCCGCACTCGGGATCACCGTCGTCACCCAGCCCAACTTCGTCGCCGAGCGCGGCGACGACTACCTCGCCACCATCGAACCCGAGTGCCAGCACGAACTGTGGCGGGTTGCCTCATTGCAGCGCAACGCCATTCCGGTGGCACTGTCCACCGACACGCCCTTCGGCGACGGCGACCCCTGGGCGGCCATGCGCGCCGCCGTCCACCGCGCCACCCCCAGCGGTGCCGTGCTGGGGGCGGGGGAGCGGATCTCGGCTCGTACCGCCCTACAGGGGTTCACCGGCCATGCCGAGCGGCCAGCGACACCGCGGCGCATCGCCGTCGGTGAGCCCGGCGACCTGTGCGTGCTCAGCGGTGATCCGCTTGCGCTCGACGCCGGCCTGGTGACGTCCACGATCGTCGCCGGTGCTGTGGTCCACGGCGGTCGGTAGCCTGGCTAGATAGTTTGAGATTTTCGAGAGAGGCATCGATGACGCGCACGGACAGTGACAGCTGGGACTTGGCCACCAGTGTGGGAGCGACCGCGACCATGGTGGCGGCGCAGCGCGCGCTGGCCACCTCCGGTCCGGACAAACTGATCAACGACCCCTGGGCGGCACCGCTGGTGCGTGCGGTGGGCATCGACTTCTTCACCCGGATGGTCGATGGCGACATCCCGGTCGTCGAAGGCGGCGAGTTCGACCCGATCCGGATGGGCCACGGCATGGGCGTGCGGACCCGATTCTTCGACGAGCACTTCCTGTCGGCGACCCGCAGCGGCATCCGCCAGGCGGTCATCCTCGCCTCCGGCCTGGATTCCCGCGCCTATCGGCTGGACTGGCCGGCGGACACCGTGGTCTACGAGGTCGACCTGCCGGAGGTCATCGAGTTCAAGACCACCACGCTTCGCGACTTGGACGCCGAGCCGACCGCCGAGCGTCGCGCCGTGGCCATCGACCTGCGTGACGACTGGCCGAGTGCCCTGCGGGCCGCCGGCTTCGACCCGCAGGCTCCCACGGTGTGGAGCGCCGAGGGTCTGCTGATCTACCTGCAGCCCGACGCCCAGGACGCCCTGTTCGACACGATCAAGTCGCTGAGCGCTCCGGGCAGCCGGGTGGCCTGTGAGTTCATCAGCGACACGTCGGTGTTCGCCGGCCCGGCGTGGCGTGAACACCGGGAGAAGATGTCGGCGCTGGGGTTCGAAGTGGAGATCGGCGCCCTGATTTACCACGGCGAACGCAACCACATCATCGAGTACCTGACCGGCGCGGGCTGGACGGTGACGGGCCGCCAGGTCCGCGACCTCTACGCCGAGTGCGGCCTGGAGTACGGCGACGACGAACTGGCGATCGCGTTCGACGACATGACTTACTTGAGCGCCGTTCTGGCTGGTCCCGAGGTATGAAACGGGTCACAGCGCTGCGTTCGCCGATGTCGGCGGTTGGACGGTGGTGTGGTGCCCCCAGCAGGGCTCGAACCTGCGACCTGCGGATTAAAAGTCCGTAGCTCTACCAACTGAGCTATAGGGGCCGTGCTGGAACAGAATACTGCCTGCCCGATCGTGGTCGATGGGGACCGGGTTTGAGGATTCGGGCTCCTGTGCCCTAAGCTAGCCAAGCTCCCAACGTGAAACGTTGTGAGTGCCTCGGAGAGATTCGGTTCTGGCCCCCATCGTCTAGTGGCCTAGGACGCCGCCCTTTCACGGCGGTAGCACGGGTTCGAATCCCGTTGGGGGTACTCGCGTCGTAGTAATAACGGAGCGAACAGCAAGGCCCTGTGGCGCAGTTGGTTAGCGCGCCGCCCTGTCACGGCGGAGGTCGCGGGTTCAAGTCCCGTCAGGGTCGCTTTTACGCGGCGAGGCACCTGGTGCCTTCCGGCCAGGTAGCTCAGTTGGTACGAGCGTCCGCCTGAAAAGCGGAAGGTCGCCGGTTCGATCCCGGCCCTGGCCACCACGTTCTACCTGCATAGACACGGGTTATGCACTCGGTTGTCGGTTTGATTCGTCCGGTTCTTGTCCGGTCTTCGGTGTGTGAATCTCAGTTGCGTGAAGCTGATCGAGGTTCGTTGCCACCTGATCCAGCTCGTCGGAGTAGAGGTCGCTATAGATGTTCGCGGTGACGGTCGGTGTCGAGTGGCCCATGGTCTTCTGCACGTATCGCAGGTCGGCACCTGATTTTCGGGCCAGGCTCGCGTAGGTGTGGCGTAGATCATGAATGGTCAGCGGGGCCAGATCCGTCTTCTTGAGGGCCTTATTCCAGTGGGTGTGTCGACGCCAGTTGTTGGATCGCAGCATTTTTCCGTTGGGTGACGTGATGGCGGGCTCGTCAGGAGGCCGCCTGCCGACCCGCGCCTTGAGGATGTCGACGACGACTTGCGGCAGCGGGATGGTGCGGATGCCAGCGCGGGTCTTCGGAGGGCCCACGACGATATGGCCCTCGACTTCTGGTGCCGCCCGTCGGACATAGAGACGGCGGGCGATGAGGTCGACGTCTTTGACGCGGAGGCCGACAAGTTCGGACCACCGCAGACCCGTGTAAGCGAGGATGGTCACGACGTCGCCCTGGTCGCCGCACGCGGTGGCGAGCGTCTGGACCTCCTGAGCGGTCAGGTAACGGTGACGCTCCCGCTCGGGAATGCGACCCGCTGAGACACCCAGGGCAGGATTCCGGTGGATCCGGCCATCCTGGTGTGCCACTTCGAGAATCGAACGCAGCAGTCGCAACGTGGACACCTTCGCCCACGGCCCGACCGTCAATCCGTCAACGAACGCCTGGACGTCGGTGCGGGTGATCTCGTCGACCGGGACGTGCCCGAACCGCGGGGCGATGCGCAGTTCCCAGTGCTGGGTGTAACCGCTCCAGGTCTTCGGCGACACTGCCGGTTTCTTGGAGCCGGAGAACTGGGTCCAGATCCGGTTGAGCGGTGTGCGGCCGAGGCGCGGATCGAATCGGCGGGCGCCGAGTGCGGCCTCGTTGTCGCGTTCGGATTTGAACGCCTTCGCCTCGCGCAGCGTGGGGAATGTCGCCGACGTTTCCACCCAGCCTGACGGTACGTCGGGGTCGCGGATCAAGTAGCGGACTTGGTAGCGAGGCTCCCCGGCGGCATTGAGTCGCTTTCGGATGCCGCGCGGGGTGTTGCCGGCCATTACCGACGCACCTGCTTCAGCCAGGACCGGACTTCGGCGCAGTCCCAGCGGCGCACCCGCTCAGACAGCGTGTAGCAGGGTGGACCGATCTGCTCGCCGGTCGTTTCGCGGATCGCCGCCCAGCGGTTGAGGGTCGCAGCGGATACGCCGAGGAGTGCCGATACTTGCTCGGCGGTGAGTAACTCGGGGAACGTGCCGGCGGTGACGAGGGTATCCCGCAGGCCATGAGTCATCGTCATCTCTCACCTCGTGGCCTGGCATCGAATTGCGGCGAACCAGCAGCGGGTAGACGGCAGCCCGGCTGCGAGATCGTCCTCGCCGCGTGCGATTCCCCACAGGGTGAATGCCCAGGTGGAAAGGGCGGAGTCCGTCGTCTCACCGCAGCGTTGCAGTTCGGCCTGGTCATCTAGGACCAGCGCGACGCCGAGGATTTCGCCGCTGGACCAGCGATGGCGGTACTGGTCCCATCCGTATCGGCGGACCAGAGCGGCGCGCTGTCGAAGATCGTCGGCGCGGCGGGCCAACCGTTCCCGGTTGGGTGGTTCGATGAGGGGCAGGCTGTCGATCATTGCGCTGCCTTTCGCCCCGAAGTACGGCCGTATTGCTTTGCAATGGCGCGGATTTGATCGTCGGTCCAGAAGTCCGATCGCACCTTGGTTACCTGGCCGTCCTCGGCGACTACGTAGCCGGTGCCCGGTGCATCGGGGCTGATCCGATGTGCAGGTGCGGCGTCGGCCGTCCCGTCGCCGAGGACCATCGCGACCTCGTCGCGGGACCGCAGCCGCAGTGCGATGGTTTGGGTAAAGAGGCCGCGCATCGGCAGGATTTCCTTGCGTGGGTCTTGCAGGAACGCGCCCACCACGATCCCCAGGGCGCGGCCCTTGGTCAGAATCCGCGACAGCGAGGCTGAGGCTTCTTTACGGAGAGCAGGGTCGCTCATGTACGCGGTGACGCCGGCCAGCTCGTCGATCAGCAACACCGTCAGCGGAGCCGATGCAGTCGGCGTATGGTCGCGTACGCGGCCCGCCATCGCGGTACCGCGTTTATTCATCAACTGTTCCAGCGCGGCAAGGGTTTTCACGGCATCGGATTCGGTGGTGGCGATCTTGGTGAACAACGCCGAGCCAACCGACAACTCGATGCCGTATTTGAGATCGATTCCCACCAGTCGGACCACGCCGGCGGCCACCGCGGGGCCAAGTCCGCCGGCGATACCCCAGAAGATGGAACCTTTGCCTGCGCCGGAGCAACCCACGGTCAGGGTGTGCCGGCCGCTCAGTGGAAGAGTCCAGGCGGAGCCGTTCTCGCAGCGCCCCAGCCTGACTCGTGCTGTGGTGACCGTCGTCGTCGGCGCCGCGGTGCCGACTGTGGAGAGCTGCTCGCGCATGACCAAGTCGATCCGAATGGTGCCGGGCGAGACCACAACCGAACGTGCCGAGTGGGCACGCGCGGCGTCACGAATCGCCGGAACCGCTCTCTCCAGGTCGTCGACGGTTTGTCCCATCCTGGCCCGCACCGTCAGACACAGGCTGGTGGGGGTCACCTCCGTTCCCACCAGTCGCGGATGAAACCAGCGGATTGAGGTCACGTGGCGTCCTTCGCGATCGCGACGAGTGACCTGTTCGGAGGCTGACAAGCCGCAACGCTTGCAGAGGCGCTGCCACGACATGTGTGCCCAAAGCCGCCAGCGAATGAGGCGGGCAGGTCCCGCGAACTGTTCTTCGTAGGATTCCGCTGAGCTCAACCGCCAGTAGATCAAGGCGGAGCCGGCGATCACCACGATGACCGCGACCCACATGACGAGATTCGTCACCAGGTGCAAGAGATGGTCGAGTCGCAGCGGTGTGTCTGGATCGACGGGTGCGAGCGGGTCGGGATTCATGCTGACGCCTTAGCCGTGTTGGCCGCAGCGGAGGTCTTGGCCGGCGCTGTCATTCCCGAAGCTCGGAAGGACCAAGTGATCCGCGAGAAATCGCCTGACCGCTCGATGTACGGCAGAGCCATCAAACCTTCGAACACCACAGGGGTAAACGGCGTTCCGCTGGTGTTGGCCGGCGCAGTGGGCTGCGTTGGGGCGGCGAATTTCACGGTCACGGTTCGGCTGCGCTTCGGTGCCGCGGGATCGCCGTCGAGCACTTCGACCTGCCACATCGGCAAACCGGTATCGCGGTCGGTCGCCTGGACGCGGTTGTCACCGGAGGACTTGTCGAAATCGATCATCGGCGTCACCTCGGACACCAGGTACGCGCCGAGTGAAAACACCTGGTCGTGGCTGATCTGGAGCCATTTGGGGATGGACATCTTCTGTTCCTTCCAGTTGTGTGGTTTGGCCGCACCCATGGTGCGCGCTCAGTGTATAGCCAAAGGTTAGCCAATGGCAAGGCATAGGTCAGGCCTTGGTCGGTAGGAGCTCGAAACATGTAGCGCGGGTTTCGCGGCTTGTGTAGAGCCTGGTGATCGATCTCGAATGATCGGTGGGCGTAACATGGCTGACCAATGGCTAGTGTTTTTCGACAGTGGGAGCCTTCTTTTGAACCTTGGGCAGATTGACCGCGAAACCGATGTGCCGCCCTTTCAGCAGATCGCGGATCTGCTTCGGCGCGCGATTACGTCGCGCCAACTAGCCTCGGGCGAGCGACTGCCGACAGAAACGAAGCTGGCAGAGCATTTCGGCGTGGCAAGGATGACCGTTAGGCGAGCGGTGCGAGAACTTCGTGCTGAAGGGCTGCTCGTATCTGCCGCCGGTCGCGGAGTGGCTGTCCGTCCTGCGTCCGGAATTAGAGAGGTATGGCCGCAAGAACCGGGCTACCCGTCCGAGGCAACGCCCCAGGATTTCAACGCTTGGGGAGACGTTGCACCGCTCATCGCCCAGGCCGAGAACATTCGCACGCGTCTCTACACGTTGTCAGGGGACCTGTCTGAATTGGGACTACTGGTAGGTGATCCGGTCGTGGTGGACAAGCTGATACGGACACTCGCAGGTATCAGCTTGGCGCAGGAAGACGTTCTCGGTTCTTTAGCCGTTCGTCTCCACGCGCACCTTTTGGACCCTGAGCGCCGACTCGAGGTTTTTGGTGCGATGGAGGCTGCGCGGCGGGCTCTTTCAGAGGCTTGCGGTGCTGCCCAATCTGCATCAAAGACATTGCGAGAGTGTACTTCTTCTCAACCGAGTTTGCCGTCAGTCAATTCATCTGGTCCGTCGTCGCACCACATCGACGACTAGCTTGACGGCGGAGATCATCGGCGCACTTCCCTGACCGGACTCGATGCCTCCAGTTCGCGCCAGCCGGGGACAAGGGCAGTCATCATCGCAGTAAAGGCTTTGCCGTGGGAGCGGTAGCGCAGATGAAGCAGTTCGTGGACGACGACGTAGTCCTGGAAAGCCACCGGCATGTTGATGAGGTCCTGCGCCAACGTGATCACACCGTCGGGCGCGCACGAACCCCACTTCGTCGTCTGTTCGGCGATGACAATGCGCGAGGGATTCACTCGAATCTTGGTCGCCCACGCCATCGCCTTGCGGGTGAGAGCTTGGTCGGCGGTAAGTGTCATCTTTGGCCTTGCCATCAGACCTTCTCCAGCACGTTCATCACGTTGTCGATGATTTCAGCGCAGGAACTCGCAGGAACCTGGCTGCCCAGCAGGGGTTTGTAGAGTCCACTGCGCAGGCGGCGTCGCTCGTCGGGGTTCTGCCGCCAGTGCGGGAACTGATCAACCGCCACCTCGATGCTCACCGCAATCCTCTGGATGTCGACGTGCAGCCCACTCAACGCTTGCTCGGCCCGCAGTGCCGAGTAGATGCCGAGGGCACGATCTGACAGTCCGCTCTGCTCAGCGAACTCACGCAGTCTGCCCTTCTCCTCCGCAAGCGCCTTCAGTTCATCTAGCGCGGCTAGGCCGTTGATCTTGCGCTCTTCGAGATTTTCAATGACGCGGTCGGCCTTCTCCTTGATGCTCTGGAGCGCCACCGCAGCCGCCGGGTTGTCGTCCATCTCCTTGCGTAAGCCGCGCAGCAGGTTGTACACCTTCTCCTCGGGCGGCTCGTCGTCGTTGTCCAGTGCTTCCAACGTTGGCACGTCGAATGTGGCGATCTTGGTGAACCGACCGAGCCTTTCCTGGGTCGCGGTCTCCTCGATCAGGCGCTTCGTCTTGTGCTCCAGATCTGCAGTGAAACCGGTCGCCTCAGAGAGGGCGGCGCGCACCACCGCGTACAGGACCGACAGGCGCTTGTACGTCGCGATGTGATCGCGCAGTTCCGCTGACGGGGAGAGGATCTCCCACAACGCCTCGATGTCCCGGTAGTCGTCGAAGAACTTCTTGCGCTCACTCTCCGCGACGAACTTGCCGTAGATGAGGCTCTCCAACTGCTCGTCGCCACCTTGGTTGCCGGCGACCTGTAGGTACTCGGTGGAAGCGGCGTCGATCTTCACCAGCAGGTCCGCCATCAGTACGTCGAGGTCTTCCAGTGCTCCTTCGACGTCCGCGGAATCGAAACGCAGTGCCTTGTGAAGCTCCTTCAGGATGCCGACGAAGTCGACGACGAGACCTACCTTCTTCTGCACACCCTCGTTGTCGACGTACGGCCGGTTCACGCGCGCGAGAGCCTGCAGTAGGACGTGGTCGCGCATCGGCTTGTCCAGGTACATCGCATACAAGATCGGCGCGTCGTAGCCGGTCAACAGTTTGTCGGTGACGATGAGGATCTTGGGTTGCTGGCCAGTCTTCTTGAACTGCCGCCGCACCTCTTTCTCGCGGTCGTCGGAAAGCTGGAGCTCATGCACGTCGGGACGGTCGACGACATCGCTCGCATTTTTGCTGTAGACCACCTCGGACCACTCGGGCGGCAGCAATTCATCAAGTGCGCGCTTGTATTTCGCACACGTCTCGCGGTCGACCGCGACGAGAAATGCCTTGTACCCCAGTGGGTCTACGTTCTCCTTGAAGTGGTTCGCGACGAACTCAGCCACCTGCGTCACGCGGCTATCAGAGCCCAGGAAGGTGCGCAGTCCGACGGCTCGCTGCAGTACCTTGTTGAGTTCGTCGATGTCGGTGACGGCCTCGTCGGAGGCAAGGGCGTAGAACTGCTCGTCTAAATCCTCTGGCGCCATGGACATCGACGACGGCGCCAGCATGTACTTGATCGGCAGGGTGGTCTCGTCGTCGATTGACTCGATGATCGAGTACTTGTGCAGGTGGCCCTTTTCGTCCTGCGATCCGAAGATCTGGAACGAATCAGAAGTGTTTCCCTGCGTCCCCCTGACCGGTGTGCCGGTGAAGCCGATGATCGTGGAGTTGGGCACTGCCGCCATGAGGTACGAGCCCAGGTCAGCGGCAACTGAACGGTGTGCCTCGTCGATGAAGACGAAGACGTTGTCCCGATTGGAGCTGTCCTTCCGGATCGTCTCGAACTTGTGGATCATCGACACGACCAGTCCACGGAAGTCGGAATCGAAGATGTCCTGCAGGTCATCCCTGCTGTTGGCGCGCCGAACCGGGATGTCGTTGGCCTGCATCTCACCGAGCAACCTATCGACCCATTCTTTGAGCTGGCCCTCGAGTTCGGTCCGGTCAACGACGAGGATGACGGTTGCGTTCTTGAAGCGGTTCTTCTGAGTGAGGATCAGCTGCGCTGCTGTCAGCAAGGTGAAGGTCTTGCCCGAGCCTTGCGTGTGCCAGATCAGCCCCCGGTTCTTCGCTGGGTCGGCACACCGTTCGACCACCGCATCGACTGCACCGCGCTGGTGCTCGCGAAGGACCGATTTCTTCGTCTCGCCGTCTTCAATGTAGAAGAGCACCCACTCGCGCAAAGTGCGCAGGAAGTCGTGCGGTTCGAAGAACGCCCGCACGGCGTCGCAGTAGGTCTCGTCGCTCGTGTGCTTCCACTTGAAGAGCATGCGGCGGTTGATGTTCCACGTGACGCCGTACCAGTAGTCGATCAGGTGCGTCTCGTTGTGGAGCTGCGCCTGAGCCACGATCTCTGGCGTCTCCTTCTCGTAACGCCGGAGTTGGGTCACCGCCTTGGTCAGTGCGTCGCGGTCCTTCGGGTTCTTGTGCTCGACGATCGTGACCGGGATGCCGTTGACGACGAACATGACATCCGCGCGGTTCCCCTTTGTCCGGGCCGGCGGCTCGATCTTCCACTCCCACGTGACGTGCAGGGCGTTCTCGTGGGGTACATCGAATTCGACAACCTGGACCGGGCGTTGGCGCTGTTCGTTCTCGTCGTGCCACTGGCGTTCTCCTCGGAGCCAACGCAACACCTCTCGGTTGCCCTCGATCGTGGCGGGCAGCGCTTCAATGCTCTCGACGATCGCGCGGGCCTGATCCTCGGTCAGCCACGGGTTGAACTGCCGGAGTTTCTTCTCAAGGACCTCGGGGAACAACATGTTCGCCCGACCACGACGCATGCCCTCGGCTTCCTCTGGCGCGAGTTGCACCCAGCCGACGCTTGAGGCGTGCGTCACCATCGGGAACTGCACCGACTTAGCCTCGGAGATCTTGATCTGGCTCATGCCGCACTCCCATCGCTGGCCGGCAGCGCACTCAGGTCGAGGTCACGGACCGAGATTTCACCGGTCATTAGCTTGTGCAGCAACGACTTGAAGAGCTGGTCAAGAACCGCGCGCTTGCGACGATGCAGGTCTATCTTGCAGTCGAGAGCGTCCAGCACTACTACAATTTCTTGTTGCGTTTCGACGTCCGGCCAGCTAATGACCTCTGCATGAAGGAAATTGCGATTCAGTGCGGGGTTGGCTGCACCTGAATCGAGTCGCTTCATATCCACCAACTGGAGGCGGTAGAAGACGAACCTCGGTACGTTGCCGAGGAAGTCCTTGCTCCATAGTGTCGTGTCGTGGGGCCAATAATCCGACTCGACGTAGTGAACTGTGCCGATCGACCCCTTACGTCCGATGATGACACCAGGGCCGCTGGCGGCGGCAATATCGTGAAAACTCCTCACCCCGCCAGACGAAACCACAGGGATCGTTCCATTTTCGGCTTGCGAGCGCTTCGTGATGTCAAAACCCCGCTGGAACTGTGCTAGCTCGCCGAGTGGCCCGACCGTCCAGCTATCGGGAATCAGACCTATCTCGGTCTCCTTCTGTGCCTCGCCGCGCAGACCCTGCGAGAATAGGCGCTGCATCGCCGCGGCTTTCAACTCTTCCGTCGTTGCGATGAGACTCTCGTTAAGGCGCCGCGCCTGCTGCACATGTCTGAGTGCGTCCGCAATCGCCACCTGCTCCCGGAATGGGGGGTGAGGAACCTCGAGAGCCTTGAGCCTTCCCGACGACAAGTTAGGGATCGTGGTCTTGTTGCCGGCGCCCTCAAAAATTCCTAGCTGCGTGAAAGCGGACTGCAGGAAGTACACGTAGAAGCGCGGATCGACGTCATCTGTTGCCGGGCGAAGACGGTGCAGATGGTTCTGGAAGGACATCGGCGTTGGGCCACCCTCCCAGATGGCTGCTCGGCCAATTTCGCCGCCCTCGCATACGAGTAGGTCACCGGGCTCGACAAGCTTCGCCGCCAGTTCGTGCTCGGGAATAGCCATCTTGTCCACTTCGGAGAGATCAATCTCGTCCCAAAGGACATTCGACGTACGTAGGAATGGAACCTTGTTATCACCGGACCGTCCTGCTGCCGACATGGTCTTCCCGGCCCCGACGAGGAAGAGTTCACCCAGAGGCTTTGTCGGCCAATCGGTCGCGCTCACAGCTTCACCAGCATCTTCGCGAGTGCTTGATCCGTCTGCCGCGCAAGTGCATCCAACTCGTCGAGCTCGGCCAAGAGTTCCTTAATTGAACGGTGGTCTTGGACGCTTGCTTGCTGAATCCAGCGGCTTGGGCTCAGGTTGTAGTCCGCCTCGGCGACTTGGGCGAGGTCGACGACCGCGACCTGCCCCTCGACTTCCTCTCCGGCGTTGTAGAGCTTCGCGAGGTCCACGACGTCCTTGTCGGCGAGGTGGTTCTTGGGCTTGCCCTTGGTGGCCCGCTTGCTGGCGTTGAGCAGCGTGATCTTGCCCTTCTTGGACTCAGGCTTGCGCTTGTTGAGCACGACGATGACACCAGCAGCCGTCGTGTTGTAGAAAAGGTTGTCCGGCAACAGGATCACGCCCTCGATGAGGTCGTGGTCGACGAACCACTTGCGGATGTTGCGTTCTTTGTCCTCGTTTTTCGAGCCCGAGCCTCGAGTTACGGCACCGGTGTCGAGGACGACCGCCGCACGTCCGGTGTCCTTGAGCACCGACAGCGTCTGCTGGAGCCAAGCCCAGTCACCCTTGCCCGACGTTGCGCCGCCGTGCTTGATGAACCGGTCGTACGGGTCGTCCTCGAAAATGCTCGGGTCAAAAGGCTGGTTCCACATCGGGTTGGCGACGACAAGATCGAACTGGTCGAGTGATCCCGACGACGTGCGGAACTTGGGATTGATCATGGTGTCGCCGCGACGAAGGTCGACGTCCATGTCGTGGATGATCGCGTTCATCCGGGCGACGGCGTAACTCTCGGCCTGGAGTTCTTGACCAAACAGCTTGAGCGGAACCCTGGCGGTGGGGTCCAGCTCACGTGCGATGAGTTGGAGCTTGATGAGCAGACCGGCCGAACCGCAGGCGTAGTCATGGCAGGTCTGTCCCGGCTTCGGTCGGAGGATGCGTGCCATGAGGAATCCGACCTCGGTTGGAGTGAAAAACTCGCCTGCACTCTGGCCCGAGCCTTCTGCGAACTTCCGGAGGAGGTACTCGTATGCGCGGCCTAGGAAATCGGGTTGCACGTCGGCGAGGCCTAGGCGATAACGCGGGTCCGAAAAGGTCTCGACGACGCCATTGAGCTTGGCGGGGTTGATGTCCCGCTCGCCGTTGCGCTCGGCCGCGAAGTCCACGACGTCGATGACTCCGGCGAGGCTCGGGTTGAATCGGACGACGGCTCGCACAGCCTTGGTGAGGCGTTCACCGATATCGCGTGGTCGCGTCGATCGGCCGCGCTCGTCGTCGGGCCAGTCGTACTGTGCGCGTTCGCTGATGATGGCCCAACGTGCCTCGGCCGGGAGGTAGAAGCGGAGCAGGTCGTGGTCGTTGTCCGCGATCTCCAGGGCGATGTCACGGTCGCCGTACTCCTCGGCAAGTCGGTCGATCTCGTCGTCAAAGACATCGGAGAGGCGCTTAAGGAATAGCAGCGGCAGTAGGTAGTCCTTGAACTTCGGCGCGTCCTTCTCGCCTCGGATCGAGCAAGCGGCGTCCCACAGCATCTGCTCCATTGGCTTTGTGGTCGGAGCTGCCGGCTTAGCTTGGCGGCCGCGGCGACGGGTGACTACTACGGCATCGGCAACCGGGGCATCGCTGGGGTCTACGCCAGCTGCTCCTGCCAGAGCGTTGATCTTGGCGAGCTGGGCCCTCTGCGGCTTGCTGGAGCCGCCCTCCCACCTGTTCACCGTGGCAAACGAGACGCCCAGACGTTCGGCGAGCTCAGCCTGGGTGAGATTGAGCACGGCGCGGATCGCCTGAAGGAGTGTCGGGATGGTCGAGGGTTCCGTCATGTCTGCTATATTTGCATAGTGATATAACAAAAACAATCCAGTCAGCCACGGCTGGCCGAGGAAACCTGCGCTCGCCGGCGATGGTTGAAAGGAGAGGCCGTATGGAAGAGCCAAGGGAAGAGCCTTCAGCGGCGGAAGGCCGCACCGCGCTGTTGCTCGCGCAAGTCCGTGAGTTGTACGGACGCGCTGCGTACACGCACAAAACTCATGAGAAGCAGGCGGACATCTGCTACCGAAAATATTGGTGGCAGCGCCGAGGGCTTGTGGCCATGACAGCGGTTAGCTCGACCGCGTTCGTGGCGTCGCTCCTCGGTCTGGCAAACGGGGAACAGTGGGCGCCACTGGTCACCTCGTTCATCGGGGTGGTCGTCACCGGGATGAACCTTGGCAGCAAGAACTTCAAGCACGGCGAGGAGATGCAGCAGCACCGTGACACGGCGGCAAAGGTGTGGGACGTCCGCGAGTCCTACCTGTCCCTCATCGTTGATCTTCAAGCGGGAGCGTGTTCGATGCAGGAGGGAATCACACGGCGCAACGATTTGCAGGAGCGGTACGTCGCCATCCTCGGTGATGCGCCCCGCACAACCTCAAAAGCCTACGAGGCTGCGCAGGACGGTTTGAAGAACCGCGAAGACTTGACGTTCTCGGAGAGCGAGATCGACCAGATGCTGCCGGTCCAGCTGCGACAGGGAAAGCCGGCAGTCGATGAAGACAAGTGAGATTTTTGAGGGTCTGCTTACGAACCTACAGGTCGATAATGCCGGCACCATCAGTGCCCGCCGCGATGAAATTACCAAGGTGCTGAACAAGGAGTTTCGGAACCTCGACAGCTCCAAGGACCATCAGCTCATGGTCGGCTCCTACGGGCGTTTCACGGCAATTCGCGGCATTTCGGACCTTGACATGCTCTACGTCCTGCCGTCGTCGCTATGGGACAAGTACAACGGAGAGGACGGACCCTCGGATGTCTTGTCGCGCACGCGCGCCGCTATACAGGCCCGCTACCCGACGTCCAGTGTGAAGGTTGACAGTCCGGTGGTCGTCGTGGCGTTTCAGAATTTCATGTTCGAGGTACAACCCGTTTTCGAGCAAGAGGACGGTTCGTTTAAGTACCCGCATACGAAATCGAAGTCCTGGAAGATCACCAAGCCCCGCGAGGAGATCATTGAGACCCGAGACTTCGACAGCATTACCAATCGCAATTTCCGCAGACTATGCAAGATGGCGCGAGCGTGGAAGAACAAGCACGGCGTAGTCATGGGTGGCCTGTTGATCGACACCTTGGTGTACAACTTCCTCCAGAAGAACACCGACCACCACTCCGCGGCCGCGGCGGCTTATGCCTTCATGGTCCGAGACTTCTTCAAGTTTCTGTCCGAAGAGGACGACCATGACCACTACCAGGCGTTGGGAAGTAAGCAGGATGTGAAGGTTAAGAAGAGGTTCCAGGGCAAGGCAAAGACCGCGTACGAGTTGTGTCTCGAAGCGATTGAAGCTGACGGTAAGACGACGGCCAACGCTAAATGGAAGAAGGTCTTCGGAAAGCCTGTTCCTGCAGCCGAAACCACCGCGAAGACTGCGAGCGCCTACACGTTCGACAACACCGAAGAGTTCATCGAGGATGAGTTTCCGGTGGATATTAGATACAACCTGTCCATCGACTGCACCGTCACCCAAGATGGCTTCCGCCCGAACACGCTACGCAGCATGCTTGCCCGACAGGTCTGGCTCAGGCCGCAAAGGACGTTGGACTTCACGGTCACGGAATGCGATGTGCCACAACCATACAAGTTCAAGTGGAAGGTCTTGAATCGCGGCGACGAAGCCGAGAGGCGAAACGAGATTCGGGGTCAGATAATCAACGAGGACAGCCGAACGCATCGTGAATCGACAAAGTTCCGTGGTGAGCACTACGTCGAATGTTACGCCATCAAGAACGGCGTGATCGTTGCGCGGGACCATATTGAGGTGCCAATCACCACGGCCCCGTAAACCCTAGGCTAAGCCGTCTGCTGGTCGCCACATCGTGGTCACGATCAACGCTGGGATCACTTGCGGCACATTCCAACTTAGATGGCCGAGTCGATTGCGAAACCGCTCACGAGGTGACGGGCGCCGGAACCATAGCCGTTGCTCTCATCGGCGGGCTGTGCTGAGTGCCGATATCCGTAAACACGTTGTCTGGCAACAGACGACCTCGGCGCGGTCAGTGGTGGCTCACCGAAATTTCGCCGACAACGGCACATCGGGGTCGGTCAATCACCGACCAGGACTTGATGGATGAGCGCTTACTCTGCTTGGTCAGACGGGTCACGAGCTATCTTCCGCCAGCATCGGCAGCAGGATCTCGGCAACCTCGGTCATCTTGTGCTCTGTTGATCGCGCTCATCGAAA
>NZ_AUWR01000012.1 GCF_000455125.1 Mycobacterium sp. UM_WGJ
GCTGAACCGCCGGGTTCAGATTCACCACTGCTGAACCGGTCCAGGATCGCCCGCGCCGTCGGCCGGTCCAGCAGGGACCGCGCCCCACTGGTGTCCAGTAGCGCAGACGTACTGCGCCACATGCGATTCAACCGGCCGGCCGGCACGTCCCGCTCGGAATCGTCAGCGGCCGGCCCGGCGGCGGTCGGGTCGCCGCCGTTGAGACTCACCGCCAGCGTCAGATCAGCGTTGACGGCGCTCAGCGGAGCCATCGGCAGCGGGTCGAGGATGCCGCCGTCGGCGAGCAGGCGTCCATCGACCACGTGCGGAGCGATCACCCCGGGGATGGCGATCGAGGCGCGGATGGCGGTATCGACCGGGCCGCGCTGCAGCCACACCGAACGCCCCGCGATCAGATCCGTCGCCACCGCGGTATAGGGAACCGGCAGCTCTTCGATATTGATGTTGCCCAAGATGTCGCGGACGACATCGAGAATCTTCTCCGCCCGCAGCACCCCCGCCGCGGTGAACGACGGATCCAGCAGGCGCAGCACCGCGCCCTGGGTCAGCGACTTGGCCCACTCGGCGAAGTCATCGAGTCGGCCGGCAGCCTGCAGGCCGCCCACCAGTGCACCCATCGACGACCCGGAGATCCCCACGATGTCGTAGCCGCGGTCGCGCAGCTCGGCGATCACCCCGATGTGGGCATAGCCGCGCGCGCCGCCGCTGCCCAGCACCAGCGCCACGCGGGGCGCCCGGGCCCCGCGGGATTCCGCAGCAGAAGTCATAGCCACCATTTTGCGGGCTATACCCCGCCGGTTCTTTCCGTCATTGCGATTACAACCGTAATACCGACAGGAAACAGCAGGTCGCAGTGGGTATCTCTGTGCTGGGTGGGCCGGAACCTCCGCCCCGCAACTGACGCGCCGGTGCGTGCGGCGCGGCGCCCGGATACCATGGCCGCTGTGATGGAGCACGTGCGATTCCAGGGTTGTTGTTGCCGCAGCTGACTGCTGCCGCCGACCCTTTCTTGAATCCAGCCCATCCTCTTTGGAGTTCTCACCATGGTTATCGCTGACCCCATCGCGCTGCGCCGCCCGGGCGCCCGGCCCCGCGCGTTGCGCCTGCCCGACCTCTTGCAGACCACCGACCTGGCCGCCGACGCTGTGCTGCAGGGCCGCTACAACCACCTGCTGCCCGCCTCCGGCCTTCCCGACGACCAGCGTTGGTTCGCCCGAATTCACGGTGACGAGCGGCACGACATATGGCTGATCAGCTGGGTCCCCGGGCACGCCACCGAACTGCACGATCACGGCGACTCGCTGGGCGCGCTGACCGTGCTGTCCGGCTCATTGGACGAGTTCCATTGGAATGGTCGCGAGCTGGCGCAACGACGCCTGGACGCCGGGGACCAGGCCGCGTTCACCCAGGGCTGGGTGCACGACGTCGTCTGGGCGCCGCCGGCAAACCAGTTCGAACCGGCCGCCCCGACGCTGAGCGTGCACGCCTACTCGCCGCCACTGGCGGAAATGTCCTATTACGACGTCGCGCAGGACCATACTTTGCGTAGGCAGCGCACCGAACTCACTTCGCACCCGGAGGCGTCATGACCACAACGCACGTGACCAGCCGCATTGACCGGGTGTTGGAGGCCGCCCGCGCCAAGCTGCACCGGCTGACCGCTGATGAGGTGCCCGAGGCGCTGCGCAACGGCGCATACCTAGTCGACATCCGGCCGGCGGCCCAGCGCGCGGAGGAAGGCCAAGTGCCCGAAGCGCTGGTGATCGAACGCAACGTGCTGGAGTGGCGCTGCGACCCGACCAGCGACGCGCGGCTGCCGCAGGCGGTCGACGACGACGTGCAGTGGATCATCCTGTGCTCGCAGGGCTACACCTCGAGCCTGGCCGCGGCGGCGCTGCAGGACTTGGGGCTACACCGCGCCACCGACGTCATCGGCGGCTATCACGCCCTGGCCGCCGTCGGCGAGCTGGTGGAGCCGGCCCCGCTCGCGGCGTTAAGCGTTGGAGTGCAGCAGGGGTCGGAGCCGTTCAGTCTTCTCCGGGGTCCACGCCGCTGGATGTAGGATCGCCGCCCACGCATCGGCGGCGTCGGCGACGTAGCTGTGGCCATGGCCGTCGGGCACGTCGATAGCCACCGCCATGTCGGCCGAGACCTGCAGGAACGTCACGATCGGAGTCCAGCGCACCTGCGGCAGCACGTCGTAGCCTCGGGGCTCTTTCAACCAGTCCGGCTTGTGGTACAGCAGATCGGGATGCCACCAGGCGATCGGGTCCGAGGCGTGCTGTAGGTATACCACCCGCGGCGTATCCGTTGCGCCCCAAGGGTTGTCGGGGCGTGCCAGGTCATCCGGGCGAGCGACGAACCGCACGGCGCGGCCGTCGTGGTAGATCGGCAGCCATTGCGGGGAACCGGGATCGCGATTGATGGTCAGGTCGGTCCAGATGGTGTTCTGAAACGTCGGGCCGGAGAACAGCGCACCGTCGGTGCGCGCCAGCACATTGTTGAGGCTCATGAAGGAGGCTTCGCCGCCGAAGGAGCCGAGGCTTTCCCCGAACACCACCAGTTTGGGGCGCTTGGCCTCCGGCAGGGCCCGCACCTGCTTGTCGACGGCTTCGAACAGCGCCTGGCCGGCCTGGCGAGCGTTCTCCTTGTCGACCAGGAAAGACAGCCAACTGGGCAGGAACGAATACTGCATGCTCACGATCGCGGTGTCGCCGTTGAACATGTATTCCAGGGCCGAGGCCTCCGCCTCGTTGATCCAGCCGGTGCCCGTCGTGGTGGCCACGGCCACCACCGCGCGGCTCAGTCCGCCGGTGCGGGCCAATTCGGCCGCCGCCAGCTCGGCGGTCTCCTTGATCCCGTGGGCCGAATTCAGGCCGGCGTAGGCCCTAATCGGTTCGGTGGCCGGTTTCTCGTTGAACGCGCTGAGCTGGGCGACGGTCGGTCCATTCGCCACGAAGATACGGCCCTGATGGCCCAGCGACTCCCAGGAGGCTAGCGACTCCGGCCCGCCGGAGCGCAGCCGGGTCGACGGGGCCGCTCGGTCGGGGCTGGTCTCCTCGTTGACCGAGGCGAAGGTGCTGTTCATGACGTGCATCGCGGTCTTGAGCACCAGACCGTTGAGCACCGCCACAACCAGAGCTACCAGTAACGACACTGCGACCACGGCCGAAACCCGCGGCGGCGCAACACGTTCGAGCTGGCGCATCAGAAAGCGGATCAGCAGCCTGATCAGTTGGCCGATCTCGACCAGGATGAACAGCGTGATCACCGCTATCACGCCGGCCTGGGGGTAGTTGTACCAAGTCAGCCGCGGCACGCCCATCAGATCGCGCATCTGGTCCTGCCAGCCGTGGATGGTCCACACCACCCAGAGATGGATGACCACCGCGGTCGGGATGAGCACCCGCCACGCCCCCCGCGGGGCCGGCGGACTGGTGTCCTTCGAGCGCATGTAGCGGACCAGCCAGACGCTGAACACCCCCAGGGCGTAGCCGATGGCGCCCGAGCCGCCGCTGACCAGACCCTGGAACAGCGGCCCGCGTGGCAGCAGCGACGGTGTCAGCGACAGCCACAGAAACACCAGGCCCACCGCGGTGCCGGTGAACGTGTAGTGCCGGACCCACCAGGGTTCGCGCGCGGTCGCTTCCGCCGGGGGTGTTTCCGCGGTGGCGGCGGCGGTGTCGGCGGCTGGCGCGCTCATCGGGAGCTACTCAGCGGTGGGTGAAATTCGGTGCGCGCTTTTCGGTGAACGCCGCCATGCCCTCGGTCTGGTCGTCGGTGGCGAATGCCGAGTGGAATAGCCGGCGCTCATAGAGCAGCCCTTCGGCCAGGGTGGACTCGAAGGCCCGGTTGACGGCTTCCTTGGCCATCCGGGCCGCCGACAAACTCATCCCGGCGATGGTGGCGGCGACCTTGCCGGCCTCGGCCAGTAGGTCGTCGGCCGGCACCACGCGAGACACCAGGCCGGAGCGCTCGGCCTCGGCGGCGTCGATGGTGCGGCCGGTCAAGATCAGATCCATGGCCTTGGCTTTGCCGATGGCCCGGGTCAGGCGCTGGGAGCCGCCCATGCCGGGCAGTACACCCAGCTTGATCTCCGGCTGGCCGAACTTGGCGGTGTCGGCGGCGATCAGCAGGTCGCACATCATCGCCAGTTCGCAGCCGCCGCCCAGGGCGTGTCCGGCCACCGCGGCGATGGTGGGGGTGCGTACCGCGGCCAGCTTCGACCACGCGGCGAAGAAGTCCGCGGCGAACACCTCGGCGAAGCTCAGATCGGCCATCTCTTTGATGTCCGCTCCGGCGGCGAACGCCTTGGCGCTACCGGTGATGATGATGGCGCCGATGCCCGGGTCGGCGTCGAATTCAGCTGCGGCGGTGGTGACTTCGTTCATCACCTGGCTGTTGAGGGCGTTGAGCGCCTGCGGCCGGTTCAAGGTGATGGTGCCGACGCGACCGTCGCGGTCGACGAGGATCGTTTCGTAGGTCATGGGTTCTCCTTAGAAGGACAGATCGGGCTCGGCGGGAACGAAATACGTTGCGATGTCGGAGGCGGTCACCTCGGCCAGCGTCGCCGGGGACCATTGCGGATTGCGGTCCTTGTCGACCAGCTGGGCACGGATCCCCTCTACCAGATCATGCGAGCGCAGCGATGCGCACGACACCCGGTACTCCTGGATCAGAACGTCTTCCAAGGTGGCGAGCCGGCCCGCCCGGCGCACCGCCTCCAAGGTCACCGCGCACGCGACCGGGGATCGGGTGCCGATCAGTTCGGCTGCCGCGTTGGCCTCGGGGCTGGCGTGGCCGGCCAGTGCATCCACGATCTCGGCGACGGTGTCGCGCGCGTAGCACTCGTCGATCCAGTCACGCTGTGCGGCAAGCTGACTCGGCGGCGCCTCGACGGCGTGTGCGGCCAGGGCACGGTCCACTCCGTCGGCGATGATCGCCGCGGTGAAGGCCTCCAGCGCCGCGTGCGGCACGTAGTGGTCGGCGAAACCCAGCGCAATGGCATCCGGACCGGAGAACGGTGCGCCGGTCAGTGCTGCATGCAGGCCGAGCCGGCCAGGGGAGCGCGAGAGCAGATAGGTGCCGCCGACATCAGGGATGAAGCCGATACCGACCTCGGGCATGGCCATCTTGGTGGTGTCGGTGACCACTCGAGTGTTGGCGTGCGCCCCGACTCCGACGCCGCCGCCCATCACGATGCCGTCCATCAACGACACGTACGGCTTTCCGAATCCGCCGATCTGTGCATTGAGCAGGTACTCGTCGTACCAGAAGCGTCGCGCATCGGCGCCGTCGGCTTTGGCGCTGTGATAGATCGCCACGACGTCGCCGCCGGCGCACAGTCCGCGCTCGCCGGCCCCGGCGAGTACCACCGCCGTGACCGCCGGATCCTCGGCCCAGGTGGACAGCGTCGCGGTCATGGCGGTCACCATCGGAAGGTTCAGCGAGTTGATCGCCTTCGGACGGTTGAGTGTCAGCAGGCCGACCCCGTTGTCAACGTGGGCCAGGACCTCGTCAGATTCACCTGTCACGCTTTCGCAATGTAGATCCCTACGCACGGTCACTGATCCGCGGGTAAGGTTTGGCAGCAGAGCGGCCCGAACGCCGTCGGGAACTCCGGCGAGTCGGGAAACGTTGATTCAGTGTTCGTAACCCTTCGCTTCACAGCCCCAGGAGAGGATCGGGACGGTGCGGGAGACCAGCAACCCGGTATTTCGTTCGTTGCCCAAGCAGGGCGGCTACGCGCAGTTCGGAACCGGCTTAGGACAGGCCACAGCCGGTGCGACTCAGCAGATGGGTCAGGCCTACCGGGTCGACCCGTCGTCGGCGCAGTACCAGCAGCGGGAAGTCACTCGCCCGCTGACCATCGATGACGTTGTCACCAAGACCGGCATCACGCTGGGCGTGCTGAGCGTGGCGGCGATCATCTCCTTCTTCATGGTCTCGTCCAACCAGGCACTGGCCGGGCCGCTGACCTTCATCGGCGCGTTCGGCGGTCTTGGCGTGGTCCTGGTGGCCATGTTCGCCCGCAAGCAGGACAACAAAGCGGTGGTGCTCAGCTACGCGGTGCTCGAGGGCCTGTTCCTGGGCGCCATCTCCTGGGTGCTGACCGCCTTCACGGTGGGGACCGGCAACGCCGGCTCGATGATCGGTCAGGCCGTGATGGGCACCCTCGGCGTGTTCGGCGGCATGCTGGTGGTCTACAAGACCGGCGCCATTCGGGTTACCCCGAAGTTCACCCGGATGCTCGTCGCCGGCATGTTCGGTGTGCTGGCCCTGATGATCGGCAACCTGGTGCTGTCGCTGTTCGGCGTCGGCGGCGGCGAGGGCCTGGGCCTGCGCAGCGGTGGGACGCTGTCCATCATCTTCTCGCTGGTCTGCATCGGCATCGCCGCGTTCAGCTTCCTGATCGACTTCGACGCAGCCGACCAGCTGATCCGCGCCGGCGCGCCGGAGAAGGCCGCCTGGGGCATCGCACTGGGCCTGACCGTGACTCTGGTCTGGCTGTACCTGGAGATCCTGCGTCTGCTCAGCTACTTCCAGAGCGAGTGACCCGCTAGCTTTCCCCGTTGACTCTGCGCTGAGGGGCGCAAAAGTGCGAGTAGCACCCGCCCTCAGCGCAGAGTCATTTTTTGTGGTCGGTGGCCCGGGCAGCATGCCGACAGGGGAGAACCCCTCATCGGCGGTGAGGCATTAGCTGCCGGCACTTTGCGCCGCTACGAGCTGCGCCAGGCCCACACCGCGGTCCTGCCGAACGGCCGGGTGCCCTGAACCGAAAATGACGCTGCGCCCAGGGCGGGGGTTACTCGAACTATCCCGCTCCGAGCGCAGCGTCAACGAACTAGACGAAAACTAGGACAGCCGCTCGACCACCATGGCCATGCCCTGGCCGCCGCCCACGCACATGGTCTCCACGCCGAACTGCTTGTCGTGGGTGGCCAGGTTGTTCAGCAGGGTGGCGGTGATCCGCGCGCCGGTCATACCGAACGGGTGACCCAAGGCGATCGCCCCGCCGGACACGTTGAGCTTGTCCTCGTCGATGCCCAGCTCGCGCGCCGAGCCCAGCACCTGCACCGCGAATGCCTCGTTGATCTCGAACAGGTCGATGTCGGAGACCGACATCTTGGCGTTGCCCAGCGCCTTCTTGACGGCCTCGATCGGGCCCAGGCCCATGATCTCCGGCGACAGGCCCGACACCCCGGTGGACACGATCCGGGCCAGCGGCTTGAGGCCCAGCTCCTTGGCCTTGGTATCGCTGGTGATGATCACGGCAGCGGCGCCGTCGTTCAGCGGGCAGGCGTTGCCGGCGGTGATCGTGCCGTTGGGCCGGAACACCGGCTTGAGCTGGCTGATCTTCTCGTAGGTGGTGCCGGCACGCGGGCCGTCATCGGTGCTCACCACGGTGCCGTCGGGCAGGGTGACCGGGGAGATCTCGCGAGCGAAGAAGCCGCTGTTGATGGCCTCCTCGGCGCGGTTCTGGCTGCGCACACCCCAGTGGTCCTGGTCCTCACGGCTGATCCCGGTATGCAGCACCACGTTCTCGGCGGTCTGGCCCATCGCGATGTAGACATCGGGCAGCAGGCCGTCGTTCCGCGGGTCGTGCCACTCTTCGGCGCCGGCCGCGGCAGCCTCGGAGCGGGCCTGAGCGTCGGCGAACAGCGGGTTCTTGCTGTTCGGGGCGCCGTCGGCCGCGCCGATGGCGAACTGGGAGACGGTCTCCACACCGGCGGAGATGAACGCGTCGCCCTCGCCGGCCTTGATCGCGTGGAACGCCATCCGGGTGGTCTGCAGCGACGACGAGCAGTACCGGTTCACCGTGGTGCCGGGCAGGAAGTCGTAGCCGAGCAGCACCGAGACCACGCGCCCGATGTTGTAGCCAGAGGCGCCGCCCGGCTGGCCACAGCCCATCATCAGGTCGTCGATGTCGCGCGGGTCCAGCGCAGGCACCTTGTCCAGGGCGGCGCGCACCATCTGGGCGGCCAGGTCGTCGGGCCGCATGGTGACCAGCGATCCCTTGCCGGCCCGGCCGATCGGCGAACGCGCAGTTGAGACGATTACAGCTTCAGGCACTTCGGGCTCCTTGAGATCGGGTAGTTAGAGCCGAATCTAGCCCGACGAGGCCACCACGCGGGAATCGGGCCGGTCCAGCACAGCGCAGAGTGCCGGGATCATTTGGCCCGCCGCCAGGGCGTAACCCGCCGCCGAGGGGTGGTACTGGTCGGCGGCGAACAGCAGGTGGGGACTGTCGTGGAACTCCCGGGCCCGGAAGTCGGCGAAGGGCACGGCGATGCCGCCGGTCGCTTTGACCGCCATGGTCTGCGCCCGGGCCAGCTGACATGCGCGGGCGTGGGCGAACCAGCGCAGCGGCCGCGGTATCGCGCTGATCGCCCTGAACTTGGGGCAGGTGCCCACGATCACCACCGCGCCGCTGGCCCGCAGACGCTTTACCGCGGCGCGCAGCCGCTGCACCGAGCCGGCGATGCTGTGCAGTGCGGTCACGTCATTGGCGCCGATCATGATCACCGCCACGTCCGGTGGCGGACCTGCGACGAACATCGCGTCGACCTGCCCGGCCAGGCCTTTGGAGGTGGCGCCCACAATTGCCTTGGTGCTCAACCGGATCCGCATGCCGGTGCGCTCCGCCAGCGCTCTGGCGATCAGCGCGCCGGGAACCTCGCCCGCGGAAAGGCAGCCATAGCCGGTCGCGGTGGAGTCGCCGAACACCATCAGGTGCAGATCGACGTTGTCCCCGCGGTGAAAGGGCTGAACTTCGGTGTCGTCGGGACCGTATAAACCATCAGCACGGGGTGGAAGGTCCCATGCCTTGGGGATCGTCTGGCGGGCCCGGTCGGCCTGGCCGGCCAGAAGATTGCGCACCCCGACATAGAGGGTGCCGCTGAAAGCGAACACGCCCGCAGTGGCCAGCGTGACCGCCGAACGTCGCGTTGCCCCGATCGCCATGTCGGTGATTCTAGGGAAAGGACGCCCGTGTCACCTGAGCGCAGCAAACAAATATGGTCACGAAGCGGACCCGATGCAGTATCGGAACGGATCATAAGATTTCTTCTCAATTTTTCGCGTGTGACGATACGAGTTACCGCGTTGGCTGTGCCGGCCCGGGCCGGCTGGAGGGAGTGTCCATCATGACCGCACCCGACACAATTCCCAGCTCGTTACGTGTTCGAACCCGTCTGCACCCCAGTTCGCGACCCCATCGTTATGGCCGTCATGACGGCCTGCCCGTCGAGGTCTCCGAAGAGTCGACCAGCGTCGAGGGGCGGATGGCGTGGCTGGCGGCCCGGGCCACCATTCGGCCGGTTCTCTCGGTCGGCAGCTACCTTCCGCGGATGCCGTGGCCGTTCGGGCTGCTCGACTTCGCCGCGAAGGCGATGTTGCCGGCGCCAGGCACCATCCGCGCCACCATCCGGTTGCCGCGCTGCAAGGCGCAGATGGTGCGCGCCGCCGGTGTCCTGCCGGCCGACGGCACCCGCCGCGTGGTGCTCTACATGCACGGCGGGGCCTTTCTGACCTGCGGGGCGAACACCCACGGCCGGCTCGTCACCAAGTTGTCGAAGTACGCCGACAGCCCGGTCCTGGTGGTGGAGTACCGGATGATCCCCAAGTACTCCATCGCCGACGCCGTCGACGACTGTTACGACGGCTACCGCTGGCTGCGCCGCCAGGGTTACGAACCGGACCAGATCGTGTTGGCCGGCGACTCGGCGGGCGGCTATCTGTCGCTGGCGCTGGCTGAGCGGTTGTTGGAGGAGGGTGACGAAGACATGCCGGCGGCGATCGTCGCGATGTCGCCGCTGCTGGAGATCGCCAAGGAAGCCAAGAAGGCGCACCCCAACATCCACACCGGGGCGATGTTCCCGCCCAAGGCATTTGACGCGCTGGTGGAGCTGGTGGAAGCCGCGGCCCGTCGCGACCGCACCCACGGCAGTGAGGTTCTCGAGCCGCTGCAGCACGTCCGGCCCGGACTTCCGCGCACCCTGATCCATGTCTCCGGGTCCGAGGTTCTGCTGCACGACGCCCGGCTGGGGGCCAAGGTGCTCGCCGCTGCCGGTGTCCCGGTGGAGCTGCGGGTATGGCCGGGCCAGATTCACGTCTTCCAGATCGCCGCTCCGTTCGTGCCGGAGGCCACCCGCTCGTTGCGCCAGATCGGCGAATACATCCGGGAAGCCACCGGTTAGGCGGGCCCCGGCCCGCGCAGCGCGACCGCCTGAGACCATGGCAGGCATGCGGATAGCGAGCCACATCAGTGACCTCATCGGCAACACCCCACTCGTCGAGCTGACTTCGATCGTTCCCCCCGGCGCCGGCCGGGTGGTGGCCAAAGTCGAGTACCTCAACCCGGGTGCGAGCTCCAAGGACCGCATCGCGGTGAAGATGATCGACGCGGCCGAGGCCAGCGGCGCACTCAAGCCCGGCGGGACCATCGTCGAACCCACCTCCGGCAACACCGGCGTCGGTCTGGCGCTGGTGGCGCAGCGCCGCGGCTATAAGTGCGTGTTCGTCTGCCCGGACAAGGTCAGCGAGGACAAGCAGAACGTCTTGCGGGCCTACGGCGCCGAAGTCGTGGTGTGCCCGACGGCGGTACCGCCGGACGACCCGGCCAGCTACTACAGCGTCTCCAACCGGCTTGTCGAGGAGATCGACGGAGCCTGGAAGCCGGATCAGTACTCCAACCCCGCAGGTCCCGAGAGTCACTACGAGACCACAGGTCCGGAGATCTGGGCCGACACCGACGGCCAGGTCACCCATTTCGTCGCCGGGATCGGAACCGGGGGCACCATCACCGGCACCGGCCGCTACCTCAAAGAGGTGTCGGAAGGCCGGGTGCAGATCATCGGCGCGGACCCCGAGGGCTCGGTGTACTCCGGCGGTACCGGTCGGCCGTATCTGGTGGAAGGGGTCGGCGAGGACTTCTGGCCGGCCGCCTACGACCCGAGCATCCCCGACGGCATCATCGCGGTGTCGGATGCCGATTCGTTCGATATGACCCGGCGCCTGGCCCGGGAGGAGGCGCTGCTGGTGGGCGGCTCCTGCGGGATGGCCGTGGTGGCGGCGGTGGAGACCGCCGTCAAAGCCGGCCCCGACGCGCTTGTCGTCGTCCTGCTTCCCGACGGCGGCCGCGGTTACATGTCGAAGCTGTTCAACGACTCCTGGATGTCGTCCTACGGGTTTCTGCGCTCGCGGCTGGACGGTTCGACGGTGCAGCCCACCGTCGCCGACGTGCTGCGGGCCAAGTCGGGGGTGCTGCCGGACCTGGTGCACACCCACCCGGCCGAGACCCTGCGCGACGCCATCGGGATCCTGCGCGAGTACGGGGTGTCGCAGATGCCCGTGGTCGGCGCCGAACCGCCGGTGATGGCCGGCGAGGTGGCCGGCAGCGTGTCCGAGCGCGATCTGCTCTCCGCGGTGTTCGAGGGCCGCGCGAAGCTTGCCGACGCGGTCTCGCAGCACATGGGACCGCCGCTGCCGCTGATCGGATCCGGCGAGGTTGTCGGCGTCGCCGCCACCACGTTGGCCGAGGTCGACGCGGTGATGGTGGTCGAGGACGGCAAACCGGTGGGGGTCATCACTCGCCACGACCTGTTGGGCTTCTTGTCCGACGGGCCACGCCGCCGATAAGGCGTTGACGTAGGCCGACCTGCGGTAGCGTTTGCACCGTTCACCGACACGACCCGAAAGGGTGGAGATGACCGACTTTCCGCCGCCCCCGCAGGGCAACTACCCACCCCCGTCCGGTGACTACCCGGCGCAGGGCAATTACCCTCCGCCGCCTCCCGGCAACTACCCGCCCCCCGGCAATTACCCTCCGCCGCCCCCGGGCAACTACCCGCCTCCACCGCCCGGGAACTACCCCCCGCCGCCACCGGGTAACTACCCGCCGCCCCCTCCGGGCTACGGCGCGTACCCCGGTGCGGTCGGAAGCCCGGTGGGCCAGCTGCCGCAAGACGCTTACACCTCGTGGCTGACTCGCGTCGGCGCCTACTTCGTCGACTTCCTGCCGATCCTGGTGCTCTACGGCATTCCGTCGATGATCGCCGGAACCACCGCCGACAAGGAGTGCATCACCGACGCCGACGGCTTCGCCTGCACGGTCACGCCGTCGAGCACCGGCGCGGCGCTGATGTTCATCGGCTGGCTGGCCGCGCTCGCCTACGGGATCTGGAACTTCGGCTACCGGCAGGGCACCACCGGATCGAGCATCGGTAAATCGGTGCTGAAGTTCAAAGTGGTCTCCGAAGCCAGCGGCCAGCCCATCGGCTTCGGGATGTCGATCGTGCGCCAGTTGGCACACATCATCGACGGCGCGATCTTCTGCATCGGCTACCTGTTCCCGCTGTGGGACGCCAAACGCCAGACGATCGCCGACAAGATCATGACCACCGTCTGCCTGCCGATCCGTTGAGTCAGAAGCAACCGCACGGCAACACGGGCCTGTCCACCACGGCGATCCACGCCGGATTCCGTCCGGACCCGGCAACCGGGGCCGTCAACGTACCGATCTACGCCAGCAGCACCTTCGCCCAAGACGGCGTCGGTGGCCTGCGCGGCGGATTCGAATACGCGCGCACCGGCAACCCGACCCGGGCCGCACTGGAGACGGCGCTGGCCGCGGTGGAACGGGGTCGATTCGGTCGGGCATTCGGTTCGGGGATGGCCGCCACGGACTGCGCGTTGCGGTCGATCCTGCGTCCCGGTGATCACCTGATCATTCCCGACGATGCCTACGGCGGCACTTTCCGGCTGATCGACAAAGTCTTCACCCAGTGGGGTGTGGCGCACACCCCGGTCGCGCTGTCCGACCTGGACGCGGTCCGCGGGGCGCTCACCGACAAAACCAGGCTGATCTGGGTAGAGACCCCGACCAATCCGCTGCTGTCGATCGCCGACATCGCGGGCATCGCTGCCATCGGCAAAGAAGCCGGCGCAAAGGTCCTGGTGGACAACACTTTCGCCTCGCCCGCGCTGCAGCAGCCGCTGACACTGGGCGCCGACGTGGTGTTGCATTCGACCACCAAGTACATCGGCGGACACTCCGACGTGGTGGGCGGTGCGCTGGTTACCGACGACGAAGAGCTCGACACGGCATTCGCGTTCCTGCAGAACGGGGCCGGTGCGGTCCCCGGTCCCTTCGATGCCTACCTGACCCTGCGCGGCCTGAAGACCCTGGTGCTGCGGATGCAGCGGCACAGCGAGAACGCCGGAGCCGTCGCCGAATTCCTCTCTCGCCATCCCGCGGTCAGCCGGGTGCTCTACCCGGGCCTGCCGGAGCACCCGGGCCACGACGTCGCCGCAGCGCAGATGCGCGGATTCGGCGGCATGGTGTCGGTGCGGATGCGGGGTGGCCGAGCCGCCGCCGAGAAGCTTTGCGCCGGAACCGAGATCTTCATCCTGGCCGAGTCGCTCGGCGGGGTGGAGTCGCTGATCGAACTACCCGGCGCCATGACGCATGCGTCGACCGCGGGTTCGCAACTCGAGGTTCCCGACGATCTGGTGCGCCTGTCGGTGGGCATCGAGGACATCGACGACCTGATCGCCGACTTGAAGCAGGCGCTGGACTGACGCGACGAGCCCCCGAAGCGGAGCTCAGGAGTGGTAGGGCTCCGCGCTGACCAGGGTCACCTTGACGGTCTTGCCGCTGGGCACCGTGTAGCTGCGCTCTTCGTCCACCTTGGCGCCCAGCAGGGCGTGGCCCAGCGGCGAGTTCGGTGAATACACCTCGAGCTTGTCGTCGTTGACGCCCTCCTGGCGGGTGGCGATCAGGAAGGTCTCGGTGTCGGACTTGTCGCCGTCGTAGAAGACCTTGACCACCGAGCCCGGCAGTGCCACACCTGACTGGGTGGGAGCCTCGCCGACCTTGGCGTTGTTGAGCAACTCCTGCAGCTGCCGGATGCGGGCCTCCTGCTGGCCCTGCTCCTCGCGCGCGGCGTGGTAGCCCCCGTTCTCACGCAGGTCGCCTTCTTCGCGGCGGTCGTTGATCTCCGCGGCGATCACCGGACGGTTCGCGATCAGCTGGTCGAGCTCCGCCTTGAGCCGGTCGTGTGACTCCTGCGTCAACCAGGTCACCTGGGTGTCCGTCATCTCACTGTGCTCCTAGTCGTCGGATCCGGCGCCGTCGGGCAGCGGGGGCGACATCGTTCTAATGCAGCAATACACGGTCCCAGCTGGAACCGTGTATCCATACAGGGTACCACCGCGGCATCAACGCGATAGTAAGTAATCGGGGACGTCGCTGCCGCAACCGTAGACGTCGCCCATGACAGGCGGCTGGGAAGATTTCACCGTCGTGGTCACCTGAACGGTGGACGACTCCGACGGCGGAATCAGCACTTCACGCCGGCCGGTCTCGCTGCCGTCGCTGGTTCGGACCCGCACGATGCAGGCCGCAGGGCTCGACGGGTCTGATCGAGTCACGCTGAACCTAACCGTGACCGTCTGGTGGTCGAGCACCTCGTAGCCGTACAGCTCACCCTTGACCTCGGCGGTCGCGAAGCGCTGGTAGCCCAACATCGCGATGGCACCAACGGTGGCGATCGCCAGCGCGGCCAGTGCGATCGCCAGCAACCGGCGGGGCAGGGCACTGCCCCGGGTATCCCCGTACCTGGCTGGCTTGGAATCGGTCATCGTGAGGTGGGTCCCATGGTCAACGGTGGAGGCGGGAGCGATTACCGCGCCCGCCGCAGGTGGTGTAACGATGGGAGCCGGAATCCATCTGGAACTATAGGCGTCCGGTCCGGGGTTTCGGCAGGAGGAACCTGGAGGGAACGGGGAATGTGCGCATGAGTGGGCTGCGATTGATGGCGGTGCACGCGCACCCCGACGACGAGTCCAGCAAGGGCGCGGCCACCCTGGCCCGCTACACCGCCGCGGGGCACCGGGTGATGGTGGTGACTCTGACCGGCGGCGAGCGCGGCGACATCCTCAACCCCGCGATGGACCTGCCCGATGTGCACGGCCGTATCGCCGAGGTCCGGCGCGACGAGATGGCCAAGGCCGCCGAGATCCTCGGGGTCGAACACCACTGGCTGGGATTCGTCGACTCGGGTCTGCCCAAGGGCGACCCGCTGCCGCCGCTGCCCGAGGACTGCTTTGCGCTGGTGCCGCTGGAGGTGTCCACCGAGGCCCTGGTGCGGGCGGTGCGCACGTTCCGTCCGCATGTGATGACCACCTATGACGAGAACGGCGGCTATCCGCACCCCGATCACATCCGATGCCATCAGGTGTCGGTGGCAGCGTTCGAGGCCGCCGGCGACCACCGCCGCTACCCACAGGCCGGTGAGCCCTGGAGCGTCTCCAAGCTCTACTACAACCACGGGTTCCTGCGGCAACGGATGCAGCTGTTGCAGGACGAGTTCGCCCGCAACGGCGAGGTCGGTCCGTTCGCCAAATGGCTCGAGCACTGGCAGCCCGACCACGACGTGTTCGCCGACCGGGTGACCACCCGCGTCGAATGTGCCGAGTTCTTCGGCCAGCGTGACGACGCGCTGCGTGCGCACGCCACGCAGATCGACCCGAACGGCGATTTTTTCGCCGCGCCGATCGAGTGGCAGCAGCGGCTTTGGCCGACCGAGGAGTTCGAGCTGGCTCGGTCCCGGGTGCCGGTTACGCTGCCGGAGGCGGACCTGTTCGCCGGGATCGAGGACAACGGATGAACCACGCTGTGCTGACCGTGCTGTGGATTGTGGCCGATGACGTGCCGCGCGACACCGGGCCGGACTTCGGCAAGGCCAGCCCGTTCGGGCTGTTGGTCATCGTGCTGTTGATGCTCGGCACGTTCGGGCTGGTGTGGTCGATGAATCGCCAGCTCAAGAAATTGCCGGACTCTTTCGACCCCGAGCACCCCGACGCCGATCAAGCCGCCGACGAGGGAACCGTCGGGTCGGCTTCGTCAGGCGATCTTCCGGGCGACGACGGGCCGGCATAGCCGCCGCAGGTGCTGCGGGCCCGCGCATGATGAACAGGATTAGCGTGGCGGGATGGCCAACCGTCTCGCAGCGTCCGCCAGCCCATATCTGCGTCAACACGCCGACAACCCGGTGCACTGGTGGGAGTGGACGCCTGAGGCGCTAGCCGAAGCCGCGCAACGCGACGTGCCGATCCTGCTGTCGGTCGGCTACGCGGCCTGCCACTGGTGTCACGTGATGGCGCACGGCTCGTTCGAGGACGCCGAGGTTGCCGCGGCGATGAACGCGGGCTTCGTGTGTATCAAGGTCGACCGGGAGGAGCGCCCGGACATCGACGCGATCTACATGACCGCCACCCAGGCGCTCACCGGGCGCGGCGGCTGGCCGATGACCTGCTTTCTGACCCCCGACGGCCGACCGTTCTACTGTGGCACGTACTACCCCAAAGACGCATTCCTGAACTTACTTTCGGCGATCAGCGCCACCTGGAACGAGCGCCGCGACGAAGTCGAGGAGGCCTCGGACAACATTGCCGCCGAGCTGCGCTCGATGGCTGCCGGACTGCCGGGGGAGGGGCCGCCGGTCGATGCGATGCTCTGCGACGCCGCGGTGGCCGCGGTGCTGCGTGACGAGGACATCACGCACGGCGGGTTCGGTGGTGCGCCGAAGTTCCCGCCGTCGGCGCTGCTGGAAACCCTGCTGCGTCATCACGAGCGGACCGCGACCCGTCCGGCGCTCGATGCGGTGACGCGCGCTGGCTCGGCGATGGCCCGTGGCGGGATCTACGACCAGCTCGCCGGCGGATTCGCCCGCTACAGCGTCGACAACGCCTGGGTGGTACCGCATTTCGAGAAGATGCTCTACGACAACGCGTTGCTGCTGCGGGCCTACGCACACTGGGCCAGGCGCACCGGTGATCCGCTGGCCATGCGGGTGACCGCCCAAACGGCCCGATTCCTGCTGGAAGATCTTTCCGATCGGGGGATGTTCATCTCGTCGCTGGATGCCGACGCCGACGGCCAGGAGGGCTTGACCTATGTGTGGACGCCCGAGCAGCTGGCCGAGGTTCTCGGTGCCGACGACGGGGCATGGGCGGCAGACGTTTTCGGGGTCACTTCGGGTGGCACCTTTGAATCCGGCGGTTCAGCGAGGCTCGACGAAGGAGAGGGGAAGCTGGGACCGTCGAATGGGCACGGCACGTCGGTGCTGCAGCTTTCGGTCGATCCCGACGATCAGCAGCGGCTGGATCGGGTGCGCCAGCGGCTGCTGGACGCCCGGCGGTCCCGGCCCCAGCCCGGGCGCGACGACAAGGTGGTCACGGCCTGGAACGGGATGGCGATCACCGCGTTAGTCGAAGCAGCTGTGGCACTGGGCGATCCGCGCCTGAGCGCTGCGGCGCAACAGTGCGCCGGCAAGCTGCTCGACCTGCACCTGGTGGACGGCCGGCTGCGGCGGGCCAGCCTGGGCGGCCGGGTGGGAGACAGCGCCGCGATCCTGGAGGATTACGGCGCGCTGGCCACCGGCTTGCTCAGCCTGCATCAGCTCAGCGGCGAGCAGCGACTGCTCGATGCGGCCACCGGCCTGCTGGACACCGCGCTGGCCCACTTCGCGGATCCGGACTCACCGGGCCGATGGTTCGACAGTGCCGACGACGCCGAAGCCCTGATGCTGCGCCCCAGCGATCCGATGGACGGCGCCACCCCCTCGGGCGCGGCACTGATCACCGAGGCGCTGCTGACCGCGGCCCACCTGGCTGCCGCCGACCGCAGCGAGCGCTACCGTCAGGCGGCGACCGACGCGCTGGCCGCGCACGCCGCGCTGCTCGAGCGTGTGCCCCGCGCGGTCGGGCACTGGCTCGGCATCGCCGAGGCCTACATACGCGGTCCGTTGCAGGTCGCGGTGGCCTGCGAGGGCCCGGACTCCGCGCTGTTGGAGCAGGCGCGTCGGCTGGCCCCCGGCGGGACGATCGTGGTCGGCGGGGTGGCTGACTCATCGGAGCTGCTGGCCGGGCGAGACCGGGTCAACGGCGCCGACGCGGCGTATGTCTGCCGCGGGCCGGTGTGCGACCTGCCGGTGCGCACCGCTGCGGAGTTGGCCTCCGCACTTGGCGTAGCCCTTGAAGTGAACGCGAATCCGTCATCCGTGTAACGTGCGGCACATGACGAGCGCACCCGAGCGGGCACAGGCCATCACCGAGACCGTCCACCGCTACATCGAGCTGGTCGGTGGCGGCGACGCCGACGCGCTGGTCGCGCTCTACGCGTCCGACGCCACCCTGGAAGACCCGGTGGGTGGCGAGGTGCACATCGGCCACCAGGCCATTCGCAACTTCTACTCGGCCATCACCGGTCTGGACCGCAAGTCGGAGCTGGTGACGCTGCGGGTCGCCGGCAACGAGGCGGCGTTCCACTTCGCGCTGACCATCACCAACGGTGACCACCGGATGCGGATCGAGCCGATCGACGTGATGGTGTTCGACGGCGACGGCAAAATCGCCGGGATGAAGGCCTACTGGTCGGCGGAGAACATCACCCAGCTGTAGGCCTCCGCCGCTACGCGAGCACCGCGAACCAGATCGCGATGTACTGACAGATCGCGGCCACGGCGGTGCAGGCGTGGAAGAACTCGTGGTAGCCGAACGTCGCGGGCCACGGGTCCGGCCATTTCAGCGCGTACATGATCGCGCCGATGCTGTAGAGCGCGCCACCGACGGCCAGCAGCACCATTGCCGAGACGCCGGCGTTGTGCATGATCGTCGCGATGAAAAACGCTGATACCCAGCCCAACAGCAGGTAGAGCGGCACCCCGACCCACTTCGGTGCGGTCGGCCAGCACAGCTTGAGCACCACGCCGGCCAGCGCACCGCCCCACACGATCGCCATCACCAGCCGTTCCTGGGCGCCGTGGTCCATCGCCAGCAGTGCGAACGGGGTGTAGGTGCCGGCGATGAAAATGAAGATCATCGCGTGGTCGAGCCGCTTCATCCGAATACGGGCGGCGACCGACTTCCAGGTGATCCGGTGATAGGTCGCGCTGACCGCGAACATGCCGACCACCGAAATGGAGTAGGCCAGTGTCGCCAGGCCGGCCTCGAGCCCGGCCAGTGACCAGGCCACCGCGGTCAGGGTGGTTCCGGCGATGAGCGCCACAATGGCCGACACGAAGTGGATCCAGCCGCGCGCCCGCGGCTTGGTGTGCGGCGCGGCCGGCAGATCGTTCGGATTCGGCTCGGCGATGGTGTCGGTGTGGGTGCTCATGGGCCTTCCTGAACTCCACGCGGATCCCGGACTGATTCCCGTCATTGCTTGGAGATCACAGTAGTCTGGGTTTTTGTGGCAATCATCCCGGCGCGCTTGAAGGAGCCGCTGTACCGGATCTACGAACTGCGCCTCCGGCAGGGCCTGGCGGCGTCGCGGTCCAATCTGCCCCGCCACATCGCCGTCCTCTGCGACGGCAACCGGCGGTGGGCGCGCGATGCCGGCTACCGCGACGTCAGCTACGGCTACCGGATGGGCGCGGCCAAGATCGCCGAGATGCTGCGCTGGTGCGCCGACGCGGGCATCGAGATGGCCACCGTCTACCTGCTGTCCACCGAGAACCTGCAGCGCGACCCCGCCGAACTGGCTGCGCTCATCGAGATCATCACCGACGTGGTGGAGGAGATCTGCGCGCCCGCGAACCGATGGAGCGTACGCACCGTCGGCGACCTGGCGCTGCTGGGCGAAGAACCAGCTCGTCGACTGCGTGAGGCCGTAGAGAGCACCGCGTGCAACGACGGCGGTGCCTCGCGTCTGCACGTCAATGTCGCCGTGGGCTACGGCGGCCGGCAGGAGATCGTCGACGCGGTGCGTGGCCTGCTCGGCAAGCAGCTGGCCAACGGCGCCACGGCCGAGGAACTCGTGGACGCGGTGACTGTCGAGGGCATCTCGGAAAACCTCTACACCTCGGGCCAGCCCGACCCGGACCTGGTGATCCGCACCTCCGGGGAACAGCGGCTGTCCGGCTTCCTGCTGTGGCAGAGCGCCTACTCGGAGATGTGGTTCACTGAGGCGCACTGGCCGGCGTTTCGCCGGGTCGACTTCCTGCGAGCGCTGCGCGACTACAGCGTGCGGCACCGGAGATTTGGACAGTAGCGAGCCGTGGTTGTGTTATCGGCGCTGGTCTTCACCCTGAGTTGGTGGCTCGGGATGTATCTGTTGGCGCGCGACCCGCGCAAACCGGTGCTGGTGCTGGCCGCGGTCGGGTTGTGCGGCTTTGCTGCCGTGGTGGCCGCCGACGCGATCCGTGCGGTGTGGCATCCGGTGCTGCTCGGGCGGGTAGAGATCTACCTGGCGGTGGTTCCCGGGGTGGCCTGGTTCGCGGTGCTGTTGGAGCTGGCCCGGCCGTGTGATCGCTGGACCGGCCGCGCGCGCGACGTGACGTTCATCGGCGTGGTTGCGGCTGCGGCACTGATCGGAGCGACCTGGGCCGGCAGCGTCGAAGGCCCGCCGGGGCCCGGTCACTGGCTGCTGTTCGTGGTGATCTCGGTGTCGACCTTGGCGGCGATGGTCAAGGCACTGATCCGACCCGCGCAGCCCGGTTCGGTGCTGGGGGTGGCTGCGGTCGCGACGCTGTTCTTCGCCTTGGCCAATGCGATCTTGATCATCCCGCTGGGCGTGGTGCCCAGTGGGATCGCACTGGCCAGCACCGGTGTCGACGTGCTGCTGCTGGGCCTGGCGGTGGCGCTCTGGGACGCCTTCGACGAGGGGCAGGCACTGCGGCTGGACATGCTGCGGTCGTTTCTTGCCTGCGTCGCGATGGCGGCATTGCTGGGTGGGCAGGCGCTGATCGGTTTGTGGTTGACCCGGCCCGAGCCAGTGGCGCAGACCGCGCTGACGGTGCTGCTGTTCACCACGATCGCGGTGGGGATCGAGGTCCAGGTGTTCGTCGATCGGCTGGCCGGGTTGTGGGACCGGCTGGCGTTTTGGCGCTCCCCGGCGTTGCGCGCCGATCGCGCGGTGTTGCGCGGCACCGAGGCGGCGCTGGCCCTGCGCTCGACCGGCCCGCTCGATGAGCTCGATGAGGAGACCTTCGTCCGGCTGACCCGCCGGGCGTTGGGGCATTACGGGGACCTGTCGAAGCTTGTCGCCAGCCCCTTGACCGCGTTACCGGTCATCGACGAGCGATTGGCCGCCCGCGGCGCGCCCGATGCGCCGCTGGAACGAGCCAACGAACTCAAGGCTCTGCTGGCCGACCGGATCGCCGCGCTAAAGCCGCGTGACTGCGGCGAGTTCGGCACCACCGAACAGTGGCGGCACTACAACGCCCTGTATTTCCCTTACGTGGTCGGTGTGCGTGCCTACGCGCAGAACGCCACCGCGGCCGGACTGGACCCCACCGCCCGCCAGGCCTGGCAGTGGCTGGTCACCGAGGTGCCGCAGCGTTCGCTGCACAACTGGCAGAACGCCGGGGCCCGGGTGATCGCCGCCGACCTGCGCGGCCGGATGACGGTGTCGCCGGCTCTCTGACCTGCGTTTGGCAGTGCTTGGCAGTGCCACGGGTCGATGTGGCAGCGGTTGCGCCGGAAGGTCGAGGGTGTCCGCACCACACCCGAAGGGATTTCCTCATGACCGCCATCACCACCCCGGTCTTGTCCGACTCGACCGACTCGTTGTTGCGCTTCGCGCTTCGCGCCGACGCCGCCGTCACCGGAACCATCGGCTTGGCCGGTGTGTTCGCCGCTCGCCCCATGGCAGCCCTGGAGGGCCTCACAGTGGCTCACGAATACGCGTTGGCCGCCTTCTGCATCCTCTATGGCGTCGTGGTCTATTTCCTGTCCGCGCTGCCGGACCTGCGTCGCGCCGGTATCGGCGTGATCGCCGCCAATGTGGCATGCACCATTGCCGCTATCGGAGTGGTCGAGGCCGGCGTGCTGCCGCTGACCGGAATCGGCGTGGTGGCGATGCTGGCGAGCGCGGTCTACACGGCGTTCTTCGCGGCGATGCAGTACCGCGGGCTGCGCCGCCTGGGCTGAGACGCAGCCCACTCAACGTGTCGCCGCGGCCGTCACCGTCTACAGTTCTGTCCCATGAAGTGGCGGCTGGCGGCGACAACGCTGATCCCCGGAATCCTGATCTACGCCGCGGCGCCGGCACAGGCCGACGAGAAGAGCTACCTCAGTTACCTTGAGTCGCACGGCTTCAAGTATCAGAACAGTCCCGGGCTGACCACCCCGTCCGGTGCGGTGCAGTTCGGCAAGATCATCTGCGAGAACCTGCGGAAGGGTCGCCCGGCCAAGGACCGGTTCGGCACGAAGGTTGTCGACGGTGTCACCAAGGTCATGATCGACGGGGCGCAACGCGAAATGTGCCCGGACACCTTGGCGCCCGCCGCCAACCCGACGCCGGCCGTGCCGCCGCCGGGTGCCGGCGAACCGCCGCCGCCAGGGTCTGAGGTTCCGCCGCCGGCCGACCCGCCACCTCCGGGTTTCCCACCGCCGCCGGACTTCCCGCCGCCGCCCGGTTTCCCGCCCCCTCCGGGTTTCCTACCGCCGCCCGAGCCCGGACCCGCACCCGCAGGCGAGCTGCCACCACCGCCGGCGGAGCCGGCGCCCCCGCCAGGGCAGCCGCAGCCGGGCACCGCTACGCAGCCCTAGCGTTGCGCAGACGGCGGGGACCCGCTGCGCCCGCTAGCTAGAGCTTGCGCAGCCGCAGCTTGTTGATGGAGTGATCGGCGTCCTTGCGCAGCACCAGGGTCGCTCGCGGCCGGGTGGGCAGGATGTTCTCGATCAGATTGGGCCGGTTGATCGAACGCCAGATGTCGCGCGCGGCAGCCACCGCCTGCTGGTCGTTCAGGGCCGCGTAGTGGTGGAAGTGCGAGTCGGGGTTGGCGAACGAGGTGGAACGCATCGCCAGGAAGCGCGAGACATACCAGTGTTCGATGTCCTCCACCCGGGCGTCGACGTACAGCGAGAAGTCGAACAGATCAGAGATCATCAGCGTCGGCCCGGTCTGCAGCACGTTGAGACCTTCGAGGATCAAGATGTCGGGGTGGCGGACCACCTGCTTGGCGCTGGGCACGATGTCGTAACTCATGTGTGAGTAGACCGGCGCGCACACGTAGTCGGCACCGGACTTCACCGAGGTGACAAACCGCATCAGTGCGCGGCGGTTGTAGCTTTCCGGGAACCCCTTGCGGTGCATCAGGTTCCGGCGCTGCAACTCGTGATTGGGGTAGAGGAATCCATCGGTGGTGACCAGGTCCACCCGCGGGTGGTGGTCCCAGCGCGCCAGCAGCGCCTGCAACACACGGGCCGTCGTCGACTTACCCACCGCCACGCTGCCCGCCACCCCGATGACGAAGGGCACCGGCCGATCGGGATTCTGGTCGTTCTCGGCGCCCAGGAATTCCGCGGTGGCGGCGAAGAGCTGTTGGCGGGCCGCGACCTGCAGGTGCAACAGACGCGCGAGGGGCAGATAGACCTCTTCGACCTCCAGCAGGTCGACCTGCTCGCCGAGGCCGCGCAGTGCGACGACTTCTTCTTCGGTGAGCGGCATCGGCGTAGACATACGCAGTGTCCGCCATTGACGTCGGTCGAACTCCACGTAGGGAGTCGGCTCGCTAAGCCGCCGCATGACCATACAGTCTTGCAGGAGCCGCGACGGTTAGCCTGATCGGGTATGGAGCCCGCCGAATTGATCCGTGAGTACCTGTTGCTCGGTCTGCGCTTTGACCGCATCGAGCAGGGTTACGTCGACGCCTTCACCGGCGACCCCGAGCTGCAGCGGCTTGTCGCGAACGAGCCGAGGCCCAACCCGTCCGACCTGGCCCGCCAGGCCGAGAAACTGGTCGCGGCACTGCCCGGCGGTCTCGATCCGGCGCGCGCCGAGTACCTGCGGGTGCATCTGCGGGCGCTGGCGTGCGCCGGGCGCAAGTTCGCCGGGGAGCAGGTCGGCTTCGTCGAAGAGGTGCGCGACTACTTCGACGTCGACATCGTCAAGGGCGACACCGACCGTTATCGCCACGCCCACGCCCGGCTGGATGAAGCGCTGGGCGGCACAGGCCCGCTGGCCGAGCGGATGGCCGCGCACCGGCGGGCCGAGGAGATTCCGCCGGAGCGGTTGGAAGCGGCCATCCACGCCTTCTCCTCGGCACTGCGCGACCGGGTGCGGGTGGACTTCCCGCTGCCGGAGTCCGAGACCATCACCTACGAGGTGGTCACCGACAAGCCGTGGTCGGGATTCAACTACTACCGCGGCGACTACCGCTCCACGGTGGCGGTCAACGCAGATCTCAAACAGTTGACGTCGAACCTGCCGCGGCTGGTGGCCCACGAGTCCTACCCGGGCCATCACACCGAGCACTGCCGTAAAGAGGCCGGACTGGTCGAGCAGCTCGGCCAGGCCGAGCAGACCATCTTCCTGGTCAACACTCCGCAGTGCCTGATGGCCGAGGGCCTGGCCGACTTGGCGCTATATGCCGCGGTCGGGCCGGGCTGGGGTACTTGGGCCGCCGAGATCTACGCCGACCTCGGTCTGCAGTTCGACGGTGTGCGGGCTGAAGCAATCTCCGAGGCGGCCGCGGCGCTGGCCGACGTCCGCCAGGATGCGGCGCTGATGCTGCATGACGAGCATCGCGATGCCGACGAGGTGGCCGACTACCTGCGCCGGTGGTTGCTGGTCACCGATGACCGGGCCCGCCAGACGCTGCGGTTCCTGTCCTCGCCGCTGTGGCGGGCCTACACCTCGACCTACGTGGAGGGCTACCGGCTGCTGCGGGGCTGGCTGGACGCCGCGCCCCCCGGGGTGAGCCTCACCGAGCGGTTCCGCCGGCTGCTCGACGAACCGTTGACCCCGTCGGCGTTGCGAGCCGACGGCGCCCCGGAGACCGGGCGGGGCGGGTGAGTGTGCGGTTTTACACAGCGGACCTCGTGATTTGCGGATAAATCCGCACAGTCGGCGCCAGGGGAGTGATGGCTGGCCTGCGGCAATCGAGTGAAGTTCCGCGTGCCAAACTGGAGGGCGTGACTGCCGCACCGAACACCCGCCCCGCGTCCACCATGTCGACCTCGCTGGCCGAACTCGACCCCGACATCGCCGAGCTGCTCGGCAAGGAACTGGGCCGTCAGCGCGACACGCTGGAGATGATCGCCTCGGAGAACTTCGTGCCGCGGGCGGTACTGCAGGCACAGGGCAGTGTGTTGACCAACAAGTACGCCGAGGGCCTGCCGGGCCGGCGCTACTACGGCGGGTGCGAGCACGTCGACGTGGTGGAGAACATCGCCCGTGACCGCGCCAAGGAGCTGTTCGGTGCCGAGTTCGTCAACGTCCAGCCGCACTCGGGTGCCCAGGCCAACGCCGCGGTGCTGCAGGCGCTGATGGAGCCCGGTGATCGGCTGTTGGGCCTGGATCTGGCCAACGGGGGACACCTGACCCACGGGATGCGGCTGAACTTCTCCGGCAAGCTCTACGAGAACGCCTTCTACGGCGTCGACCCTGTCACTCACCGCGTCGACATGGACGTGGTGCGCGCCCAGGCGCTGGAGTTCAAGCCGAAGGTGATCATCGCTGGCTGGTCGGCCTACCCGCGTGTCCTCGACTTCGCGGCGTTCCGGTCCATCGCCGACGAGGTCGGCGCGACGCTGTGGGTGGACATGGCGCACTTCGCCGGGCTGGTGGCCGCGGGGCTGCACCCGTCGCCGGTGCCGCACGCCCAGGTGGTGTCGACCACCGTGCACAAGACACTCGGCGGCCCGCGGTCCGGTCTGATCGTCGGCAAGAAGGAATTCGCCAAGCAGATCAACTCGGCGGTCTTCCCGGGACAGCAGGGCGGCCCGCTGATGCACGTCATCGCCGCCAAGGCCGTCGCGCTGAAGATCGCCGGCACGGCCGAGTTCGCCGAGCGTCAGCAGCGGGTGCTCTCCGGCGCGAAGATCATCGCCGAGCGGCTGCTGGCCGCCGACGTGGCCAAGGCCGGAGTCTCGGTGGTCAGCGGAGGTACCGACGTGCACCTGGTGCTCGTCGACCTGCGCGACTCACCGCTGGACGGCCAGATGGCCGAGGACCTGCTGCACGAGGTCGGTATCACCGTGAACCGCAACGCGGTCCCGAACGACCCGCGGCCGCCGATGGTCACCTCCGGGCTTCGGGTGGGGACCCCGGCGCTGGCCTCCCGTGGTTTCGGCGACGCCGAGTTCACCGAGGTCGCCGACGTGATCGCCACCGCGCTGGCGGCCGGTTCGGCCGCTGACGTGCCGGCGCTGCGAGCTCGGGTTGCCAAGCTGGCGCAGGATTTCCCGCTGTACGAGGGCCTGGAGGACTGGAAGCTCGCCTGATCCGGGAACACGCCGCACCCCGAGTTGACAGGATAGTGTGAATTCGGGTTACAGTTACTTTCATGGCTGAACGTCCCGTTGCTAATGCACTGATCCGCGAGTTGGAACCGGTGGTTGACGCGAACTTGGTCCGCCACATCGACACGGTGGACCCGTGGTACGCGCACGACTTCGTCCCGTTCGAGCAGGGCCAGAACTTCGCGTTTCTCGGCGGCAAGGACTGGGACCCGTCGCAGGTCACGCTGCCCAAGGTGATCACCGACGCCTGCGAGATCCTGCTTGTCGAGAAGGACAGCCTGGCCGGCTACCACCGTGAGCTGGTCGAGCACTTCATCCTCGAGGACAAGTGGGGACGCTGGATCGGCCGGTGGACCGCTGAGGAGCACCTGCACGCCATCGCGCTGCGTGAGTACCTCATCGTGACCCGGGAGATCGACCCCGATGAGAACGAGCGGGTGCGCATGGAGCACGTGCAGAAGGGCTACCGCGCCGACCGTTACAGCCAGGTCGAGACGCTGGTGTTCATGGCCTTCTACGAGCGTGCCTGCGCCGAGTTCTGCCGCAATCTGGCCGACAAGACCGAGGAGCCGGTGCTCAAGGGTCTGATCGGCCGGATTGCCGGTGACGAGGAGCGCCACGAGGAGTTCTTCGCAAATCTGGTCGCGCACTGCCTGGACTACGTGCACGACGAGACGGTGGCCGCGATCGTCGCCCGGTCCGCCGAGCTCAAGGTCGTCGGCGCCGACATCGATGCCTACGCCGACCGGCAGGCCGCAATCGCCGAGGCCGGCATCTTCGGACCCGACCAGTTGCGTCGGGTGATCTCCGACCGAATCAGCGCTTGGGGCTTGGCCGCCAACCCCGATCTGAAGCCGTTCGTCATCGGCTGAGAACTCCGGCGCGCCTGCGCAGCGCGCACGCGCCGACGGGGGTACCGTCGCAATCGATGGCTAGCCACACGCTTCGCTGTCTCATCGGCACCACCGGTCGTGATTACGACAGGACCGGCCCCGGTTCTGTGCCGTGCCCCCCGTCGAAATGTTCGCGCGGGGTCGCGCGTGCCCTCACCGCTGGAGCGCTTAGTGCCTGAAATCCGGACGTACGTGCTCGACACCTCCGTGCTGCTGTCGGACCCGTGGGCTTGCACCCGGTTCGCCGAACACGAGGTTGTCGTCCCACTGGTGGTAATCAGCGAGTTGGAGGCCAAGCGCCACCACCATGAGCTCGGCTGGTTCGCCCGCCAGGCGCTACGCATTTTCGACGACATGCGGCTAGAACATGGGCGGCTTGATCAGCCCATTCCCGTTGGGACGCAGGGCGGTACGTTGCACGTCGAGCTCAATCACAGCGATCCCGCGGTGTTGCCGACCGGGTTCCGCACCGACAGCAACGACTCCCGGATCCTGACCTGCGCGGCCAACTTGGCGGCCGAGGGGCGCCGGGTCACGTTGGTGAGCAAGGACATTCCGCTGCGGGTCAAGGCCGCCGCGCTGGGCCTGGCCGCCGACGAGTACCACGCCCAGGACGTCATCGTCTCCGGCTGGACCGGGATGGACGAGGTCGAGGCGTCTGTCGAGGACGTCGACGCGCTGTTCGACGACGGTGAGATCGACTTGGCTGTGGCTCGGGATCTGCCTTGCCACACCGGAATCCGGCTTCTCGCTGGTAGCTCGCATGCTCTGGGCCGGGTCAATGCCGCCAAGCGGGTGCAGCTGGTGCGTGGCGACCGGGAGGCGTTCGGCCTGCGCGGACGTTCCGCCGAGCAGCGGGTGGCGCTGGATCTGCTGCTCGACGAATCGGTGGGCATCGTCTCCCTGGGTGGTAAGGCCGGCACCGGCAAGTCCGCGCTGGCGCTGTGCGCCGGCCTGGAAGCCGTTCTGGAGCGGCGCACCCAGCGCAAGGTGGTGGTGTTCCGCCCGCTGTACGCCGTCGGTGGACAGGAACTGGGCTACCTGCCCGGCAGCGAGAGCGACAAGATGGGCCCCTGGGCCCAGGCGGTATTCGACACCCTCGAAGGGTTGGCCAGCCCGGCGGTGCTCGAAGAGGTGCTCTCGCGCGGCATGCTGGAGGTTCTGCCTCTGACGCACATCCGCGGCCGCTCGCTGCACGACTCGTTCGTAATCGTCGACGAAGCGCAGTCGCTGGAGCGCAACGTGCTGCTGACCGTGTTGTCGCGGCTGGGCACCGGCTCGCGGGTGGTGCTCACCCACGACGTCGCGCAGCGGGACAACCTGCGCGTCGGTCGGCACGACGGCATCGCCGCGGTGATCGAGAAGCTCAAGGGCCACCCACTGTTCGCCCACATCACCCTGACGCGCAGTGAGCGCTCGCCGATCGCCGCCCTGGTCACCGAGATGCTCGAGGAGATCAGCGGACCTGACCTGAGCTGAGCCCCCGGTAGGCTGCCGGGGTGGCAAAACCCTGGCATGTCGGTGTTGTTGCGATGGCCGTTGCGGTGCTCGGCGCCTGCACCAGCCATGTTCACGAGGCGTCGGCCGAACCGGTGGACTGCGCCGTGGTCAAGTGTGTGGCGCTGACCTTCGACGACGGTCCCTCGCCCTACACCGACCGGCTGTTGGGGATCTTGAACGACGCCGGTGCGCGCTCCACGTTCTTCCTGATCGGCAACAAGGTGGCGGCCGACCCGGCGGGCGCCAAGCGGATCGCCGATGCCGGCATGGAGATCGGCAGTCATACCTGGGAACACCCGAACATGACCACGATCCCGGCTGCGGATGTGCCCGCGCAGTTCTCCAAGGCCACCGACGCGATCCGCGCCGCCACCGGGGTCACGCCGACGTTGTGGCGCCCACCCGGCGGGCTCACCGACGCGGCGGTCAACGCGCGGGCCGCCGAGGCCGGACAGGCCGCGATCCTGTGGGACGTCATCCCGTTCGACTGGATCAACGACGCCGACACCAATGCCAGCCGCTACATGCTGATGACCCAGATCAAGCCAGGGTCGGTGGTGTTGTTCCACGACACCTACTCGTCCACGGTGGATCTGGTCTACCAGTTCCTGCCGGTGCTCAAAGCCAATGGTTACCACGTGGTGACGGTCAGCCAGTTGCTCGGCCCGCGCGCGCCGGGCAGCGTCTACGGGAGCCGGGAGAACGGCCCGCCGGTCAACGAGCTGCAGGACATTCCGCCCGCCGACATCCCCGGACTGCCGGCGACGCCGTCGCCACCGCCGATGCCGAACCTCCCGATCACCGACATTGCCGGGGCGAATTCCGGGGGCCCCAACAACGGGGCGTGAGGCGGGCGCTACGGCCCTTCTGGGGGCGCCAGAGACATCAATGCGTTGTCGTACTCGTGTCTTTCCGGCAGTACGGGAGCGCTGAGTGCGCGAAACCGCGCCGCCAGTAGCTCAGCCAGTGTCCTGAGCTTCATGTTTGTTCGCTGGGAAAGCCAGCGCAGCAACTCGAACGAAGCAGCGTCTTCGAGTCCATAGACCACAGCGAGCATGCCTTTGGCCTGCTCGATCACGGCTCGCTGGTCCACAATGGCGCCAACATCTTCTGAGATGCGGTCCTGATATGCCGCTGCGGCGGGGGTGACATCGATATAGAAACCCTCGGTGCCGACCACTGCGCCCCGGTCGTCGCGCATCAGGTCGCCGACCACAGTGATCTGGTGGGTGCGACCTGCGGTGTCGATCATGCGGTGACGGGTGCTGAAGGCAGCCCGCGTGCGGCGGGTGTCCTCCAGTGCGCCGAAGACGTGATCGACATCGTCGGGGTGCTTGTGCGACAACACCTGCGCCGTTGTGGGGTTCGGCATCTCGCCGGGTGCGTAGCCGTGCATCTGCTGCACTTCCGGTGACCATTCCCAGCGCTCTTGGTCGATGAAGAACTGGAATCGGCCGACGGTATGCGCCTGGCCGCCCGTGAGTGCTTGGTCGAGTTCGGAGTCGTGTTCCGTACCGCCTAAACCATCCGGCTGCATAAGTCGAAGAATAATTCCCGGGGGCCCGGGCGGCGACACATTGTGGCCGTGATGACGTTGTCACGCCACGGTTATTGACACTTTGACACAAAAAGCTATTCTTTGTGTCAAGCGAGCCGAGGAGGCCACAGATGACGGCAGTGACCAGTCGCGTCACCAGCATCGCCCCTGCCGCTCGGGTTCGACCCGAGGTGATGGCCCAGTTCCGCAGGCATTCGGGCAGCGTGCTGTCGGGCTTGTTCGGCGCGGCGGCGTTCGACGAGGTGGCATTGGTGCCGGTGGCCGCCGCGGTGGACAAGACCGGGCGTTTTGAACGCAACTTCACCGACCGCGCTATTCGGAGCGGATTCTCTGCCCTGCTTGCCATCTGGGGAGACGCCGAGGACCGCGCCGCCGAAGGTGATCGCCTCAAGCGGTTGCACCGTGACGTGCACGGCCACGGCAAAGGCGACTTCGCCGACGTCCGCTACAGCGCGCTGAACCCCCGGTTGTGGAACTGGATTGCCGTCAGCGGCATGTTCGTGACACTCAATTCGTTCACCCCGGTCACCGGCATCAATTGGAACGACGCCGAGCGGGAGGCGGCCTACCAGCAACTGGTCGAGGCATTCCGCGCCCTCGAGTTGCCCGGCAAGGCCGGCAAGTTCCCTGCGACCTACGCCGAGGCTGCCGAGTACTACGACCAGATGGTGCAGAGCGACCTGGCGGCCAACCCGTTCTTGGACCGGGTCACCGCCGGCCTGGGCAAGCTGCCGCTGCCGTCGGCGCTGCCCGCCCCGGTGCGGGCCGCAGCCGGTCCACTGTGGTCGGTGGTCAGCGCGGGGGCCGGTCGGGTGGTGAAGATCTGTTCGTTCGGGATCATGCATCCCGGGGTCCGGGACCTGACCGGCTTCCGGTGGCAGCCGCACCACGACGTCGAATTCAACTTCTACACTCAGCTGCTGCAGATGGCGTGGCGGGTGTTGCCCGATCGCGTGGTGCTGGTGCCGCTGGCGTACAACCGTCTGCAGTACGAGAAGCTGGTGAAGATGCACCGCTCGGTCGCGCTGGAATCCTTTGCGCCGGCCGGCTGCCCGATGGGATGACACACTGGTGCCGATGACATCGCGACGCAGCACCGCGAGCCCCGCCGAGCAAGAGGCGGCCATCCTCAAAGCGGCCGCCGAAGAAGTCGGGCTGGTCGGGGTGGGGCGCGCCAGTCTCGATGTCATCGCCCGCCAGGCGGGGGTCAGCCGCAGCACCTTGTATCGGCGCTTCCCGACTCGGGACGTCCTAATCACCGAGCTGGGCCGCCAGGCCTTCGACAATGCGATGGTTCAGCTGCGCACCGTCGCGGTGGACTCCGGGCCGAAAAACGCCGCGGTTGCGGCGTTTCGTGCCGGGTTGCGGCTACTCACCACCGATCCCGTCGTGCGGAAGCTGCTCCGGCTTGACGCCGGTGTCCCGACGATGGCCGGGGTGTACCAGGAGGCCGAAGCGTTTCTGGCCAGCGCGTCGGCTGCGATGGCCAAGGCACTGCGTGCCGCCGGGGCCAGCATGCCCGACGCCGACTTGGTGGCTGCCGCCGAGTTGCATGTGCGCCTGGCCGCGTCGATTGCCCAGGTGTCGACACCGGTGCTCGACCCGGGTGATGACGAAGCGGTCAGTGCCTATGCGAAGAGGTTTCTGGCACCGCTGGTCTGGTAGGGGTGGAACCCAGTCGGAGAACGACCCCGGCCGAGGCCAGCGAGAATGCCCCGACCACCCACAGTGCGGCTTTGCCGTCGCCGGTCAGATCGGTCAGCCAACCCGTGACGTAGGGACCACCGAAACCGCTGATGTTGCCCAGCGAGTTGATCAACGCGATGCCACCGGCGGCCGCCGTCCCGGTGAGGAACGTCGAGGGCAGCGCCCAGAAGACCGGCATGGCGCACATGATCGAACACGTCGTCACGGTGATCGCGACCATCGCCAGGTACGGGTTGGCCATATACAGCGCCGCCGGAACACTGATCCCGCCGGCGATCGCCGGGATCGCCACGTGCCAGACGCGCTCTCCGGTCCGGTCGGCGTGGCGAGCCCAGGGCACCATCACGATCGCTGCGATGGCGTAGGGAATGGCGGTCACCAGGCCGCGCCCGATGATGCTCAGGTGGCTGCCGTACTGCTGCTGGAATCCGGCGATAATGGTCGGCAGGAAAAACCCAACGGCGTACAGCCCGTAGACGATCCCGAAGTAGACGAACGCCAGGCCCAGGATTCTCGGGTGGCTGAGCGCCTTGCACAGCGGCCAGTGCTGACCGGCCTCGGCCGCCGCACGCTCGTCGGCCAAGGTCGATTCCAGCCATTGCCGCTCGTCGGCGTCGAGCCAATCGGCTTGAGCCGGGCGATCGGTCAGGTACAGCCAGCAGACGAACGCCAGCACAATGGCCGGCAGCCCCTCGACAAGGAACATGAAGCGCCATCCGGCCAAGCCGAAAACACCGTGGCCCCAATCGATGACGAGTGCAGACAGGGTGGAGCCGATGGCCGTCGACACCGGCACCGACACCATGAACAGCGAGACCGCCCGGGATCGGTGCTGCTGCGGGAACCAGAACGTGAGGTACAGGATGATGCCCGGGAAGAAGCCGGCTTCGGCTACGCCCAGCATAAACCGCAGTGCAATAAGCGTAGCCGCGTTGGGCGCGAAAGCGATTGCGGTGCTGACGATTCCCCAGGTCAACATGATGCGGGCCAGCCAGCGTCGACCGCCGAACTTATGCAGCGCGATGTTGCTGGGTATCTCCAGCAACAGGTAGCCGAAGAAGAAGATCCCCGATGCGAACCCGAACGTGGTGGCGGACAGGCCGAGTTCGGCGTTCATCCCGTTGGGCCCGGCGAAACTGATATTGACCCGGTCCAGGTAGTTGACGAAGAACAGCAGCGCCAGGAACGGGATGAGCCGACGAGAGACTTTGGTCAGTGTCGCCCGGCCCAGCGCAGCCAGGGCGGGGTCAGGGTTCATCCGCGGCTTTGGCGGATCAGTCCTTCACCTTGGCCATGGCCAGCACGTCGAGGCGGCGGTCCAGCTCGGCCTCGGACAGCTTGTCGCCGATCAGGCCGCGGTCGATCACCGTCTGGCGGATCGTCTTGCGCTCCTTGAGGGCCTGCTTGGCCACCGCGGCGGCCTCTTCGTAGCCGATCGCGGAGTTCAGCGGCGTCACGATCGACGGGCTGGACTCGGCCAGTTCGCGCAGGTGCTCCTCGTTGGCGACCAACCCGACGATGCAGCGCTCCGCGAACAGGCGCGAGACGTTGGACAGCAGCGTGAAGGACTCCAGCATGTTGCGGGCCATCATCGGGATGTAGACGTTGAGCTCGAAGGCGCCGTTGCCGCCGCCCCAGGCGATGGCCGCGTCGTTGCCGATCACCTGCGCCGCCACCTGGGTGACCGCTTCGGGCAGAACGGGGTTCACCTTGCCCGGCATGATCGAGCTGCCCGGCTGCAGGTCGGGCAGCTGAATCTCGGCCAGGCCGGTCAGCGGACCCGAACCCATCCAGCGGATGTCGTTGGCGATCTTGGTCAGCGAGACCGCGATGGTGCGCAGCGCACCGGATGCCTCGACCAGGCCGTCGCGCGCGGCCTGGGCCTCGAACGAGTTGGCCGCGGTCCGCAACTCGGTGATGCCGGTCTCGGCGACCAGCACCTCGACCACCTTGGCGCCGAAGCCGTCCGGGGCGTTCAGTCCGGTGCCGACGGCGGTGCCGCCGATGGCCAGCTCACCGAGCCTCGGAAGGCACCCGCGCACCCTTTCCATGCCCGCCTCTATCTGGCGGGCGTAGCCGGAGAACTCCTGACCCAGGGTGACCGGGACGGCATCCATCAGGTGGGTACGGCCCGACTTCACCACGGTGCGCCACTGCGCGGCCTTGGCGGCCAGCGCGTCGTGCAGCACCTGCAGCGACGGAATCAGGTGGCGCACTGCGGCTTCGGTGGCCGCGATGTGGGTGGCGGTCGGGAAGGTGTCGTTGGACGACTGCGACATGTTCACGTCGTCGTTGGGGTGTACCGTCACGCCATTGGCGGCGGCGATCGAAGCGATCACCTCATTGGTGTTCATGTTCGAGCTGGTGCCCGAGCCGGTCTGGAACACGTCGATGGGGAACTGGTCGTCGTGCTTGCCGTCGGCGATCTCGGCGGCAGCGGCCTTGATGGCGGCGGCCTTCTCCGGGGCCAGCAGACCCAGGTCGGCGTTCACCTGCGCACACGCGCTCTTGAGCAGGCCCAGCGCCCGGATCTGGGTGCGTTCCAGGCCGCGCCCGGAAATCGGGAAGTTCTCCACCGCGCGCTGGGTCTGGGCGCGCCACAACGCGGTCACCGGCACCCGGACCTCGCCCATGGTGTCGTGTTCGATGCGGTATTCGATCTCGCTCATAGCTGTTAGGTCCTCGCTTGACGGTCAGGGCAGGGGGTAGGCGGCGTGGGAGTCGCCGGTGAAGTCGACGGCCGAGTACTCGTTGAGCTTCGACAGCCGGTGATAGGCCTCGATCATCCGGACGGTGCCGGACTTGGAGCGCATCACGATCGACTGGGTGGTGCAGCCGCCGGGGTAGTAGCGAACCCCCTTGAGAAGGTCGCCGTCGGTGACGCCGGTGGCACAGAAGAAGACGTTCTCGCCGGAGACCAGATCCTCGGTGGTCAGCACCGCGTCCAGGTCGTAGCCGGCGTCGATGGCCTTTTGTCGTTCGGCGTCATCGGTGGGCGCCAGCTGGGCCTGGATCGCTCCGCCCATACAGCGGATTGCTGCGGCGGCGATGATGCCCTCGGGGGTGCCGCCGATCCCGGCAAGCATGTCGGTGCCCGAGTCGGGCCGGCACGCCGAGATGGCGCCGGCGACGTCGCCGTCGGTGATCAGCCGGATGCGGGCGCCGGTGGCCCGTGCGTCGGCGATCAGCTGGGCGTGCCGGGGCCGGTCCAGGATGCACACCGTCATGTCCCGAGCGGACAGTCCCTTGACCTTGGCCACCGCGGCAATGTTGTCCGCGATCGGCTTGGTGATGTCCAGGACGTCAGCGGCCTCGGGGCCAACGGCGATCTTGTTCATGTAGAACACCGCCGACGGGTCGAACATCGCGCCGCGCTCGGCCACCGCCAGCACCGAGATCGCATTCGGCATGCCCTTGCTCATCAGGGTGGTGCCGTCGACCGGGTCGACGGCGAAGTCGCAGTCGGGGCCGTCGCCGTTGCCCACCTCTTCGCCGTTGTAGAGCATCGGCGCGTGGTCCTTCTCGCCCTCGCCGATCACCACGACGCCGCGCATGGACACCGAGTTCACCAGTTCGCGCATCGCGTCGACGGCGGCGCCGTCGCCGCCCTCCTTGTCTCCGCGTCCCACCCAGCGGCCGGATGCCATGGCACCGGCCTCGGTCACCCGCACCAGCTCCAAGGCCAGGTTGCGGTCTGGGGCTTCGCGTCGCGTGGGTCCCGTCATGCCAGTCACGGCTGTTGATTCTCCCAGAGCCGGATCCGCACTGTTGAGCTGGGATACTGGCTCCCGTGACCAACGAGCCCCAGCCGGCGCCCAAGCCTGCCAAACCACGTATTTTGCAGGACTGGCGCGACATGTTCTGGTCGATCGTGCCGCTGGTTATAGCCTGCGTTGCGCTGGCCGGTCTGGCCGGGACGTGCGCTTTTCGGCCGGGCGGGATCACCGCCGGGCCGGTGCCGTCCTACGACGCCGCCGCGGCGCTCAAGGCCGATGCGCAGACCCTGGGCTTCCCGGTCCGATTGCCGCAGCTTCCTGAGGGCTGGCAGCCCAACTCCGGCACCCGCGGCAGCATCACCGACGGGCGCAGCGACGCTGACGGACAGCGGCTGCGCGCGGTCACCTCGCGGGTGGGCTACGTCAGCCCGACCGGGATGTACGTCAGCCTGACCCAGAGCAACGCCGACGAGGTCCCGCTGGTCGCCTCCATCAGCCCCGGACTGCGCCCGACCGGGAGCGAAGACGTCGACGGCACCCGCTGGGTGGTGTACCAGGGCGACGGCGACCCGGTCTGGACCACCCGGTTGGCCGGTAAGGCCGGGGCGGCGCAGCTGGCGATCTCCGGCGCGGGCGGCCCGGAGCTGTTCCGGACGATGGCGGCGGCCGTGCAGTCGCAGCCGCCGCTGCCAGCGACCCGCTAACCGTCTGCGAGCAGTTCCTCGCTCGTCTCCTCGCCGGAGAACGCCGCCAGGTAGACGTCGATGGTGGTGACGATGATGATCATCAGCACCGGACCGATCACGATGCCCCAGAAGCCGAACATGGCGATCCCGGCGAAAACGGCGAGCAGCATCAGCGCCGAATTGAGCCGGGCGTCGCGCGGCACCAGCACCGGGCGCAGGAAGTTGTCAATGTTGGTCACCACGATCAGGTGGAAGAAGAACACGAACAGCCCGCCGATGACGTTGCCGAACAGCGCCATGCCGATGCCGAACGGCATGGTCACGATGCCCCCGCCGAGCGGGATGATCGACAGCGCGGTCAGCAGGATCGCGAAGATGAAGAACGCCTGGTGAAATCCGCCGATGTAGATGGAGGCGGCTCCGGCCACTCCCTGACAGAACGCGATGACGAACTGCCCGCCGACCGTGCCGCGCACCATCGAGCCCATCTTGGCCAGGTACAGATCGGTCACCTCGGCGCCGAGCGGGTTGAGCCGTCGGATCAGGGTGTGCAGCTCCTCGCGGTGGGTCAGCAGCGCCAGGAACACGTACAAGAAGATGATCGCCGAGGTGACCGCGCCGACCACTCCACCGACGGCGCCCTGCAACACGTGTAGCAGCAGCTCGCCGCCCTTCTGCGCCACGTTCACCATGGCTCCGCGCAGCGTTTCCATGGTCACCTCGACGTGCACGAACGGCACCTTGGCCAGCGCGCCGTTGACGAACTTCAGCACCTTGTCGCCCAGCGCGTTGGTATCGGTGGCCTGCACCCATTCGGCGACCTCGCCAACAGTGCGGGAGATCTGCGCGACGGCCAGAAAGACCGATAGCCCGACCGGGACGATCACGGCGACCAGGGCCGCCAACAGGGTCCCGGTGGCCGCGAGTCCGGTGGACACCCGCCGGTTGAGTAGCCGGAACAACGGAGTGAACAGGTAGGCGCCGACTGCGGCCACCACGATCAGCACGAAGTAGGTGCGCAGGAAATAAGCGCCGAACATCAGCGCGATCACGGTGAAGACCGCCAGTGCCCGTCGTTGGGCGGGGGTGAATTCGTGGTTCATGGGCGTGGGTTACTCCATCTGTCGGTGATGGCCTGCCACGGATCGGCGAACCGCTGGCCGGTGCGGTGGTAGGGGGAGCGGGTGCGCAGCACGGCGCGGGCCAGGGGAGCGATCGCCCGCAGCAGGTAGCGCTGCGCGCCGGCTCCGGCCGCGATCTCGGCCAGCATGTCCGGCCAGGAGTGGTGCTGAAAGCCCAGGGCCTCCTGGGCGCGGCTGGAGTCCATCCAGTCGGTGTTGAACCAGCCCTCGTCGCGGCCGGGATCGCCGGGCAGGCCGGCGGGCAGACCATTGACCAACCCCATGGCAGCGGCCGTCGCCGGCGCGACGTCGCCCTGAACCTGCCGGTGCGAGTCGTCTCCGCCGATCAGCAGGGTTTCCCCGATCACGGGCGCGGTGGTGGCGGCGACGAACGCGGCTGCGACGTCACGCACATCGACGGTCTGAAGCCTGCCGTCGGTGGGGAGCAGCTGCTCGAAATACAAGTTGTCGAGCTTCATGTAGGAACCCGGGTCGACGGTGAGCACCCCGCCCAACCGCAGGATGACCCAATCCAGTTGCGAGGCGCGCACCAACTGCTCGGCCTGCAGTTTCTGGTCGCCGTAGACGTCGGCGGGGTTGGTCGGGGTGTCGGCGGTCAGCACGCCAGAGACGGTGTGGGGGTTGCGCGACCCGTACACCGCGATGCTGGAGGCCTGCACGAATCGGGGTGACCTCCCCGGTTCGGTCGCGGCGGCGGCCGCCGCCAACAGATGCCCGGTGGCCTCCACGTTGACGCGGCGCGCCAGGTCACGGCGCGTGTAGATGAACGGTGGGATCACCGCGGCCAGGTGGATGATCGCCGCGGGCCGGACAGCGTCGACCAGGGCGGCCACTGCGACCGAATCTGTCAGGTCGGCGTAGCGCACCTGCACCGCCGCCGGCAGGGCAGTGGCCGCCTTGCGGTTGGCCGGGATATCGAGGTCGGTGGCGACGACGGTGCGGCCGTCGGCCGCCAGCTGCCGTACCACCGCCGAACCGACCAGCCCGAAAGCGCCGGTGACGAGAACCGTGTCCATGAGACCTCTCGATTGGAAGTGTTCCCGCGATTTTGCCGGGAAACTCGGCTCGGCGGCCGATCTTCCGGGTAAACACCTCGCGGAATGTCGCGTCGGGAAGGATGCGGGCGGTCTGGGATCTCGTTACTGCCGGAGGCCTAATTTCCCGATAAGCAGCTGGTCAGGGTGGATAAGTCTATTCTTTTCCGATCGGATGTATTCCGGATCGGCGGCGTAGCGATGAGCGTGACAATCGGGGCGGGATCGTGCGTTTGTCGTGGCCTTTGACCGCCCGTCCGGCGGAGATGCGGACTCTCGAGACTGCCCTCGTGGCCTCGGATGTCGCTGGAATCGTTGTCCATGGCGCCTCGGGTGTGGGGAAAAGCCGGATCGCACGTGAGGCACTGTCGGCTGCCGAGTCGCGGGGCAGTGAAACACGTTGGGCGGTAGGCACATCTGCGGCGCGCGCAATTCCACTCGGCGCCTTCACGGCGTGGATGCCGCCGGGTGTCACCGACACGGTTCAGTTGTTGCGGGGGGTGATCGAATCGCTGGTGGCCGCCCCTGCCGGCGCCACGGTTGTGGTGGGCGTCGATGACGCGCATCTGCTCGACGACCTGTCGGCCTTCGTCGTGCTCCAGATCGTGCAGCGAAACCTGGCGAGGGTGATTCTCACCGTACGTGAGGGCGAGTCAATTCCCGCTGCGGTGCATGAGATTTGGGCCTCTGGTCGGTTCGAAAGGCTCGATCTGCGGCCGTTGTCGATCGAGGAGACCACCACGTTGCTGGCGATGGCGATGGCGGGACCGGTGGATCCTGATGCGGTTCAGCGGCTCTGGAAGCTGACTCACGGCAACGTGTTGTATCTGCGTCACATCGTCGAGCAGGAGGTCGCCGACGGCCGGATCGCGCAACTGCGCGGCTACTGGCGGTGGATTGGGGATCCAATCATGCCGCTCAGCCTGGTCGAGCTCATCGAAAGTCGCTTCGGAACCCTGCCCGGGCCGATCAGCGATGTGATCGACACGCTGTCAGTCGGGGAGCCGATCGATCTGGCCGCCCTGACCCGGATCACCGACCCTGTCGCGGTCGAGGAGGCCGATACCCGCGGCCTGATCACGCTGGAGTTCAGTGTCGGAGGTGTTCAGGTGCGGGTCGCGCATCCGCTCTACGGTGAAGTGCGCCGCACCCGTGCGCCGGCCACCCGGCTACGGCGGTTGCGCGGAGTGGTGGCCGCTGAACTCGCCAGGGCCGATGATCGAGACGACATCCACGTGCTGGTGCGCCGAGCTAGCCTGAGTCTCGACTCCGACCTCACCCCCGATGCCGATTTGCTGGTCCGGGCGGCGCGTGGCGCCGTCTGGCTGGCGGACTTGCCTCTCGCCGAACGACTTGCCGGAGCGGCGATCCGCGCCGGTGGCGGGCCGGAGTCGAGTTTCGTTCGTGCACACGCATTGTCGTGGCTGGGCCGTGGCCGGGAGGCCGACAGTGTGCTCGCCGAGATCGCCGCCAGCGACTTGGCCGACGGCGAGCGGGCCCGGTTGGCGTTTCTGCGGGCCAGCAACATGCTCTGGGCGCTCGGTGAACCCGCGCGGGCGAAGGAAATCATCGATGAGGCTTCGCGCACCGTGCCGCGGCAGGCTCGCCGTTACATCGATGCCTTCCTCACGGTGTACTGGTTTGCCGTGGACCGCCCGGATGCGGCGAGGCAGGCCGCCGAAGTGCTCGACGCGCAGGAGTTGCCCGCCGTTGTCGGCGCCGAGATTGCCTGGGTGCTTGCCTCCATCGCCGCGGACGCGGGGCGAACGGCCGAGGCCCTGGCCACCGCGGAGGCCGGGTATGGCGTCGCGGCTCGTTCTCTTGACGCTCCGCAGATGAGTTTCAACATCGCCGATGCACACATCGGTGCCTTGCTGATGGCGGGACGGGTAGGCGATGCCGTCGAGGCGGCCGAGCGGGTCCGTCGGCAGGCCGCCCAGCTACCCGGGGCGGCGGGGTCGCTCGGTGTCGCCGTGGCGGGCCTGGCGGCCCTGGGGGCGGGCCGCCTGGACGCCGCGTGCCGGCTGTTGGAGCAGGCGGAAGCAGGATTGTCCGCCAGCCATGCCATCGGTTGGGGATACCGCTATCTCGTGCCGGGCATCACCGCGTCAGCCATGCGTGGTGCAACCGATGAGGCTGCCGCTGCTCTCGCCACGCTCGACACGCCGCCACGTCCTTTCCGCCTGCTCGATTGTGACCGGAGCCTGGCCCGGGCGTGGGTGGTCGCCGGCCAGGGCGCAGTCAGGGAGGCGGTCGCCGTTGTCAGATCGGCGGCCCAGGCCGCCGCGGCCAAAGGGCAGTTCGCGGCGGAAGTGATCTGTCTGCAGACCGCCGCTCAATTCGGGGATCGCACCGGTGCCGCCCGGCTGCGCGAGCTCGAAGATGTCGTCGAGGGGCCGCGGGTAGGCCTGGCAGCCCGGTTCGCCGCCGCGCTACGCGACGGAGATGCCGGGGAAATGGCCGTGGTATCGCTGGACTTCGAGCGTATGGGGGACCTGGTTGCCGCGGTCGATGCTGCCGCCCAGGCAGCGATCGAGTACCGCCGCCAAGACCTGCGCGGAACAGCGTTGGTCTGCTCGACCCGCGCCGCCGCTCTGGCCGAACAATGCGGTGGCGCGAGCACCCCGGCGCTGCGCCAGGCCGCGCAGCCCTTGCCTCTCACCGATCGCGAGCAAGAGATCGTGATGTTGATCAGCGCGGGATTGTCCAACCGGGAGATTGCCGAGCGGCTGACCGTTTCCGTTCGCACTGTCGAAAGCCACATCTACCGGGCGATGTTGAAGACGGACACCAACTGCCGTGACGAACTCGCAGCCCTGCGACCCCACCGCCCGTAGGTCCGGAGACTGCAGTAGTGCACCACTGAACTACAGCCGCCCCATGCCCGTGATGATTGATATGGATGCCTCGTTACCAGACGCCAAGCGGGGAGGGTTGACATGATTGCCCCACGATCGTGCGGTCACGATTGGGCCAAAGACGGCACCTTGCTGCGCGTTGATTGCGAACGCGGTATCGGCTGGGTCGCGACGCATTATGACCTGAATCTGCAAGTCATCCAGCTGTTCAGGGGCTCCGTTGACGAGGTGCACCGGACAGCATCGCAGTGGGCGCAGGCATAGGCGGTCAGCCTCGAATTCCTTGGGCGGTAGCGACATTGTTGAAAGGCCGGTCCCATCACGCATGCGGGTGACTTCGTCATCGCTGAAGTGGATCGCCGCGTTTCGCGCATCCGTCCGAGAAAGATCGTCGCGTCGGTGCCGGGGATGAGCTCGGTATTGCGCCAGTGCAACCGGGGGAGATTGCAGTAGTCCTCTACTGCGTACTGCGTATCGGAACAGAGTCACGATTTTCCGATCACAGTGCAGCAGAAAGAAGACCCATCATGTCCACGTTGTCTGCGGTACACGCCCATCCGTTGCACGTGCCGCACCTCAAGCACCTTCATGCGATCGAAGCCGTCGTGGCGATGTTCCACATGGGAACTCGGCCGGAACGGATCCACTATCCGCCGGACCTCACCTCCTTTCTCGAGAATGCCGCGTTGGCACGAGAGATGCGCCGACTGTGACGGCGCGAAGGACGATGAGGCGTACACCGGCATTGCCGGTCGCCTTACTCGCCATGAGTACCACCGTGGCCGGCACCAGCCTGATCGCCGTCCCCCCGGTGGCGGCATCGCCCGCCCCGCAGGCCGGGGACATCCAACTCACCGCCGGCGGCACGGCGTTGGTCTATGACGGCAGCGGAGGTCCGATGCTGCCGTCCCCGCAGTTTCTCGATGCGATCAACACGCTGTATCTGCAGCCCGGCGGCTTCACCGGCACGATGCAGGCCGCGCTGCTGCCCAACGAGCTCTATCCGATCACCGGTGTCAAGAGCATGGGATTCGGGGTGTCGGTGAGCCACGGCCAACCGATCATGTTCTCCGACATCCAAAATCAGATCGCCGCCGGCGGTGTGACGTCGGAGAATCCCCTGGTGGTTTTCGGCTACTCGCAGAGCGCCGCGGTGGCCTCGCAGGTCATGCCGCAACTGCGCGATGCGGGTGTCCCCAGCGACCTGGTGCACTTCGTGCTGGTGGGTGATGTCAACAACCCCAACGGCGGCCTGTTGAATACCTTCGATTTTCCGGCCGGCAACAGCTGGGCCTTCACCGCCGCGAACTTCCCGTTCAGCCCCGCGACCCCGTCGGATCTGTATCCGACCGACATCTACAGCCTCGAATACGACGCCAGCGCCGACTTCCCGCACTACCCGCTCAATCTGTTGTCGGTCCTCAACGCCCTGGTAGGAAATTTCACCCAGCACTTCATCTATGCCAACCTCACCCCGGAGCAGGTCGAAAGTGCGATTCTGCTACCGGGATCCGCGGCGCTGTCCGGTGAAGGCCTCACCGACTACTACATGATCCCGAGCGCGAACCTGCCGTTGCTGATGCCGCTGCTGTTCCTCCCCGGGATCGGAAAACCCCTGTATGACTTGTTGGAACCCGTTACCCGGATCCTGGTGAACCTGGGCTACGGCAGCATCGATGAAGGATGGGATCAGGGGCCGGCGAATGTCCCCACCACGTTCGGGTTGTTCCCGCAGATCGACCCGGGGCAGCTTTCTACGGCACTGGGCAACGGCTTGCAGCAGGGCATCAACGACGCGCTCAACGCCATTGCGAATCCCGTCAGCTATGAAGAGCAGGTCGCGCCCTGGTTGCCGTTCGCGGACTCGATCTACACCCACGGATTCGCGCCGGAGAACCCGACGTTTGACGGTGTGATGGAGGGGCTTCTCACACTGGCTGGCTTCCCGGTTTCCGACGTGACGCTCAATTCACCGGTGGCCGACATCATCACCATGATCAACAGCACGCTGGCCTACGACTACTCGGCGCTGCTGCCCGCCGCCGACGCGGTCAGTGCGCTGTTCACCAGCCTCCCCGCGTACGCCGCGAACATCTTTGTCGACCAGCTTCTGGCAGGGGATCTTGTTGACGCGATCGGGCTTCCATTGGCGGCTTATTCAGGTCTGGTCCCGTTCGATCTGCTGCTCGGTGCTCCACCGGCACTGTTCGCGGCCATCGGCACCCTGGACAACTTCATGGAGCTGTTCTCGTAAGCGCCGTCGCCCAGTCGATATGCCCTTCGAAGCCGAGCGATTCCGCCAGGGCGCGATAACGATTCACCGCTTCGGCGTGGTCGCCGCCACCGCGCACACGGTAGAGCAGCGCGGTCAACCGCAGCAGCATGATTTCGCACATTGCCGAGCTTTCTTGGCATGCCCGAAGGCTCGCCAACCAGTTGATCGCCTCCTCGGCTTCGGCCAGATCGCTGTCGGCGGCGCGCTCCAGCAGCGTCTCTACCAGGACGCCGGTGGCCCAGACGCCGTAGAAGAGGTTCTCGGCATGGCGCAAGTCGGCGACAGCTTGGCGCATCTCCGCAATGGCGGCGTTGGGGTCGCCGTTGCGCGCCGTTTCGCGGGCGGCCCACACGTCGGTGACCGGGATGAGGAACAGTGCGCGTTTGCGCAGCCAAATGTCGCGGGTCTGCATCATCAGTTCGAGTCCCCGATGACGGTCGGCGACGTTGTCGCGATTGAGTAGCACGACGGCCAATGCGTACCCGGCCAAGCCAAGTGCGCGATCGCTGCTGGCCCGTTGAGCGGATCGCACCGCGTCCTCGCACGCGCGTTCCGCCGCGTCGCTGGGCCGAAGCGCCCCGTACTGCAGCGCGAAACCGTAGGTCCAGGCCACGGTGCTGCCGAGAGTTTCCGCGTTACTGCGTCGGGCCATCGCGACGGCATCGTGGAGGTCTTGGCGCCATCCGGCACGGCCCAGCCACCACCGCGCACTGCCCCGCCATGCCAGTGCGATCGCAAGAGGTGATCCCACACCGAAGTTGGCACCCTTGGCGGGGTCGCCCTCGGCCAGGTCGACGATGGTCTGCGACCACCGCAAGATCTCATTGAATTCACCGACACAGAGCCAGTTGACGAACGCCATGAACGCCAAGCCCATGGTCGGGGAGCGATCGCCGATCGACTCGAACAATGCCATCTGCTGGGATGCCAGCTGCGCGCCTTCACGTGATCGGCCCGCGTAAAGCAGCTCGGTGGCCAGGGCGGTCATCCCGATGGCCAGCGACACCTGATCGCCGGCCGCGCCGCACAACTCCTGCAGTTCCTCGAAGCGACTGCGGCTCTCCTGGACTTCTCGGGCCTGCCAGTCGGTGGCGCACAGCATGGTTAGCGGAGCGATGCGCATCGACAAATGTTCTGGGTCGGCTGCCGGAAGCGCGTCGGCGATGCGGCGCGCCCGCTCCCAGCTGCCCCGGGCCGCGACCAGATCGCGGTTGGTGGACCATGCCCCGGCCCGCATGTGCCAGGCGTACGCCTCGCGCAGTTCGCCCGCAGCCTGCAGGTGTTCGGCTATCAACGCCGCGTTGTCGTCCATCGACCCAGGCGCACGCTCCTGGATCGCTGCGGCCAGCTTCCGGTGCCAGCGGGCGCGATCGGACTTGAGCTGCGACTCGTAGACCACCGTGCGGATCAGCGGATGCCGAAAGGCGTACTGGGCACTCGCGGTGAGATCGACCTCGTCGATCAGCTCCGCGTCGAGCAACTCGTCGAACACCGCATCGACGCCCAGTGTGGGCAACAGCTCCGGGCCGAAGCGTGCTCCGATCACCGAGGCCGCGTTCAATGTTCGTTTGGCCCCGCTGCTGAGCTGGTCGGTGCGCGCCTCAATGGCCGCCTGCACCGTGGGTGGCACCGTGACGTCCGCGGCACGCGTGCGGCAGACGTAGCCGCCGTGTTCGCCGTCCAGCGCCCCGCGTTGGGCCAGCTCGCGCACCATCTCTTCGGCGAAGAACGGATTCCCGGCGGCTCGCCCGGCGATGATCGCGGTCAGCTCGCCGACCGACGGATCCGATCCCAACAGCTCGCCGGTCAGCGCCGTGATGTCCGAATCATCTAGCGGGGCAAGGATTATTTTCTGTGCATCGGGTAGCTGGGTCAGCGCGCCGCGGTAGCCGGGGCGGTAGGTGATCAGCACCATCGAGGGGGTGCGGGGGAGAACTGCCAAGAAGTCCGCGATCAGAGAATCGCTGACGGCATCGATCCAGTGCGCATCCTCGATAATGAATAAAGTTGGTTCGGTGCGGGCCAACGACGCCGAGTTGATCAGAGCCGTCAGCCGGTCGCGGCGGGTATCGGCGTCGATCTGGGGCAGTGCCACATCAGGGTCGGCGATACCCAGCAGATCGTCGAGCAGCAACAGGTCCTGGGGATCGGCGTGCCGAACGTGCTCGCGGACCCGCGTGCGGGCTTCCTCGCCGTCCATGTCGGTCACGCCGATGCTGGCCCGCAGCAGCGTGGACACTGCGTGGAACGGCACCTCGTTGGCATGTGACTCGCAGAAGGTCCACACCACCTCGACTCCGCGAGCGGCCGCGGCCGCGGCGGCCTCCCGAGCCATCCGACTCTTGCCGATGCCGGGTGGTCCCACCACGGTGGCCACTCCGCCGTGCCCTCCGATCGCGCGATCGAGGATCGCCTCCACAACGGCTAACTCCCCGTGCCGGCCGATCAGACGCGACTCCGAGCGCCGGATGGCGCGGTGCCGGTCGGCCATGCCCCACAGCCGGCTTGCGGGCACGGGTTCTGCGGTGCCCTTGATCTGAACCGGCTGCACCGCACCCAACATGGCCTGGCCCTCCACGAGCCGCGCCGTCGACGCGCTGAGCATGATCCCGCCGGGCGGAGAGACCGCTTCCATCCGCTGGGCCATGCCCACCTGCTCGCCCACGGCGGCATAGCCGAACTGTCCCGAGCCGATACCGCCCGCGATCACCTCCCCGGAATTCAGCCCAACCCGCAGTTGCAACTCGATGCCGTCACGCTTGCCGACGTCGACTGCAAGGCCGGCGGCTTCCTGCTGAAGCTCCAAGGCCGCCAGGCAGGCCCGCACGGCGTGGTCTTCCAGGGCGATCGGGGCGCCGAACACCGCCATGATCCCGTCACCGGTCCACTGTGTGATCGTGCTGCCGTAACGCCGCACCACGGCCGCACAGCGGTCGGCCAGGGCGGCCATGATCTCGCGTAGCCGCTCCGCGCCCACCGTCGTGGCGATCTCCATGGAATGCACCACGTCGGCGAACAGCACCGTCACCTGCTTGTATTCGGCCGGTGTCGGTACAGAAGCAACCGCGGTTCCGCATTCGTTGCAGAACCTGAAGGTTGCGGGCAGGCCAGTGCCGCATGAACTGCACACCAGGGCTGGCAGTTCCGACAGCGGCCCAACGCCGTTCACACCGCTATCGTGTCACCGTGGCCCACGGCGGGATAGCGGCTTTCGCGAAGAGGGGCGCTACTCCGGGTGCGGCTCGGCGACCACGGTCGCCAGGTGCGGCTGGGCCTCGGCCTTGACCCGCTCGAACAGCTCTTTGTAGTACGGCATGCAGTCGGCCATCGCCTGCTCGGTGGTGAACAGCGGCCGGTAGCCGAGGTCGCGGCCGGCCTTGGCGATCGAGAAGTAGTTGTTCAGGTAAAGCCGCTCCACCGCACCGGGTTCCAACATCGGTTCGGGCAGGCCGAAGCGGAAGTGCAGCCACTGCCAGGCGAACATCACGTCGCGCACCATGCGTCCGGAAACCCGCAGCCGGGGCCAGTGCTCGCCGCACGCTTCGACGACCGGCCGCGCGAACTCAAACATGTTGATCGGTTCGCCGTCGTTGATGAAGTAGGCCTGACCGGGCGCCGATCCGCCGGGAACCAGGTGCTCGGCGGCCAGGATGAAGCCGTGAATCAGGTTGTGCACGTAGGAGTTGTCGAGCTTGGCTCGTTTACTGCCGATGAGAACTTTGACGTGACCGGCGACCACGCTTTCGAACAGCTTGCGGAACATGGTCTGGTCACCGTCGCCCCAGATGCCCGACGGCCGGATCGCACAGGTGAGCATGCCGTCGATGCCGTTCTCGCCCAGCACGAACTTCTCGGCGACCACTTTGGTCTCGGTGTAGAGGTCGTTGAACTTGGTGGTGTAGGCCATGGTTTCGTCACCGCCTGAGATGGCTTTGCCGCCCATCACCACACTGTTGGAGGCGGTGTAGACGAACCGCTTCACCCCGGCCCGCTGTGCCGCCTGGACCAGATTCTTGGTGCCGTCGACGTTGACCGCGAAACTGCGCCGGCGGATCTCGTCGGTGACTTTGGCACCGCCCTGCAGATCGATGATGGCCGCGGTGTGGAACACGGTGTCGATGTTGGCGACCGCCGCTGCCACCGTCGGAGGGTCGCAGATGTCGCCTTCGAGCTTCTCCAGGTTCGGGTGGTCGGGCAGGCTCGACGGTGCGCGGTCGAAGGAGCGCACCTGGTAGCCGCGTTCCAGCAGTGTCCTGACGAAGTTGGTTCCTACGAAGCCGGAGCCCCCGGTGACCAGTACCCGGCCGAGTTCCGTAGTCAGTGATGGATCACCCATCGGGCGAGCATAACTGAACGTGTTTCAGTTCCCGTGGTCTTGCCCAGGGGGAGGTCACCCGCGGTCGTCGTCGGCGGGCTCGGCGTCCAGCGCTTCCTGCACCCGGCGCCGGGCTCCGGCCAGGTGCTCTTCACACCGCTTGGCCAGCTGCTCGCCCCGTTCCCACAGGCTCAGTGACGCGTCGAGATCCATTCCGCCCTGCTCCAGACGCTGCACCACGTCAATCAGCTCGTCGCGGCACTGCTCATAGCCGAGCTCACTAACGGGTGTCACCGGATCGGCTTGCTCAGCTGCCATCGCTGGGTCCTTCAAGAAGTCGCCCCTCACTCGTCGCCGCCACGGCCCCGTCGGCCACCCGGATTCGCAGTCGGGTCCCGGCCGCCGCATCGTCGACCGACCGCAGTACGTGCGGCCCCGCTGCGCCGACAGTCTGGACGACCGCGTACCCGCGCGCCAATGTCGCGGCCGGGCCCAGGGTAGCCAGCCGCGCCGCCAGATGCCCCAGCCGTTCGCTTTGCACGGCGATCAGCCGGGTGACATCGCGGCGCACCGCGGCCAGGGCGCGCTGGACCTCCTCGCCGCGCTCGGTCAGCGCGCGCAGCGGGTCGGCCAACACCGGTCGGCTGCGCAGCTGCATCAGCACGCGGTCCTCACGCACCACCCAGTTACGTACCGCCTGCGCACTGCGTCGCCGCAGGTCATCGACCAGCGCCTGTTCGGCGGCGGCGTCCGGAACGATCCGCTTCGCCGCGTCGGTGGGGGTGGCCGCGCGCAGGTCAGCGACCAAATCGCACAACGGGCTGTCGGGTTCGTGGCCGATCGCGCTGACCACCGGGGTGCGGCACGCCGCGATGGCCCGGCACAGGGTTTCGTCGGAGAACGGCAGCAGATCCTCGACGCTGCCGCCGCCGCGGGCCAGCACGATCACCTCCACGGCTTCGTCGGCGTCCAGGTCGCGCAGCGCCTCGACGATCTGGGCGACGGCGGTCGGTCCCTGCACGGCGGTGTTGCGCACCGCGAAGCGCACCGCCGGCCACCGGGTGCCGGCTACCGTCATGACGTCGTGCTCGGCGGCGCTGGCACGACCGGTGATCAGCCCGATGGTGCCTGGCAGGAACGGCAGCGGCCGCTTCAGGCGCGGATCGAACAATCCCTCGGCGTCCAGCAGCCGCCGTAGCCGCTCGATGCGCGCCAGCAGTTCACCGATCCCGACGGCGCGGATCTCGCTCAGGCGCAGCGAGAAGGTGCCCCGGGCGGTGTAGAAGTTGGGTTTACCGCAGACCACCACCTGGGTGCCTTCGGTCAGTTTGACCGGCGACGAAGCCACCATTTCGGGGCTGCACGTCACGGTCAGGGACATGTCGGCGGCCGGATCGCGCAACACCATGAACACGGTCCGCACGCCCGGGCGCAGGTTGATCTGGGTGAGCTGCCCTTCCACCCACACCGAACCCAGCCGGTCGATCCAGCCCTTGACCCGGATGGCAACCGCGCGGACCGGGAACGGGTTTTCGGCGGATTCGCCCGGCGCGGGGGCGGTCACTTCGCGGTGGTGCGGGTGATCCTGTTGGCCAGCAGCGTCTGGAACGGTGCCCGGGCCTTGGTGGCCTCTTCATAGGCGAGCAGGGTCTCCAGCTCGTCGAGGCTGAGCGAGGCCAGCCGGGCCCGCAGCTGGGCCAGGGTCAACGAGCCGTAATCGAGCTCATCGACCAGGTCGGGGGTGGGCACGGCAGAGTCCGCGGCCCCGTTGCGGCCGGCCGGGGCCGCGTCGGCGGGTGCGCTCGGCGGGGTGGCCCCGTCTTCGCTGAACGAATACAGGGCGAAGCGCCCTTCGGTGCGTGGGTCGGCGTCGTCGTCGTCGAAGACCGCGGCACCGCCGTCGAAACGGTCCTCGATGTCGTCATCGAAGGTTGCCCACTCCGGCTGCTCGTCTTTCGGCGGGAACAGCGACTCGAGAGTGGTGTCGCCTTTGTTCACCAGCTCGGCGACACCCTGCTGCCAGCGCATCACCGCGTGCGCGGCCTGGCTGGCCAGCGTCATCGGGTAGGTCAGGATGGTTTGCGGCAGCTTCAGGGTCTCTTCGACCGCGACGGTGGCCGCGCCGACCAGAAGCCGGACTCCAAAGGGTGCAGTTGCCATGGCCCCCAGCCTGCCTTACCCGCCGGTCATCTCCAAGTATTGACCGGCATGACGCGAGCTGGCGGTCTCGTGTCGGCAGACCGTACGCTGGTTGCCATGCCCGAAACCGTCGACGTGGAGATCGCCTACAGTTCAGCAGCACGGGTGAACGGCGCCCCCGCGGGCAAGCGGGTGCTGCTGGCGGAGCCGCGCGGGTACTGCGCGGGCGTGGACCGGGCAGTCGAGACCGTCGAGCGGGCGCTGGAGAAGCACGGCGCCCCGGTATACGTGCGGCACGAGATCGTGCACAACAAGCATGTGGTCGACACCTTGACGAACAAGGGCGCGGTCTTTGTGCACGAGACCGACGAGGTCCCCGAAGGCGCGATCGTGGTGTTCTCCGCGCATGGCGTGGCGCCGACCGTGCACGAGTCGGCCGCGGACCGCAACCTGCGGGTGATCGACGCGACCTGCCCCCTGGTGACCAAGGTGCACAACGAGGCCAAGCGGTTCGCCCGAGACGGCTACGACATTCTGCTGATCGGCCACGCCGGCCACGAAGAGGTCGTCGGGATCATCGGCGAGGCGCCCAACGACGTGCAGCTGGTCGACGGCTTAGATGCGGTAGCCGCGGTGACCGTCCGCGACGAGAACAAGATCGTGTGGCTGTCGCAGACCACGCTCAGCGTCGACGAGACCATGCAGACAGTGCTCAAGCTGCGTGAACGGTTCCCGAACCTGCAGGATCCGCCCAGCGACGACATCTGCTACGCCACCCAGAACCGCCAGACCGCGGTCAAGGCGATGGCCCCGGAGTGCGAGCTGGTGATCGTGGTGGGCTCGCGGAACTCCTCGAACTCCTGCCGACTGGTCGAGGTGGCGCTGGGTGCCGGTGCCCGCGCGGCCCACCTGGTCGACTACGCCGAAGACATCGACCCGGCGTGGCTGGCTCCCGAGGCCGGCGAGGTGCAGACCATCGGCGTCACCTCGGGTGCGTCGGTGCCGGAGATCCTGGTCCGCGGTGTGCTGGAGCGTCTCGGCGAGTACGGCTACGGGACTGTGTACCCGGTGGCCACCGCCAACGAGACCTTGGTGTTCGCGTTGCCGCGCGAGATCCGGCCGAGCCGCCGGTAGCGCCGATCGCCGGCGCGGCGTCAACCCTGCGCTGCGGGTCGGCGCCATCGGCTCAGCATCGCAATCACACGCGGAGTTGTCGGCCGTCAATCCGTTGTTTTGGGACTCTCTAACGCATCGAGGTTGGCCAGGGCGATCCGCGTACTTGTCTCGTGATTGGAAAGAGGCCGCATGCGGTCCCATCCCTCAATCACCAGCGTCGGACTGTCGTCCTGGCCGCTGAACTCCTCCAGGAAATATCGAAGGGTCTCATTCGTCGTGTGATCGACGAGGGGCACGCGCCAGCTCAAGTGCAGTTGCACCGTCTGTGTATCCGGCGGAAACTGCCCCAACTCCCGAATTACGTGAAACAGGTTGAAACACACCAGGGAACCATCCAAATACAGGTGGTACGCACCCTCATCGAAACCCCTTTGCGACACGGGATTGCGGAAAAGACTGAACAAGCGGCCGACAAGAGTCGGATTGGCGGAATCCGAGCGGTTGCGCAGCGTGTGCCAAAGACTCTCCAACCACAAATTCAGCACCAATTTCACGGCGACGCCGGCGAGAAGGCCGATGAGCAGGTCCGTCGTCAACGTCACGAGCAAGGTGATCACGAAGACGGCGAACTGCTCCGCCCCCACCCGGGCAACATTGAGCCAAACCGCGGGCTTACACAGTTTGTAGCCGATGAACACCAGGACGGCGGCCAACACGGTCAAAGGGACCATGTTGATCAGGTCGCTGAACAGCAGCACGAACAGCAGCAGGAAGCAGGCGTTGTAAAAGTTTGCCCACTGGGTCCGGCCGCCGCCCAGAATATTGGCGGTGCTCTTGATCATGCCGGGGATGATGGTCAATCCACCGAGCGCGCTGGAGGCGACGTTAGACGCGCCCATGGCCTGCAGGGTCCGATCCGGGTCCGAGCGGCGCCGAAAGGGATCGATTCTGTCCACGGCCGCGATCGTGGCCAGAGACTCGGCCCCGTCGATCAAGACCAGCGTGATGACCAGGTAGGCCAGCGCCAGCCATAGTTCGGGATGGGCGAGCACGGTTCCGAACTGAGGCATGACAACCCCGTCCATCACCGAATTGGGGACGTTGATCAGGTAGTGCCTGTCCAGCTTCAGGATGAATACGCTGGCGAGCGTGCCGGCGAAGAACACCCAGACCGGAGGCGGCATCACTTTCAGCATTCGCCCGGGCATCGCCGTCAGCACGAAAAGCCCCGCCAGGCAACCGATCCCCAGGACGAAAACCTGAAGGTTCATCGACCCGACATGGCGGGGAACTTCGGCCAGGATCGCCCAGAATTCGCGGCCCTCGAACGGCACGCCCATAAACAGCGGGATCTGCTTGGCGATGATCATCAGGCCGATCGCGGCCAGCATGCCCTGAATGGCCGCAGCGGGGAAGATGGCGCTCAGACGGGCCACCTTCAACCTGGCAAGGATCAACTGCACCACGCCCGCAATGGCGATCGCAACCAGAACCAGGGGGTATCCCACCGCAAGCAACTCGGATTCCGAGGCGCCCTCGCCCAGGCGGATCTGTCCCAGCGTGATCATGCCGGCGAACAGGACCGGCGCCAGTCCCGCTGCCGGGCCGCTGATGGTCACATACGAGCCGCCCAAAAACGGCAGGACAAAACCGGCGATGATCGCCGACACAATCCCGCAGATCGGCGGCGCGCCCGAGGTGATGGCAATACCCATCGAGAACGGCAGCGAGATCATGGCCACCGTGAAACCCGACCGAAGGTCATAGCGCCAATGTTTGAGACCGGCCAGACCATTGCGCGGCTTTTCGGTCGGAACGGTCAGATTCTGTGGCATGGATCAGCTCTCCGGCGGCGGCTTAAAGAGTGGGGGTAAAGCGCTGCCGAAATACGCGCAGCGTCAACCCGAATTCATGACGGGAGGACGGCAATACGGGGGGCGGGGCGGACAAACCGCATGATAGCCGTTGCCGCGGAATTCGCCACTTGAACGGCAGTCACCAGAAAATCCGCCCTGCGGTAAACGCCGAACTGTCGGGCCGATACGACGATCGACCCCAGCCCGGCCCGCACCGGCGCCAGCTTGATGGTCATCACGGCTATCACGGTGGACCGTGCCGAATGCATCGGTTGACATGCGTAGATCCGCCTGTGGGCGGTTGGGTCAACCCCGCGGTTACAGGCCCGTCAGCGCCCGTTTGAACGCGTTCATTCCTGGCATGAGCGCAGGGCACGACGCTATATCGCATTCACAGCAAGTTGGCAGCTATGCTCACAGCAAGTGAGCAGCTTTGGTGTTCGAGACATCGGAATAGGCTTTTCTCAAGGCGTCGGTGTAGCTGCGCGGGCTTTTGGTCGTTTCGACAACTCAGCAGCCCCCGTTTCATCGGCGGATCGAGGCTTAAGTGCCGATCGCAAGCGGCTTGAGTCGCCTTGGCTAGATGTCGAACTCCCAGGAGTCGGCTCCGTCGCGCGGCTGACGCGAGCGGTTGCGGGGCGCCGCGTCGGCCTCGTCGGCTCCTGACCTGCGGTAGCGCACCTGGGAAACGGGGTGCCGAGTGCCGGTTCCGTTGCCGCGCCCCTCGGCGCCCGTCGGAGCCGGTCGGCGCCGGGGCATCGATTCGGGTGCGTCGGAGGGGCGGTAGCTGCGCGGATGCGGATCCCGGTTAGTCCTCGACAGTGGGTCAGCTGAGCGCGCCGGGTCCTGGGGTGGGCGCGGGCGCCGTCGCGGCTCGTCTTGCCAGTCCGGCGCCGGGCGCCGGCGGGGCTGGCGTTCGTCGTGCGCCTCGGGAGCCGGGCGTCGCCGCCGCTGGATGGGTTCGTCGCGTCCCTCGGCTGCCGGACGGCGGCGTGGGCGCGGGTGCTCCGCTGCGCGGGCATCCAGATCCGGCCGAACGTGCCGCGAACGCGTCGGCGCCGAGCCGTTGGAAGCACCGCGGCGCTCGGTGGAGCGGGTCCGTGATCGGGCCCCAGAACCCCCACGCGCGGCCCGCCGGGACTCTGCGGTGGCGCGACGCGGGCGCTGACCCGGGCGCTCGCCGCGGGAGGCCGGCTTCTCGATGGCGTGCGCGGGGTTGCGGGTCAGGGCCGAGGTGAGCATGGCGCCGATGCGGTCGCTGAATGTGGCCCGCTTCGGGGTGGCGTCGTCTTCGCTATCGCGGGTCTCGCGCTTCGCGGTTCCGCCCAGCATCCCCAGATACCACCGGACCATCCCGATCAGCAGCACGGCCGCGGCCGTGAACAGCATCAGCGGGAAACGTTCGATCAGGGGGTAGCCGCAGTTGATGACGATGGCCTTGAGGCCCGGGAACCCGCCGCCGCGCAGCATCCAGTACGCGCCGGGCACGGTGGCGAACAGGATCAATGGCGGCTGGACCACCGTGGTGAACACCGCCGATTGCTGCACCATGAGAACCGCGGCGATACAGCCCATCGCGTAGAGGGCGGAGAAGACGATGGACAGTTCTTTGTCGCCGGAGCCGGCGTCGAAGGCCACTCCGACCGCGGTCGCGACCACCGCCACTGCCACCGCACTCCACCACGGCAAACCGGCGATGCTCGGCAAGATCGAACGGTGGTCAGCGGCCACTGCCGACTTCTCCCGCGCTACTGCCACACACTGAAGGTACCGGCTGGCGGCGGCGGGGGCGCACGGCGGCACGCCCCGGGCTCTAGACTTGGCTACCCGTGAGCCTGAGCCTGGGAATCGTGGGGTTGCCCAACGTTGGTAAGTCGACCCTGTTCAACGCGCTGACACACAACGATGTGTTGGCCGCCAACTACCCGTTCGCGACGATCGAGCCGAACGAGGGCGTGGTGCCGCTGCCCGACCCCCGGCTGGCCAAGCTGGCGGAGATCTTCGGTTCCGAGCGGATCCTGCCGGCGCCGGTGACGTTCGTCGACATCGCCGGCATCGTCAAGGGCGCCTCGGAGGGGGCCGGCCTGGGCAACAAGTTCCTGGCCAACATCCGGGAGTGCGACGCCATCTGTCAGGTGGTGCGGGTCTTCGCCGACGACGACGTGGTGCACGTGGACGGCAAGGTGGACCCCGAGGCCGACATCGAGGTGATCGCCACCGAGCTGATCCTGGCCGACATGCAGACCCTGGAGAAGGCGGTCCCGCGGCTGGAGAAGGAAGCCCGCAACAACAAGGACCGCAAGCCCATGCACGAGGCTGCGGTGGCCGCCGCGGCGATCCTCGACACCGGCAAGACCCTGTTCGCTGCCGGGGTGGACACCGCGCCGCTGCGCGAGCTGAACCTGCTGACCACCAAGCCGTTCCTGTACGTGTTCAACGCCGACGAGTCGGTGCTCACCGATGCCGCGCGGGTCGCCGCGCTGCGGGAGCTGGTGGCCCCGGCCGACGCGGTGTTCCTCGACGCCAAGATCGAAGCCGAACTCGCCGAGCTCGACGACGAGTCGGCGATGGAGCTGCTGGAGTCGATCGGGCAGAGCGAGCGCGGCCTGGATGCGTTGGCGCGGGCGGGTTTTCACACCCTGAAGTTGCAAACCTACCTGACCGCCGGGCCCAAGGAGGCGCGGGCCTGGACCATTCACCAGGGCGACACCGCGCCCAAGGCGGCCGGGGTGATTCACACCGACTTCGAGAAGGGCTTCATCAAGGCCGAGGTGGTCTCCTACGACGACCTGGTCGAGGCCGGATCGATGGCTGCGGCCAAGGCCGCCGGCAAGGTGCGCATGGAGGGCAAGGACTACGTGATGGCCGACGGGGACGTGGTGGAGTTCCGGTTCAACGTCTGATCGCTCGAGATCACGCGATCACTTCGCCGAGGAACGCGGAGACACCGAAGTCGCCGACGTGTGTCTCGCCGGTGACCTCACCGCGACGGCGATAGGGGAGGCTCATCCTCATGTCGGTGGTTGAGGCGATCTACCTGGTCGCGGCTGTGCTGTGGATTGTTGTGGTGGTGGCCGCGGCGTGCGTCGGAGGCCACTACCTGGTGAAGCTTCGTGCCAGGCGCCGCCAGGTGACCGGGCTGATCGACACCTTGCGGCTGTCCATCGAGCACGCCATCAGCCCGTACCGGGCAGTGGCCGCCGTCGGTGCCGCCGTTCTTCAGCGTGCGGTTGCCGGAGGCGGCGTCCTCGGGAGCGTCGCTCAGTTGATGATCTCGTCGAGCCCGTCAGCGCGCAGCGCGGCCAGCCGATCACGCCACTCCTGAAGTGCCTCGGGCGTCAGTCGCGGCCAGTCGATGATCTCTTCGGCGACGCGCAGCGGTGCACTGCTGCGATAGGAGCGGGTCGGGTTGCCGGGGAACTTCTTGTCGGTGACGTTGGGGTCGTTCTCGAACGCGCCAGTGGGCTCCACGCGATACACCCGCGGTTCCCCGTGGCCGGCGGCGAGCTCGGCCGCTAGCCCGGCACCGCTGAGCAGCGCGGTGAAGTAGATGTGGTTCATCACGAGCTCGGGCCGGTAGTTGGACCGGAAGCCCGCGCTGAGTAGGTCACCCACCATCAGTTGGGCCTTGGTGCCGTGAAAGAACGGGCCCGCTTCCTCGATCGCGTCCATCGGCTACAGGGTATCGACGCGTGGAGGCCCTCGATCGGTAATCTGACCGCGGTGCGGATTCGTGACTGCGTGGGGCCTGCCGAATATCCCCGGCTGGTGGCGATCTGGCGCAGCGCCGTCGACGCGACCCACCACTTTCTGGCTGATGCAGATCGCGCGGACATCGAGAGTCAACTGGCCGATGTCTACTTCCCGGCCGTTTGCCTCACCGTCGCTGAGATCGACGGAGACCCGGTGGGTTTCGCCGGCACGGCGGGGGAGCACCTGGAGATGTTGTTCGTCCACGCCGACGCTCGCGGCCACGGGGTCGGAAGCGCGCTACTCCAACACGTGATCGCCGAGCAGGGAATCCGCTTGGTGGACGTCAATGAGCAGAACGAGCAGGCGGTCGAGTTCTACGTTCGGCGCGGTTTTGTTGTCGCCGGCCGCAGTGAGCTTGATGAGGCGGGTCGGCCATATCCGTTGCTGCACATGGAGGCACTGCTCACGCCGGTCCTGAGCTATCTGGACGAGGATCGGCCGGGAGATCTGGCCGGAGCCTATCTCTACGGGTCGGCGGCCGCGGCCGGGCTGCGGCCGGACAGCGACGTCGATCTGCTGGTTCTCACACGTACGTCGCTGTCGGAGGCCGAGCGGGCGTCGCTGGTGGCAATTCTGTTGGGTGTGTCCGGGTGGAGCGGGCATGCCGCCCAATTCCCCGAGGTTGCCAACCGTCGGCCGTTGGAGCTGACCAGCCTCGTCGTGGCCGACGTTGATCCGTTGCCGCAGACACCCCGCCGCGACTTCCAATTCGGCGAATGGTTGCGCGCGGAGCTGCTGGACGGCCACGTCCCGACTGCCGTTCCCGATCCCGACGTGGTGGTGCTGCTGGCCACCGCCCAGAGCGCTCGCCGGGTGTTGCGCGGCCAGCCGCTCGAGGATCTGGTCGCGCCGGTGCCGCCCGAGCGGCTCCGGCGAGCCCAGCTCGCGTTGTTGCCCGAGCTCATGAACGACCCGGCGGGCGAGGAGAGGTTCTTCCTGCTGACCTTGGCTCGCATGCTGGTCACGATCGAGACCGGGCAGATCGTCGCCAAGGACATTGCCGCGCAACGGGTCGCACCGAGATTGACGGGACACGATCGTGCCCTGCTGGAGCTGGCCGGGCAGGATTATCTAGGCCTTGCCCAGGTGAACTGGCGCGACCATTACGACCACGTAGTGGCGTTGATTCCAAAGCTGGTCGGCCTGATCCGACAGGCCGACGCCGTCGCGTCGGACGGTTAAATCGCGATCCGCCACCAGGTTCGGCAGCCGCTGTTAGGCTCCGAAAAGGTGGGCAAAAAGTTGGCCCAACTGTCGCGATGGAGATGAAAATGCGAGGTCAACGAATTGCCATTTTGGCGGGAGTGTTAGCTGGCGGTTCAATGGTGCTGGCCGGCCCGGCCTACGCCGATCCGCCGAGCGGTCGGTACCAGGTAACCGGGCAAGGGCTACAGGATGATTTCTACTGGGAACTCAGCTCGTGCGGTTCGGACTGCCTGAACATTGCGCCATCCGGGCAACTGCACCGGCAAGGCAGGGAGTGGGCGGGCACCACCACCGGCGGTTGCCAGACCACTCTGGACGAGGCTCGCTGACCGGTAGTTATCAGTGCCCGATGCTTCCGCCGATTGCCATCACCCTGGTGAGTGCCGGCTGAAAGAAGCGGTTAGCGCAGCGGATTCCAGTTCAACGGGTAAGTCCCGCGGTCAGTCGAGGGGTTCCACCCATTGCACGCGAGACGGTCCCGGGCTGAAGGGATCGCCGAAATACTGCGTCTCACGAACGACTACACCGTCCACGAACTCCATCACGCTCACCACATACGACGGCTGGCCGTCGTAGGTGAGCACCAGTTCACTGATCCACAGATCACCACCGCCGCGGATGCGGCGGACCGTGAAGCGCTTGGCATTCGGCTGGGCTTCCCGCGACGCCTGAATGCGATCGCGGCCACGGATCCGCTCACCCGACTGCGGGTATTCGAGGACCGCATCGGCCCGGTAGATCCGGTGTTCGGCGTCGAAGTCGTTCGCATCCTAGGACGCCCAGTGCGCCATGAGCGCGGCGCGGATGCCGGCGTGATCGGCCATGCTAACGACGGTATCGGCTTTTCGCCCGATTGGGATCAGTCAGATCGAATGCCTGAACCGCACCCGGTTACCAGATGACGGCGAGCCCCGCGGCCGTCAGCACTAAAGCGCCTGCAGCATAGAACAGCGGGCGAGGGGCTTCCCCACCCGACTTGCGCTGCCGGGCCCGGCCGATGCCCAGCACGGCACCGAGGGCGATCAGGATCACCAGTTTGGTGCCGATCTTGGGGTAGTTGAGCACGATGCCGGCTGGCCAGGGCGCAGCCAGCGCAAGCCCGGTGAGCAGCGACAGCACCACGCCGTAGTCCATCACCGGGGTGAGCTGGAAGCGCCGTGCCGCGGCTTCAGCGATCAACGCCCCGAAAGTCACCGCGAATCCGACGATGTGCAGCAGAACTATTACGTGCCGTAGTACCTCCACGTCGCTCAGGCTAGCCGCTGGCGGCGGCAAATGGTATTCCTTCCGGCGTCCTGGCGGTCGCGACGTTCGCCGACGCGGCCCGGGGTCTCTACCCTTACCGCCATGACAGCCTCCACCACTCAACTGGCCGCCGTCGTCGCCGCCACCAGTGACCCCGCCGCCGCCGATCCTGCCGGTTCGCAGGTGGTCTTCCGTGCCTCCGCCGTCGCGCACGACGCGGTCGCCAGCACCGTCACCCTGGGTCAGTACAGCGTCGAAGTGGACGAGCCGCCGGCGCTCGGCGGTGAGAACACCGCGCCTAACCCGGTCGAGTACTACTTGGCATCGCTGCTGTCCTGCCAGGTGGTCACCTGGCGGTACTGGGCCGAGAAGCTGGGTATCGCCGTCGATCAGATCACCGGGCGCGCCGAAGGCGACCTGGACGTGCGCGGGTTCTTCGGCCTGGACGATTCGGTGCGCCCCGGGTTCAAGCAGGTGCGGGTGGTCATCACCGTGACCGGCCCGGAAACCGAGGAGCGCTACCGCGAACTGCACCAGACGGTGGAAAAGCACTGCCCGGTACTGGATTTGACCACCAATGTCACCCCAGTCCACAGCACCCTGGAGGTAAAGTAGCCGCGATGATCTTCATCGTGGTCAAGTTCGCGGTCAAGCCGGAGTGGGCCGAGCGCTGGCCGCAGCTGGTGGCCGGCTTCACCGAGGCCACCCGTGCCGAGCCGGGCAACCTGTGGTTCGACTGGTCGCGCAGCCTGGACGACGCATGCGAGTACGTACTCGTCGAGGCCTTCCGGGACGGCGAGGCCGGCGGCGCGCACGTCAACAGCGACCACTTCAAGCAGGCCATGGCCGACATGCCGCAGGCGCTGGTGTCGACACCGAAGATCATCAGCCAGCAGATCGACGCGACGGACTGGTCGTTGATGGGCGAGCTGAGCGTCGACGGACCGACCTAACGCACGACGACGATCTCCCGGCCCAGCTGATAGCCGGGGGTCAACGGCAAGATGTCGCCGCTCCAGAATGACCCGGGGTCGAACCAGTTCGAATTCTTGTCGGTCGACAGCAGTCCCATCTCCTCATAGGTGATGGCCACCGTCTCGGCGCAGTACGCGGTCTGCAACGCGACCTTGCTGTTGCGGGCCTTGCGCCGCTGGCTGATCTCGTGAACCTTGCGGTCCAGAAACGGAATGCCCCGGGTCCAGTCGCTGGCCGTCGGCAACCGCCCGCGCAGCCACCGGCCGGTCAGCCGCGCGGTGGTGGGAAACGCGGCGCCGTCCATCCGCGCGATCGCCTGCAGCAGGTGGTTCTCCTGCTTGCGGGTGATGGTCCCGCTGAGCTGGCGAAACCAGCAGCGCTGCTCGTAGCGGCCCATCCACTGCTCGACGGCGGCCCGGGCGTCGTTGAGCTGCACGCCACGGTGATTGGTGCCGGTCCAGAAGTCGTGCAGCTTGTCGCCGAGCTCGGCATGCCAGATCAGCGGCGGCAGGTCATCGAGGGCCACCGTCATCCCGACGTGGTTCACCGGAGAGTTGGACAGCGTTTGGATGGCGCGGTCCGGGCCGGAGCGGCCCCGGAACAGCCAGATGTCGCCGGTGCGCGTCTCCGCCAGCGCACGTTCCAAAGTCACGGTGTGTTCGTCCACGCTCAGCACCCTAAAGTGTGAGCGTGCGCAGCATCTGGAAATGGATCGGCCTGGCGGGCGTAGTCGGGGTCGCCGCCGGGGGAGTGCTGGTGGTGCGAGACCAGCGGCGGCGACGGGCCTACACACCCGAGGAGATCCGCGCCCGGCTGCACGAGCGGCTGGCCGAGGCCGGTGGCTCGGATTAACGCGGCCTGAAGCGGATCACTCCGTGGCGGCGTCGACGGCATAGAGCCGGTGCGTGCCGGCGAAACCCTTCAGTTCGGCGTCGCGGCCGGCACCGACGGCGATGTCGTCGCATTCCTTGACGGCGTCGCGCACCGGCCCACTGATCAAAATCTGGCCACCCTCGGCGGCCGCGGCCACCCGAGCGGCCATCGCCACGTTGCGTCCGAACAAGTCATCGCCGCGGCGTACCGAACGGCCCATGTGGACCCCGATCCGGACCCGGATCGGGTGCTGCGGTTTGCGCCCGCGTCGCGAAGCCAGCCCGTGCTGGATCGCGATGGCGCAGCGCACCGCCTGTTCGGGTTGGGCGAAGGCGATCATGAACCCGTCGCCTTGGCTCTTGACCACATGCCCGGCGTGCTGGCTCACCAGACGTTGCACCATCTCGTCGTGCCGGGCGATCAGCTTCACCCAGGCCCGGTCGCCGATCCGCTCGTTGAGCGCGGTGGAACCCTCGATGTCGGTGAACAGCACCACCACATGCCCATTCGGGGTCAGGCGCGCCAGATCGGGACGTTCGACTTCCGCCCAGTCGGCGAGGTCTTCGATCGAACTGCGCACAGCCGCGCCAAACCCCTCCTTGCGCACCAGGTTCGCGGTCTGCCACACGGTCTTGACGGCTTCACGCCCGCCGGCCAGCAACAGGTTGCGGGTGTCGACCCGACCGCGCAGCGCCTCGATCTCGGCTCGGGCCATCCGCAACTGTCGGGTCAACACCGCCAGGGCGACGGCCTCGGTGACCGCCACCGCCGCCAGCACACCGACCGCCAGCAGCGTCGGCGTCAGCCATCCGATCCCGAACACATTCAGCCCGACACGAACTCGACGACGGCCGCACTGAAGGCATCATTGTCGTCACCGGCTGCGGTGTGGCCGGCGTCAGACAACTCGACCAGACGCGCGCCCGGGACCTTGGACAGGAAATCCGCGACACCCTCGGCGCTGACCACGTCGGACAGCTTGCCGCGGATCAGCAGGATCGGGATCTGCAGTCCCATGGCGGCGGTCTCGATCTTCTCGGTGCGCAACGCCGGATCGTCGCCGGGTTTGGTCATCAGCGCCGGATCCCAGTGCCAGTACCAGCGCCCGTCGCGGAACCGCAGATTCTTCTTCAACCCCTCGGGACTGCGGGGCTTGGCCCGGTGCGGCAGATATGCGGCCACCGCGTCGGCGGCCTGCTCCAGGGAGTCGAAGCCATCGATGTGGCTGAACATGAAGTCGCGGATCCGGGCGCTGCCGTCCTTCTCGTAACGCGGCACCACGTCGACCAACACCAGCTTGGTCACCCGCTGCGGGCCGGCCTCATCGGCCACCAGAATGCCGGTCAGCCCGCCCATGCTGGCCCCGATCAGGGCCACCGGCCGGCCGATCGCGTCGATCACCGCGACGGCGTCGGCGGTGAGCGTCTCGATGGCGTAGTCGGCATTGGGTGCGCGGTCGCTGTCGCCGTGGCCGCGGGTGTCCAGTGCGACGACGTGATAGCCGCGGTCGGCCAGGATCTGGCCGGTCTTGTGCCAGGAGTGCCGATTCTGTCCACCGCCGTGCAGCATCACGATCGTCGGATGTTCGGCGGCTTCGGTGGCGCCCCGGTTCCATTCGTCGGCGACCAGTGTTACTCCGCCGACGCCGTCGTACGCGACGGTCTGGGCTGTGCGCATCTCAAGATGGTAGATAGTTTGGACGACAGGGCGGACAGAAACGCCTGCTTGGCCCGGCCTGGGGGTGTGTGATGAGTGAACCGCGGTGGATCGACGTGGCTACGCCCGGGGTCGCGCTCAAGGCATTGAGTTGGGGCACACCGGGTGACCCGGTGGCGTTGTGTCTGCACGGGTTTCCCGACACCGCCTACGGATGGCGCCGCCTGGCGCCGCAGTTGGTGTCGGCCGGCTGGCATGTGGTGGCGCCGTTCATGCGCGGTTACGCGCCGTCGTCGATCCCCTCCGACGGCAGCTACCACATCGGCGCTCTGATGGACGACGCGCTGCGGGTGTACGCCGCCGTCGGCGGGACCGGTCGCGACGTGGTGATCGGTCATGACTGGGGCGCGATGGTCGCCACCGGCCTGGCCGCGTTGCCGGACAGTCCGTTCACCAAGGCGGTGATCATGTCGGTGCCGCCGCCGGCATCGCTGCGCGCGGTCCGCGGGACAGACCGGTTCACCCTGGCCGGCCTCCTGCCGGCGCAACTGGTGCGCAGCTGGTACATCAGCTACTTCCAGTTGCCGTGGCTGCCCGACCGGTCCGCGTCCTGGGTGCTGCCGTTGTTGTGGCGGCGGTGGTCGCCCGGGTATGCGGCCGAGGAGGATCTGCGCCACGTCGACGCGGCCATCGGAACGCCGGAGGGCTGGCGTGCCGCGCTCGGGCCCTACCGGGCGCTGCGCAGCCTGCGGGTTCCCGACCGCTATGCCGACCTGCACCGGCACTGGCTGCAACTGCCACTGTTGCAGACGCTGTACCTGCACGGGCGCACCGATGGCTGCATGTCGCCGGCGTTCACGCGGTGGGTGCAGCCGGCGTTGCCCCCGGGCAGTGACGCCGCCGTCGTCGAAAACGCCGGCCACTTCCTGCAACTCGAGCAGCCAGACGAGATCGCCGATCGGGTGCTGCGATTTTTGACCTGACGCGCGGCGAGCGGATGACCGCGATCGACGCGCAGTTCTACTGGATGTCCGCGAAGATCCCCAGCGACCAATTCCTGCTGTACGCCTTCGCCGGGGTGCCCGCCGACCTCGACGACGCGATCGCAGACGTGCTCGACCGAGCCCGAATGATCCCGGACCTGAACATCCGGGTCGCCGATGCCGGGGCGCTGCGCTACCCGCGGTGGGTGCCATGCACCGAGCCCAGCGAGGAGGTAGCCGCGATCCGGGCCCCCGGTGACAGCTGGGACGGTTGCCTAGCTGCGGTGGCGCGCCTGACCGACGATCAGCTTGATGTCCGGGTGGCGCCCTGGCGGTTGCACGTGTTCGCGCCGGTCCACGACATTCCCGGGCACCGCGGCGCGGCCACGGTAGCGGTGTTGCAGGTGGCGCATGCCCTCGCCGACGGGGGGCGGGCTTCTGCGTTGGCCGCCTGGCTGTTCGGCCGGACCGCACCGGTGGGCGAGGTGCGGCCACCGGGCCGTGGTTTCCTGCCGTGGCGTGCGGTTGTCGCGGCGCGCACCCACCGCAGCCGAGTCGATGACACTGCGGCGGGACTCTTGCCGCCCCCGGTCGGTGACCGCCCCCCGTTGGCCACCAATAACCGGCCGGCCGGTGGCCGGACACTGCGCACCCTGGTGCGGCAGCGCACCGAACTGCGCGGACCGACCGTCACCGTGGCGGTGCTGTCAGCGGTCTCAGCGGCGCTGTCGGAGTATCTCGACGAACCGTGCGACGAACTGGGTGCTGAGGTTCCGATGGCCAAATCCGGTGAGCGCCAAGCGCACAACCACTTCGGCAATATTCCGGTCGGGCTCTACCCACTGCTGGGCCATGATGCACGCTGCGAACGGATCGCCGCCGACATCGCCGGGGGCCGGTTGCGCGGCCGCCACCCGGCGGCGGCCGCGGCCGATCGGGCCTTCGCCGCGACACCCGCGGCGCTGCTGCGCTGGGGTATCGACCATTTCGACCCCGACGCCCGGCCGGCGCGGGTGACCGGCAACACCGTGGTCTCCAGCGTGCACCGGGGCGCCGCGGACCTGCGTTTCGGTGCGGTGCCGGTACTGCTCACTGCGGGGTTCCCGGCGCTGTCCCAGGCGATGGGGTTGACCCATGGGGTGCACGGCATCGGCGACACGGTGGTCGTCAGCGTGCATTCCGCCGAGTCGGCGGTCAGGGATATCGAGGTATATCTGCGATTGCTGGACGCCGCGTTGTAGTTTGAGCAGATGGTCACTGCTGCTGATGTCGCATTGCTGCTCCTGCGCCTGGTTCTCGGACTGACCATGGCGGCGCACGGGTTCAACAAGTTCTTCGGTGGAGGCCGAATCCCCGGCACCGCGGGATGGTTCGAGAGCATCGGCATGAAGTACGGCAAGCTCCAGGCGGTGACGGCGGCAACCGCCGAGATCGCTGCCGGGCTGGGGCTGGCGGTGGGCCTGCTGACCCCGATCGCCGCCGCCGGATTCGTGGCCCTGATGGCGGTGGCGGTGTGGACCGTGCACCGCACGAACGGCTTCTTCGTGCTGACCAACGGCTGGGAGTACAACCTGGTGCTGGCCACCGGCGCCGTCGTGGTGGCGATGCTCGGGCCGGGCTACCTCAGCGCGGACCACCAGATCTTCTGCCACTGCTGGAAGAACGGCTGGCCGGGCCTGTGGATCTCGGTTGGCCTCGGGCTGGCGGGCGCCATCGGCCAGCTGGCACTGTTCTACCGTCCGGGCGGAACCAACGCGACCGGCGAGTAGGGCAACCCGCTGCCGGCGTTCTCGTCGACGACCACCCGCCGGCCCAGAAACGGAAACGCCCGCTGCGGGCACGCTTCGCGTTCGCAGATCTTGCAACCCGCACCGATCGGTACCACGGTGTCCGCGTCGCCCAGGGCGACGCCGGTGGAGTACACCAGCTTGTCGGCATGCGCCAGATCGCAACCCAACCCGACGGCGAAAGTCTTGTGCTGGCCCAGATAGCCGCGCCCCTCGGGCGGCGTCGTGGTGGCGATCCAGAAGTACTTGCGGCCGTCGGGCATCTGCGCCACCTGAGTGACGATCCGGCCAGGTTGGCTGAACGCGTCGTGCACCACCCAAAGCGGACAACTACCCCCCACCCGGCTGAAGTGAAACGCGGTAGCTGACTGGCGCTTCGAGATGTTGCCCGCCTTATCGGTGCGCACGAAGATGAACGGCACCCCGCGACGTCCGGGCTGCTGCAGGGTCGACAGGCGATGGCACACCGTCTCGAAGCCGACCTCGAAGCGGCGTCCCAGCAGGTCGATGTCGTAGCGCAGATCGGTGGCGGAACGCTGGAATTGCCGATACGGCAACAGGAACGCTCCGGCGAAGTAGTTGGCCAACCCGATCTTGGCCACCCCGCGGGACTCCGGGCTCAACGACTGGTCTTGCGCCACGATGTCCGACATCAACTCCTGCTGGGTCAGCAGTGCCAGTTGGGTGGCGATTTGGAAGGCCCGCTGGCCGGCCAGCAACCAATGCGCGATTCGCAGCACCCGAGTCGTCGGGTCGAAGACCCGTTTGGTTCCCGCGGGCAGGTCGTCGACGATCGCCACAGTGATGTCGAACCGGTCGGCCATCAGCGCCGACAGCTGAATATCCAAGCCGCCGAAGCGCATCCCCGTCTCGACGAACAGTCGCTCTGCGGCGTTGTCGAGTTCGCCGATGTAGTTGTTGCGGTCGTAGAAGAAGTCACGGACCTCCTCGAACGGCATCGGCCGCGCCACGGTCTGCGTCGAGTCGCCCGAGATCTGTGACCGGTAGGACTCCAATTCCTCGGTGGCCCCGCGTAGTTGGCGATGCATGGTCAGCAGACTGTTGCCGATATCGGGCATCCGCGCGACGAGTTCCTCGATCTGACTGTCGCTGGCGGCGTGTTCGCCGGCCGTGGCGGTGAACATGTCGCGCAGGTCGGCCACCAGCCGGGCATCGGCGTCCCCGGAGAAGTACTGCGCGGGCAGGCTGAACCGGTCGGTGAGCGCCAGCAGCACCGGTACGGTGATCGGCCGCTGGTCGTTCTCGAGCTGGTTGACATAGCTGGTCGACAGGTTCAGGGCGCGTGCCAGGGCCACTTGGGTCAGGCCGCGATCCTCACGCAGGCGTCGCAGCCGGGCCCCGGCGAAGGTCCGGGTTGTGGTGGGTGCCATGTCGTGCAGCGTAACCCGCGAATGCATTCGCAAGGTTCGCAATTCTGGCCAACTTAGGACGCAGTAATACGCATTTCCCATGCATATCGGTGTTTACCGGTCGTGCGTAGGGTGTGGAACATGCAGCTACATGACGTGAAGACCCGCCGCAGTGCCGATGACTTTCCCCGCTCCGAGCATCTCGCCTGGAAGATCGCACAGGTGGCCGCCGACCCGGTGGCCGTTCCCGATGACACCGCGGCAATGGTCATCAACCGGATCATCGACAACGCCGCCGTCAGCGCTGCCTCGGTGCTGCGCCGGCCGGTGACGGTGGCTCGCCGGCAGGCTCAGGCGCACCCGTCGAAGCCGGGCGCTGCGGTCTTCGGTATCGAGGGCACCTATTCCGCCGAGTGGGCGGCCTGGGCCAACGGCACCGCGGTGCGCGAACTGGACTTCCACGACACCTTCCTGGCTGCGGAGTACTCGCACCCCGGCGACAACGTCCCACCGCTGGTGGCGGTCGCCCAGCAGCTCGGCCTGTCCGGCGCCGACCTGATCCGCGGCCTGGCCACGGCCTACGAGATCCAGGTCGACCTGGTCAAGGGCATCTGCCTGCACGAGCACAAGATCGACCACGTCGCGCACCTCGGCCCGTCGGTGGCCGCCGGCATCGGCACCATGCTCAAGCTCGACCCCGAGGTGATCTACTCCGCGGTCGGCCAGGCGCTGCACCTGACCACGGCCACCCGCCAGTCCCGCAAGGGGTCGATCTCCAGCTGGAAGGCCTTCGCGCCGGCATGGGCCGGCAAGGTCGGCATCGAGGCCGTCGACCGGGCGATGCGCGGTGAGGGTGCTCCGGCCCCAATCTGGGAGGGCGAGGACGGCGTCATCGCCTGGATGCTGTCGGGCAAAGACCACACCTACCAGGTGCCGCTGCCCGGCCCCGGCGAGGCCAAGCGCGCAATCCTGGACACCTACACCAAGGAGTACTCCGCGGAGTACCAGAGCCAGGCGCTGATCGACCTGGCCAAGCGGCTCCGGGAGCGGATCGGCGACCTGAGCCAGGTGGCCACCATCAAGCTGCACACCAGCCACCACACCCACTACGTGATCGGTACCGGTTCGGGTGATCCGCAGAAGTTCGACCCGGACGCGTCGCGGGAAACCCTGGACCACTCGGTGATGTACATCTTCGCCGTCGCCCTGGAGGACGGCAGCTGGCACCACATGCGGTCGTACTCCCCGGAGCGCGCCCACCTTCCCGACACCATCGCGTTGTGGCACAAGATCTCCACCGTCGAGGACCCGGAGTGGACCCGGCGCTACCACTCGACCGACCCGAATGAGAAGGCCTTCGGGGCGCGCGCCGAGGTGACGCTGGCCAGCGGGGAAGTGATCACCGACGAGTTGGCGATCGCTGATGCGCACCCGCTGGGGGCCCGGCCGTTCGAGCGCAAGCAGTACATCGGCAAGTTCACCGAGCTCGCCGAGGGCATCGCCACCACCGCTGAACAGGAGCGGTTCCTGGCCGCCGCAGAAGGTCTAGCGGGGTTGGCGGGTTCTGAACTCCGCGGACTCAACATCGTCGTCGAGCCCGCGGTGCTGGACCAGGCGCCGGCGACTCCCAACGGGATTTTCCGGTGAGTGGGCTGCTCGGGGCGGCCGCGGCCCCGTCGGACAAGCGGGTGGCGTTTCGCTCGGGTCTGAATTCTGGTCAGCTGCAACGGTTCCCGGGCGCGTTCTCGCCGCTGGTCGCCAAGCTGGTGGCCGAGATCGGATTCGAGGGCGTCTACGTCTCCGGCGCGGCGCTCTCGGCCGACCTGGGGCTGCCGGACATCGGGCTGACCACGCTGACCGAGGTGGCCGGACGCGGCGCCCAGATCGCGTCCGCCACCAGCCTGCCCACCTTCATCGACGCCGACACCGGCTTCGGTGAACCCATGAGTGCTGCCCGCACCATCACCGTGCTCGAAGATACCGGGCTGGCCGGATGCCACCTCGAAGACCAGGTCAACCCCAAGCGGTGCGGACACCTCGACGGCAAGGCCGTGGTGCCCACCAGCGAGATGATCAAACGGCTGCGGGCCGCGATCACCGCGCGCCGGGACCCGAACTTCGTCATCTGCGCCCGCACCGATGCCGCCGGCATCGAAGGGCTTCCCGCCGCGATCGAGCGTGCAAAGGCCTACGCAGACGCCGGTGCCGACCTCATCTTCACCGAAGCGCTACAGGGCCCGGATGATTTCGAAAAGTTCCGTGCCGCAGTCGATGTGCCGCTGCTGGCCAACATGACCGAGTTCGGCAAGTCGGAACTGCTCACTACCACGCAACTGTCCGACCTCGGCTACAACGCAGTGATCTACCCGGTGACCACGCTGCGGCTGGCGATGTTCGCCGTCGAAGTGGGCCTGCGCGAGATCGACTCGGCTGGAACGCAAGCCGGACTGCTCGACCAGATGCAGCACCGCAGTCGGCTCTACGAGCTGCTGCGGTACGCCGAGTACAACCAGTTCGACGATGACATCTTCAACTTCACCATTCAAGGAGGCAGACGGTGACCACCGCGGATATTCACAAGGGCCTCGCCGGCGTCGTCGTCGACACCACCGCCATCTCCAAGGTCGTGCCGGAGACCAACTCGCTGACCTACCGCGGCTATCCCGTGCAGGACCTGGCGGCGCGTGTGAGCTTTGAGCAGGTCGCCTACCTGCTCTGGCACGGTGAGCTGCCCACCGACGCCGAGTCGGCGTTGTTCTGCCAACGGGAGCGGGCGGCCCGGCGAGCGGACCGGTCGCTGCTGTCGCTGGTGGACAAGCTCCCGGAGAACTGCCACCCCATGGATGTGGTGCGCACCGCGATCAGCTACCTGGGTGCCGAGGACGCGGAAGAGGACGATCCCTCCGAGTCCGCGAACTTCGCCAAGGCGCTGCGGATGTTCGCGGTGCTGCCGACGATCGTCGCGGCCGACATGCGCCGCCGGCGCGGCCTGGACCCGATCGCACCGCACAGCCACCTCGGCTATTCCGAGAACTTCCTGCGGATGTGCTTCGGTGAGGTGCCCGAGTCGGTCATTGTGGAGGCCTTCGAGCAGTCCATGATCCTCTACGCGGAGCACAGCTTCAACGCGTCCACCTTCGCCGCTCGGGTGGTCACCTCCACCCAGTCCGACATCTACAGTGCTGTCACCGCGGCCATCGGCGCACTCAAGGGCTCGCTGCACGGTGGGGCCAACGAGGCGGTCATGCACGACATGATCGAGATCGGTGAGCCGGAGAAGGCCGCAGAGTGGCTGCACGGCAAGCTGTCTCGCAAGGACAAGGTGATGGGGTTCGGCCACCGGGTGTACAAGCACGGGGACTCTCGGGTGCCGACCATGAAGGCGGCGCTGGAACGGGTGGTGGCGGCCCGCGGCGGCCAGCGCTGGTTGGACATCTATCGCATCCTGGAGGCCGAGATGTTCGCCGCCACAGGGATTTTGCCCAACCTGGACTTCCCGACCGGGCCGGCCTACTACCTGATGGGCTTCGACATCCCGATGTTCACCCCGCTGTTCGTGATGAGCCGAATCACCGGATGGACCGCGCACATCATCGAGCAGACCGCGTCCAACGCGCTGATCCGTCCGCTGAGTGCCTATTCGGGAAGTCCCCAGCGCGTCGTCGGCGCACGTTGAGGCATCAGCCGAGCGCGGTGAGCTCCAGGCGCTCGAGGCGGCGCACCAGCAGGCTGGGCAGCCAGCGGCCGGCCTCGGCGATGCCGAACTGCGATGTGCGTGCCAGCAGTTCACCGATCACGATCCTGGCCTCCAGCCGCGCCAGGGCGGCGCCGACGCAGAAGTGCGCGCCCTTTCCGAATGCCAGGTGACTCTGCGCAGGGCGGTCCACCTGGAACTCGTTCGGCGCGGCAAACCGCGACGGGTCCCGGTTGGCCGCGCCCCACAGCAACAGCAGCCGTGATCCAGCCGGCAGATTCACCCCGCCGAGGCTGGTGTCGCGCCGGACATGGCGGTAGTGACCGCGGAACGGCGACTCGCACCGCAACACCTCTTCGAGGAACGGGCCCAACAGCTCCGGTGCGTCGCGAACCCGACGCTGAACCTGCGGGCGCGTCGCCAAAATCCAGGCGGCCGAACCGATCAGCGATGCCGTCGACTCACCGCCGGCGCTGAACAGGGTAATCATCATGACCTGGGCGGTGAGGTTGTCGAGTGCGCCGGAGGCGCATGCGGTGGCCAAGTCGCCGAGCAGGTTGTCGCGCGGATCGAGAGCGGCCCGCGCGAAGTGGTCGTTGATGTAACCCGCGAGCTCCATCACGGCGATACCCGCGCGGGCCAGTTGGTCAGCGTCGACCAGCCCCTCCACCACTTGGGTGCCGGCGTAACCCCATGCCGCCAGCTGATCCACGTCCTCGTCGGGCACACCGATCAGCCGCGCCACGATCATCATCGGCAGCCGGTTGGCGACGGCGCTCATCCACTCGATGCGTCCATCGCGGACGCCGTCGTGCCACAGCTGGTCCATCGTCTCGGAGATGAACGGCTCCAAAGCGCGAATCCGTTTGGCCGCCAGCTGTGGCACCAGCATCTTGCGGTGCGCGGCATGAGCCGGGTCGTCGGCGGTGGCCAGCACATGGGTGGGGTCTTCGAGTCCGGGCATCGGGAAGGTGGCCACCGTGCCGTCGGGTTGATAGAGCATGGTCCCGGTCAGGTTTGAGGAGAAGTCCTGCACTCGCGCCACCGCCTCGATGACCGCATCCCAGCCGCACACCGCATAGAACCCGGAATCACCGATCGGGTGCACCGGGGCGTGCGCCAGCATCCGCTCGTACAACGGGTACGGGTCCTGAATGCACGCGTCGTCGAACAGGCGCAGGCCCATCTGGTCTGTCTCTACTGGCATGGCTCTAGGCTGCTCAAGGTGCGCTACCTGCGTCAATGCGCTGCCCGAAGTTGAAAGCCGCGGTCGGAGCCGGTGGCCGGGGATCGTCTCAGAGCGCGCCGCGGACCTGCAGACACGGTGAGAATTCTGTCCATTTATGTCTCACACTGAGATAAAGTTTGCAGGCGGAAGGAGTCTGCGATGACGGGGCATGACTGGCTGGTGGGAGAGGACCGCCGTGCCGCCGGCGCCGAACGCATCTACGCCGCCGCCATGGATCTGGTGATTCGCGAGGGGATCGATGCCCTCGACATCGACGTCTTGGCTGCCCGGGTGCACTGCTCGCGCGCCACCATCTATCGGCATGCCGGCGGCAAGGCCGAGATTCGCGATGCCGTCCTGGCGCGGGCGGCCGCCCGCATTGTGGACACTGTGCGGCAGGCGGTCGCCGGACGCAGCGGGGCCGATCGGGTGGTGGCCGCGATGGCGGCGGCACTGCAGCGGATCCGCTCGGACCCACTCGTCCAACCGATGGTCGGCTCGGTGCGGGGCGCGCAGGAGATGACCCGACTGGCCGCATCGCCCATGGTCGCCGGTTTCGCCCGCGATCTCAGCGGCCTGAGCGAGGACGATCGGCTGGCCGCGCAGTGGGTCGTGCGGGTGCTGCTTTCGCTGTTGTGCTGGCCCATCGAGGACGCCGCGGCCGAGCAGCAGATTCTGGAGCGCTTCGTCGCCCCGGCCTTCGCCGGGGACGGTTTCGCCGCGCAGACCTAGAACACGTTCTAGTCTGGCCGTCATGGGATTTCTCAAACCTGAACTGCCCGTTGTCGACTTCGCCGAATGGAGCAAGGGCACGCGCAGCGAGAAGATCCGGCCGATGGCCCGGCACTGGGCAGAGGTGGGTTTCGGCACGCCGGTGGTGCTGCACCTGTTCTATGTGCTCAAGATCGGCCTCTACATCCTGGGCGCCTGGCTGTTTGCGCTGAGCACCGCTGGGGTCGACGGATTCACCGAGGTACGGCAGTGGTGGAGCGAACCGATCGTCTTCGAGAAGGTCGTGCTCTACACGATGTTGTTCGAGGTGATCGGCCTGGGCTGCGGCTTCGGCCCGCTCAACAACCGGTTCTTCCCGCCGATGGGATCGATTCTGTACTGGTTGCGGCCGGGCACCATCCGGCTGCCACCATGGCCGCGGCGCATCCCGCTGACCGCCGGCACCAACCGCACGCCGGTGGACGCCGCCCTGTATGCGGCGCTGCTGGTGATGCTGGTGGTCGCGCTGGTCTCCGACGGAACCGGCCCCATCGCCGCGCTGCACACGAACGTCGGGGTGTTGCCGCACTGGCAGATCCTGACGATTCTGGGGATCCTGGCCACGATCGGGTTGCGCGACAAGGTGATCTTCCTGGCGGCCCGCGGCGAGGTCTACGCCCCGCTGGCGGCGGCATTCCTGTTCACCGGGGTCGACATGATCATTGCGGCCAAAGCGATCTTCATGGTGATCTGGATGGGCGCGGCGACTTCAAAACTCAACCACCATTTCCCATTCGTCATCTCGACGATGATGAGCAACAACCCGCTGATCCGGCCGAAGCCGCTCAAGCGCGCCTTCTTCAAGAACTTCCCCGAAGACCTGCGCCCCGGCGGTCCATCCAAGGCGCTGGCGCATGTGAGCACGGCGATCGAGATGCTCGTGCCACTGGCACTGTTCTTCTGCCACGGTGGCCTGCCCACCGCGATCGCGGCCTTTGTCATGGTCTGTTTCCACCTGGGGATCCTGGCGGCGATCCCGATGGGCGTGCCGTTGGAGTGGAACGTCTTCATGATCTTCGGGGTGCTGTCGTTGTTCGTCGCACACGCCGATCTCGGGTTGTCCGACCTCAACAACCCGCTGGCGGTGGCGCTGCTGTTCGCCATCAGCGCGGGCACGGTGGTGGCGGGCAACCTGTTCCCGCACAATGTTTCCTTCCTGCCCGGCATGCGGTACTACGCCGGAAACTGGGACACCACCCTGTGGTGCCTGAAGCCGTCGGCGGAAGAGAAGATGGCGCGCGGGATTGTCGCGATCGCCAGTATGCCCGCCGCGCAGTTGGAACGGTTCTACGGAAGTGCCGAGGCCGCTCAGATCCCGATCTACATGGGGTATGCGTTCCGCGGCTTCAACACCCACGGCCGGGCGCTGTTCAGCCTGGCGCACCGGGCGATGGCTGACGGTGACGAGAGCGACTACGCGCTGACCGACGGCGAGCGGATCTGTTCGACGGCCATCGGCTGGAACTTCGGCGACGGCCACATGACCAATGAGCAGCTGATCGAGGCCTTGCAGCAGCGCTGTGGATTCGAGCCGGGGGAGGTGCGGGTGGTGATTCTCGATGCGCAGCCGATCCATCGGCAGACCCAGGCTTACCGGCTGGTGGACGCCGCCACCGGGGAGTTCGAGCGCGGCCACGTCAAGGTGGCCGACATGCTGGAGCGCCAGCCATGGCAGGACGATCTGCCGATTTACGTCGACGGCGCCGCCTCGGTGTGACCTAGATAACTGGTCCAACCAGTTGACCAGTGGGGGTGGGCGCCTGACCATGGAGACCATGGATCTGGCGCCCATCTCCCGCACCGCGCTCTCCGACACGATCTTCGTGCGGCTCGTCGAAGAGATCCTGACCGGACGCTTGCCTGCCGGCGGGCCGCTTCCGTCCGAACGCGAACTGGCGCTGACCCTGCAGGTCAACCGGCACGCGGTGCGCGAAGCGCTCAAGCGGCTGCAGCAGGCGGGACTGGTCCGGATCAGCCACGGCGGAAAGACCCGGGTGCTGGACTGGCGGCAAAGCGCCGGCCTGGACGCGCTGACCGGATTGGCGGTCGCCGGGGCGATTCCGGCGCGCCAGATCATCGGCGACGTCGCGGTGATGCGCCGCTCGATCGCCGCGGACGCCGCACGACTCTGCGCGCGGAACGCCTCGGCCGAACAGCGGGCCGCGATCACCGCGGCCGCCGCGGACTACCCGATCTCCGGGGACCTTGCGGCGGTCAGCGACGCCGACCTGGCGTTCTGGATCGCCGTAATTGACGCATCCGGCAATATTGCCTACCGGCTGGCGCTCAACACCTTGGTCGCCGCCTACGACGAGATCGGCCGCGACGCCATCTATGCGTTGGGAGCCGCCGAGTTCGCCGACCGCAGCTCCCACATCGACCTTGCCGCCGCGATCGCAGCCGCCGACGAGGACGCGGCGTACCGCCTCGCCGACGAACTGCTGACCCGGTTCGTCACGGCCTGCCAGGCCGGCACCGAGGGAGAGGAGTAGCCGTATGTTCGACCTCATCGCGCACGCCATCCCGGTCTTCGTGCTCTGCCTGCTGCTGGAAGCCGTGTCGTTCGCCGTGCGGCCCGACGACGACGAGCGCGGCTACGAACTCCGCGATACCGGCACCAGCCTGACGATGGGCATCGGCAACGTCATCATCAACATCGGCTGGAAGCTGGTGGTGCTGGCGATCTTCAGCGGGGCCTATCTGCTGGCACCGGTTCACCTGCCGGCCAGCAACCCACTGACCTGGATCGCACTGTTCGTCGCCGACGACATCGCCTACTACTGGTACCACCGCACGCACCACACCATCCGGGTGTTCTGGGCCAGCCACGTGGTGCACCACTCCAGTCAGCACTACAACCTGTCCACCGCGCTGCGCCAGACCTGGACACCGTTCACCGCGGTGCCGTTCTGGATACTGTTGGCGTTCGCCGGATTCGCCCCGTGGATGATCCTGCTGCAGCAGTCGGTCAGCCTGCTCTACCAGTTCTTCATCCACACCGAGCGGGTCGGAAAACTTTGGCGGCCAATCGAATTCATCTTCAACACCCCGTCGCACCACCGGGTGCACCACGGGGCGAACGCCCAATACCTTGACAAGAACTACGGGGGAATCCTCATCGTCTGGGACCGGCTGTTCGGCACCTTCCAGCCCGAGGACGAGCGCGTCGTCTACGGCTTGACCAAGAACATCGACACCTTCAATCCGGTGCGAGTGGCCACCCACGAATACGTGGCCATCTGGCGCGACATCCGTGCGGCTCGCAGTTGGCGTGCGGTGTGGGGCCACCTCTTTCGCGGCCCGGGATGGCAACCGGCAGCTTAGGCGCCGGGCGTGACCCACTCGTCGTAGAACGGCGGCATCTGCGAGGCCCGGCCGGTGAACTGGGCGTCGCGCTTCTCCAAAAACGCCCGCACCCCGTCGGCCCCGTCGCCGATGCTGGTGTAGAACATCGCCAGTGAATCGACCCGGTGCGCCTCCACCGGGTCCGGTTGCGCGGAGTTGCGGTAGAGCATCTGACGGATCAGCGCGAACGACACCGGCGAGCGGCCCTTGGTCCAGGCATCGGCCAGCGCCCGCGCGTCAGCCAACAGTGCTTCGGGCTCGTGTAGCGACCCCGCGATCCCGCAGCCGAGTGCCCCCTCGGCATCGAGGATGTCGGCGCGGTAGAGCAGATCCAGGGCGGTCGGCATGCCGACGATCCGGGGCAGAAACCACGTCGAGCACGCCTCGGGAGTGATACCCAGCTTGCCGAAGACCAGACCGAAACGCGCCTTGGTGGAGAACAGCCGGGCGTCCATGGCCAGCATCATGGTGGCCCCGATCCCGACCGCGGGCCCGTTGACCGCGGCGATCACGGGCTTACGGCAGTTGTAGATCGCCAAGGTCACCCGACCGCCGGTGTCGCGCACCCGGGCCAGCTCGGGGTCGTCGAGGTCGGCCATGTCGGCCAGCGATGGCGACTTGGACTCATCCAGGCCGAACACGTTGCCGGAGCTGGACAGGTCCATGCCCGCGCAGAAGGCGCGCCCGGAGCCGGTGACGATCACCGCGCGGACGGCGTCGTCGTTATTGACGTCGACGAAAGTTCGCTCCAGCTCCTCGGCCATCTCGACGGTGAAGGCGTTGAGATTGTCCGGCCGGTTCAAATACACGGTGAGAATGCCGTCTTCGACCTCATGGCGCAGCGTGGTGAACTCCATCGCCCCGAGGCTAGTGGGCCTCGGCGCGCGACAAGAAGCGGGGCACGATGGCCGCCCCGGCGATGGCGGCCGCCGTCGACCCCAACGCCTGACCCCAGCCGATCGGGCCCAGCGGCGTGCAACCCATGAACTGACTGATCCCCGGGATGCTGATCAGCAGGGCCAGCGCCGCGAACGACCCGCCGGCTGTGGCCAGCACCATCGGCGAGCGTGACTCCAGCAGGGTCTGCGCCAACTGGGTGCTCACCAAGGCGACCAGTGCCACCGTGGACGCGCGCCGTGGCAAACCGGTGAGCCGACCCATGAACCACGCCGCGAGGGTGGCGCTGGCCGTGGTGGTGCCCCGTAGGGTCACCGCGCGCAGCAGCGCCTTCTCATCGGGCCCGCGTCCCCCGAACGGCATGGGACGCCGAGGCTGGCTGATCGCCAGCGCGGTGGCCGGGAACGCGTCGGTCACGATATTGACCAGCAGCAGCTGGCGGGTGGTCAACGGTGCCTGACCGGTCAGCGCGCTGCCGATGATCGCGAACAACGCGCCGCTGGCGTTGCCGCCCAGCAGCACCGCCACCGCGGCCTGCACCCGCTGCCACAGCTGGCTGCCCTCGTTGAGGGCGTCCAGCAGGGTCTCGATCTTCCCGTCGAGCAGCACCACGTCGGCGGCCGTGTGGGCGGCGTCGCTGCCCTGCGCGACGATACCGATCCCGACGGTGGCGGCCCGGATGGCGGCGGCGTCGTTGGCGCCGTCACCGACCATGGCCGAGACCTTGCCGCTGCGCTCGAGTGCCTGAACCACCTGCACCTTGTTCGCCGGCGACATACGGGCGAACACCACCCGCTCGGACACCGCGCGTTCCTGCTCCGTGCCCGACAGCGCCTCCCACTCCGTGCCGGTGATCACCTGATCGGCGGACAGCTGCACGCCCATCTTGCGGGCGATCGCACGGCCGGTGGTCGGGTGATCGCCGGTGATCATCCGAATGGGCACCTGCCGGCGGTCCAGCTCGGCCAGCAGCCCCGCCGACCCGGCGCGTGGCGTGTCGGCGATACCGACGAACCCGACCAGCGTCAAACCGTCGGCGCACTGCTGCGCCAGCGTCGCGAGCTGGGCTTCGGGATCGTCCGGATCTGCCGAAAGCGACTGCACCTGAGCGGAACTGAGCTCGCGTCGTGCTACCGCGAGCACCCGCAGGCCCTCGTCGGCCAGCTGCTCCACCACATCGTGGATGTCGGCCGGGACGTCACCGCAGGCGGCCAACACCACCTCCGGTGCACCCTTGATGGTCAACTCGGCGCCGAACACCGACGCCGCGAACGGCCGCCCGGAGCGAAACGGCAGATGGGCATCGGCTGTCCCCGAAGCGACGGCTCCGGGCACCTGGGCTGCCGCCGCCACGATCGCCGCATCGGTCGCGTCGACATGGCTCTGCCCCTTGGCCGACGCCGTCGCACGCTCCGCGCACCGCAGTACCTCGTCACGGGAATGATCGGCCGCCGTACGCACCTCGGTGACCCGCAACCGGTTCTCGCTCAGGGTGCCGGTCTTGTCGAAACACACCACGTCGACGCGGCCCAGGGCCTCCACGGAGCGGGGCACCCGCACCAGCACACCGGATTTGGTGAGACGCTGGGCCGAGGCGTGCTGAGCCAGCGTCGCCACCACCGGCATGCCCTCGGGGACAGCGGCCACCGCCACCGACACTCCGTTGGCCACCGCCTGCTGCAGCCGGGTGGCCCGCAACACGCCAAGCACGCTGACCAGACCGCCGGCCATCAGGCTCAGCGGCCAAGTCCGGGTGGTGATCTGTCCGAGCTGATGGGTCAGCCCGATATCCCCGTGCCGGCTGGTGACCAGGTCAGCGGCGCGCCGCACCTCGGTGTCGGGGCCCACCGCGGTCACCAGCGCCAGACCGCTCCCGGAGGCCACGGTGGTGGCCGCGAACAGCATGCAGCGACGCTCGGCCAGCTCGGCGCCCGGGGTGGCATCGATCTGCTTGGCCACCGGCAACGACTCACCGGTGAGCGAGGACTCGTCGACCTCCAGCTTCTCCAGCTCGACCAACCGGGCGTCGGCGGGCACCACATCGTCGGGACCCACCTCGATCAGGTCGCCACGCTGCAGCTGCTCGGGAAGCACCTGGACGCGGTCGCGGGTGCCATCGGGCCGGATCGTCACCTTCCAGGCGGGCGGGATCTGCTCGGCCAGAAGCCGATCCAGCCGCAGTTCGGCGCTCAACCGTTGACCGGCCGCCAGGACCGCATTGCTGACCAGGACAGAGCCGACCATGAGCGCGTCGAGGGGTGCGCCCAGCAGCGCGGTGGCAGCGGCGCCCAGTCCCAGGACGGGTGTCAGTGGATCGGACAGTTCATCACGCACCGCGTCCAGGAACTGCCAGACCACGTGCCGCCCGGCGATGCCGGTGTCCGGCGCGACGTCGGGCCGCGACAGCGAGCTCAGGGCGGCACGCGCCTGCTCGACCGACATGGCATGCCACTCCTCGACGGGGACCGGCCGGGGCAGCGGCGCCGTGATCACCCGGCGGGCCGTCCAGTAGCCCGACACCAGACCCACGGCCGCGCCCAGCGCCACCGGCTCAGGACCGCGTCCTCGCACCGTGGGTATGAGCAGCATCGAACCCAATGCCGAAGCGCCGGTGGACAAGGCGATACCCAGACGGGTGGCCTCCTGGGCTGCGGGCAGGGCATGCAATACCCGCCAGACCCCGGACAGGTCATCGACGATCAGGTCCGCCACCGGCGGCTCGCCGTCGTCGGGCAGGATGCCGATCCCGAGGTCGGCCGCCGACAGCGCCTGGGCGGCCGCAGAGGAGACCACCGCCACGGTGTGGCCGTCCTGCTGGTAGTCGCGCACCGCATGAAGCAGCGTGACGTCGATCGAATCGCCCGTCAGGGGAGCGATTTCGTCGAATGCGGGCCGCAGCACTCCCAGGCCGGTGGAGTCGTCCACGGTCACCGTGCGCACCTGGGCGCGCTGTGTCTCGGCGAGCGTCGCGGCCGCCAGGGGATGCGGCGACGGAGCAACCAGTGCCTCGGTGCCGGGGCGGCCGGGGACGGGATGCCACCCTGGCCGCAGGTCACCTGCCGCGAGCATCTCCCGGGCGCTTTCCCAGGCGGTCAGATCCTTCTCGTCGGTGCCGCGCAGTCCCGCCAGGCGCAGCGCTGCGGTCCGCAGCACGCGCGGATCGAGGATCACCACGTCGATGCGGTCCAGTCGACGCAGGCTATCCGGGTCGACCTGCAGTGCTTCGTCCCGGTTGGCCAGCCCGCGGCCCAATGTGGCGGCGAATGATTCGTGCGTGGCCCGGGTGGCTTTGGGCACCGCGACCAACGCGGCATTGCCGGCCAGTTCCGGGTCGCGGCTGGTCGCGGCGACGACGGCGGCGCCGATCGCCTGAATCCAGGTCCCGCGCTGGAGGTTGTGGTCGACCGAGCTCTCCGGGGATTCGGTCGTGCGCTGGGCCGGCCGGGCAGCCGGGCGGGCCAGTTCCGGCTCGCGCCGCGCCCAGGCCCGGGTGTCCGCGCGCGCTTCGGCGGCCCTGATGGTGTTGATCGCCAGGTCCACTGCCAGCATCGACGGCGCCGCGGCCAGGGCGTTGACGGCGGTGGTCGCCATCCCCAACGCGGTGGCGGTGGCGCGCTTGCCGATTCGTTCCTCCAGCATGCGGCGCAGTTGCGGCTGGTGGTCCAGGGTGATCACCGCGCCCTGGAGGCTGGAGGGCAACCGGCGAAACCGCAGCACGCGACTGGCAACTGCCAGACCCAGGCCGACGGCATTGATGCCGGCCATCGCGGCGCTGCTGACCGCGATCAGACCATCGCCGGGTTCGGGGGCCGGGCGAAGGTGTCGGGGTGGGCGGTCGGCCTCCGCCGGTGGGTCGGCAACCACCTCATAGTCCGGCTCGACATCGTCGGCCAAGGCAGCTATCGAGGGGGGCATCGGTCTCCTTCGCTCGGCGACCGAAGCCGTGGAGACAGCCCGCGGAACCTTCGGTCGACATGATTGATCGTCCGAAGGTCTCGCTCGCGAAAGTCCAGGTCCGCTGAATGACCGGGCGGGTGCAACCGCCGTATTGACGACCATTCACATCCACCACCGGTGTGGCGGGTAGGAACTACTCCCCTTCGCGTCCGAGGCTAGGGCCGGTAAGCAGCTGTCGGCTGAACGCCGCCGAGACTCGACCTGAAGTGTCGGTGAATTACTGCCCCTTCCAACCGATCTGGGCCGCCTCCTCCGGTTTATGCCGGCGGCGACCAGTAGGCGAGCATCTCGGCGAAGGTGTCGAAAGCCGGCTTCGAAGTACCGTAGGGAGCCTCGAAGTGCAGGCTCAACGGGAACCCCAATTCGGCCACGCCATCGATCACCCGCTTGTAGAGATCGAGCAACTGGCGGCGTTTGGCGTCGGGTTCGCCCGCGGCCAGAGTCCGCACGAAGTCCTGTTCGGCGGCGACGGCCTCATTGCCCGGGTCCTGGATCAGCCAGTCGATCAGCCCGACCTTGGACTCCATCTTGGGCACGAAGCCGAACGACAACAGGACCTCGGGCCGGTGGTCGCTGGCCTGGGCGAAGTCGCGCAGGAATCCCGCGATGGCATCCGAGTAGAGCAGCTGCGTCATCCCGAACGTGGCGCCCCGCTCGCATTTGAAGGCGAAGCGATCCTGTTCGGCGTCTCGGGTCGGGATGAGGATGACTCCCCGGTTGTCCACGAGATCGTCGAACTTGGACAGGGCGTCGGTGGGTGCGACGCCGCCGCCCTCTCCGTCGTTGAGCGTGCGGGGGACACCGACGAAGATGATTCCGTCGAACCCGGCCTGGCGCAGCCCCGACAGTCGTGTGCGCAGCGCGGACTCATCGAGGAAGGCGGTGACCTGCGTGCACAGTCCGCGCACTCCGGGCAGTTCGGGACCGATGACCGACCAGAAGTCGCTCACGTCGAGTTTGGGGTGCATCTCGACCGGCCGATCGTCGTCTTCGGGGATCAACCCGGGGATCATGACGTGACCGATCCGGCCCGCGATGCCCGCTTGGGCGGATAACTGCAGGACCTTGTGGGCCTCTTCGCGGGCCTGCTTGACCCCGCGGTCGGTGTTGGGCGGCACCAACTCCAGTGCAATGGTGTTCAGCGGCACCAGGGAACTCCGTATCTCAAGAGGGGAACGGACATGTTGCGCCCCAGAAAAGCTCTGGGGCGCAACATGTCAGACGGTCACAGGCCGGCGCGGGCTTCCTTCGCTGCAGCGACCAGGTTGGCCAGGGACGCGGTGACCTCGTCAGTCTTGCGGGTCTTCAGGCCGCAATCCGGGTTGACCCAGAGGCGTTGCGCGGGAACGGCACTCAGTGCCTCGCGTAGCGACGACGCCATCTCGTCGGTGCTGGGAACACGCGGCGAGTGGATGTCGTAGACGCCCGGCCCGACACCGTTGGAGAACCCGATCGCGTTGAGGTCGTCGAGCACCTCCATGTGCGAGCGGGCCGCCTCGATCGAGGTGACGTCGGCGTCCAGGTCCGCGATCGCACCGATCACCTCACCGAACTCCGAGTAGCACAGGTGCGTGTGGATCTGCGTCGCGTTGGACACGCCGGAGGTGGACAGCCGGAACGAGCCGACCGCCCACTCCAGGTAGGCCGCCTTGTCGGCGTCGCGCACCGGCAGCAGCTCACGCAGGGCCGGCTCGTCGACCTGGATCACCGCGATGCCGGCAGCTTCCAGGTCCACCGTCTCCTCGCGAATCGCCAGCGCCACCTGATAGGCGGTGTCGGCCAGCGGCTGGTCGTCACGGACGAATGACCAGGCCAGGATGGTGACCGGCCCGGTGAGCATGCCCTTGACCGGCTTGTCGGTCAGCGACTGGGCGTAGGTGGCCCACTCGACCGTCATCGGCGTGGGGCGTGTGACGTCACCGAACAGCACCGGCGGACGCACGCAGCGGCTGCCGTAGGACTGCACCCAGCCGTTGCTGGGGGCGAAGAAGCCCTCCAGCTGCTCGGCGAAGTACTGCACCATGTCGTTGCGTTCGGGCTCGCCGTGCACCAGCACGTCCAGGCCGAGCTCCTCCTGCAGCTTGATGACGGCGGCCACTTCGGCCTTCATCCGGTTGGTGTACTCGGCGTCGTCGATCTCCCCGGCAACCAGGGCGGCGCGCGCCTTGCGGATCTCCACCGTCTGCGGGAACGAACCGATGGTGGTGGTCGGCAGCGGCGGCAGGTGCAGCCGCTCGTCCTGGGCGGCGCGACGCTCCTGAGCCGAGCCGCGCTGGACGCCGGCCGAGGTGATCTCGGCGATCTGCGCGCGCAGTGCCGCGTTGTTCAGCCGCGGGTCGGTCCTGCGGGAGGCGACCGCGGCGTTGGATGCGGCGATCTGTTCGGCGACGGCTTCGCGGCCGTCGCGCAGGGCACGGGCCAGCGTGGCGACCTCGGTCACCTTCTCGGCGCCGAACGCCAGCCAGCTGCGCAGTGCGTCGTCCAGGCCGGTCTCGGGCTCCAGCGAGTAGGGCACGTGCAACGTTGAGCACGACGTAGAGACAGCCACCGCCCCGGCGGGGCCCAGCAGTGACGCCAGCTTGGCCAGCGCGGCCTGCAGGTCGGTGCGCCAGATGTTGCGGCCGTCGACCACACCGGCAACCAGCATCTTGGAGGCCAGCTCCGGCACCGACGCGATCTTGGCGTCCGCGCCGTAGACCAGGTCGACGCCGATCGCCTCGACCGGAGTGCGGGCCAGGGCGGGCAGCCCGGCGCCGGGGTCACCGAAGTAGGTGGCCACGAAGATCGCCGGCCGCTTGCTCAGCCCGCCGAGACGGTTGTAGACCCGCTCGGCCAACGCGGGGGCGTCCGCCGAGATGTCGGTCACCAGCACCGGCTCGTCGATCTGCACCCACTGTGCGCCGGCGTCGGCCAGCTTGCCCAGCAACTCGGCGTAGATGTCGCTCAGCTCATCGAGGCGGGCGATCGGTGCGTCCGCACCGTCGACGGCCTTGCTCAGCAGCAGGAAGGTGACCGGCCCGATGATCACCGGACGAGCGTTGATGCCCTGCTCCTGGGCCTCGGCGAGCTCGGAGAGCACCTTGGCCGGGTTCAGCGAGAACTTCGTGTCCGGGCCGATCTCGGGAACGATGTAGTGGTAGTTGGTGTCGAACCACTTCGTCATCTCCAGCGGAGCGATCTCGGCGTTGCCCCGGGCGGCGGCGAAGTAGCGGTCCAGCTCATCGGCGACGCCGGCCACCCGGGCCGGCAGTGCGCCCAGCAGTACCGCGGTGTCGAGCATCTGGTCGTAGTAGGAGAACGTGTTCACCGGTACCGAGTCGAGCCCCGCGGCGGCCAGCTGTGCCCAGGTGTCCCGGCGCAGGCCGGCGGCCACCTTCTTCAGTTCGTCCTGGCCGATCCGTCCGGCCCAGTAGCTTTCGGTGGCGCGCTTGAGTTCGCGTCGCGGCCCGATTCGCGGTGAGCCGAGAACGGTGGCGGTAAAAGGTTGAACGGTCACGATTTGATCCTTCGATCGACGAGGGTGGGTCAACGCCAGCAGCCGCCCAGCTGATCCGGTCCCGTGCCTATATATAAAGCACTATAACCCTCAAAACCAGACGCCTATTCCGCGAGGCGTTGATCCGCCGGGCGCGGCGCGCCCAGCACAACGGGCAGGTATTCGGACTCGCAGGCACGCACCGAGGTGCTCCTAATGGCCGTCGCTTCCCAGTCGGTGGGCGAACCCGTGACCAGTGCTTATGACGGCGGTCGTTCCTGCATACCGCTGCGGGACAGTCCCGGATTCTCACCGGGTTCCCTCTTGCGCTCCACGGAAAACTGCGTAAACCGCGGTGCGCTCGATGCCGAGGCCGCCTGGCGGCGACAACGGCAAACCAGTTGCGTGATCGAGGTTACTCGGCTCGGCCGGCCGCGAGTGCCTCCGGGATCGGGCTCTGGCCGTCGTTGAATTCGATGGTGCGGCCGATGGTCGAGTTGTCGGCCAGGCAGGCTGCGATCGCCAACGCGACGTTGCCGCGGGAGACCTGCCCTTTGCCGGGGTCGGGGCCGACGGCGATCCGGCCGGTCGCCGGCTCAAGGGTCAGCCGGCTGGGTCCCAGCACCGTCCAGTCCAGGTCGGTGGCGCGCAGGTGGGCGTCGGCGGCGGCCTTGGCCTGAGCGTACGGATAGAACGGGTCGCCCTCGGCCACACCGTGATCGGGGCCGGCGCCGAAGTAGGACACCATGACGAAGCGCCGCACGCCGGCCTGCGCGGCGGCGTCGATGGTGCGGATGGCGGCATCGCGGTCGACGGCGTAGGTACGGGCGGGGTTCCCGCCACCGGCGCCGGCGGAGAACACCACCGCGTCGTGATCGGCCACCAGCCGCGCCAGGCCGTCGGTGTCGAGCTGCTCGATGTCGGCCACCACCGGGACCGCGCCGGTGACCGCGACCTCCTCGGCGTGGTCGGGGTTGCGGAACACCGAACTGACCTGGTTGCGGGTTTGGGAAAGAATCGGGGCGAGCAGCAGGGCGACCTTGCCGTGGCCACCAATGATCACAATGCGTGCCATGGAATCGACGGTACGCGGGAGCCCGGAGTGACCCCCGCTGACACCGGCCGGGCGCGCCCGTCGACAATCGAGGCAACAAGACCCCGAACGAACTAAGGAGCACCCATGGCTGAAGCCGTCATCGTCGAAGCGGTGCGCGCGCCGATCGGCAAGCGCAACGGCGGACTGTCCGGGGTACACCCGGCCGAACTGTCCGCCCAGGTGCTCAACGGGCTGGTCAACCGGGCCGGCGTGGACCCGGCGCTGGTCGACGACGTGATCTGGGGCTGTGTCATGCAGGCCGGTGAGCAGGCCCTGGACATCGGCCGCACCGCGGTGCTGAGCGCGGGCTGGCCGGAGACGGTGCCCGCGGTGACCGTGGACCGCCAGTGTGGATCCAGCCAGCAGTCGGTGCACTTCGCCGCGGCCGGTGTGGTCGCCGGGCACTACGACGTCGTGGTGGCCGGGGGCGTCGAGTCGATGTCACGGACCCCGATGGGTTCGTCGCTGGCCAACGGCGGGCGCCCCTACGGCGACTCCTTCAAGGCGCGCTACAGCCAGACCCCCAACCAGGGCATCGGTGCGGAGATGATGGCCACCAAGTGGGGCCTGAGCCGCACCGCGCTCGACGAGTTCGCGCTGGCGTCGCACGACAAGGCCGGCGCCGCACAGGACGCCGGCGCCTTCAAGGACGAGATCGTCTCGATCACCGACCCCGAGGGCAACGTCATCAGTGCGGACGAGGGCATCCGCCGGGGGACTACCCTGGAGAAGATGGCGCAGCTCAAGCCTGCTTTCAAGGAGGACGGCGTGATTCACGCCGGTAACTCCAGCCAGATCTCCGACGGTTCGGCCGCGCTGCTGTTCATGTCGGCGGAGAAGGCCAAGGAACTGGGCCTGACCCCGCTGGCACGGGTGCACACCGCGACACTGGCCGGTGCCGACCCGGTGATGATGCTGTCCGCGCCGATCCCGGCCACCCAGAAGGCGCTGCAGCGCTCCGGCCTCAGCGTCGACGACATCGGGGTGTTCGAGGTCAACGAGGCGTTCGCCCCGGTGCCGATGGCGTGGCTGGCCGAGATCGGTGCCGACCCGAAGAAGCTCAACCCCAACGGCGGGGCGATCGCACTGGGTCACCCGCTCGGCGGCTCCGGCGCCCGGATCATGACCACCATGCTCTACCACATGCGCGCCAACGGGATTCGCTACGGACTGCAGACCATGTGCGAAGGCGGCGGCCAGGCCAACGCCACCATCTTGGAGCTGCTGTGAGTGCGGAAGCCGCTGTGAGTGAAGAGGCCGTTCTGGTAGAACGGCGCGACGGCGGCGTACTGGTGGTCACGATCAACCGGCCCGACGCCCGCAACGCGATCAACGGCGCCGTCAGTGCCGGCATCGGTGACGCCTTGGCGCAGGCTCAAGACGACGACGAGGTACGCGCGGTCGTGCTCACCGGCGCCGGCGACAAGTCGTTCAGTGCCGGAGCCGACCTCAAGGCGATCGCCAACCGGGAGAACATCTACCACCCGGAGCACCCGGAGTGGGGTTTCGCCGGCTTCGTGCAGCACTTCATCGACAAGCCCGTCATCGCGGCGGTCAACGGCACCGCGCTGGGCGGCGGCACCGAGATCGCGCTGGCCAGCGACCTGGTGATCGCCGAGCAGCGCGCCCAGTTCGGGCTGCCCGAGGTCAAGCGTGGCCTGATCGCCGGTGCCGGCGGGGTGTTCCGCATCGTCGACCAATTGCCCCGCAAGATCGCGCTGGAACTGCTCTACACCGGGGAGCCCATCTCGGCGGCCGACGCGGCCCGCTGGGGACTGGTCAACCGGGTGGTCGAGGACGGCGGGGCGCTGCAGGCAGCACTCGAGCTGGCCGAACGGATCACCAGCAACGCGCCGCTGTCGGTGCGGGCCAGCAAGCGGATCGCCTACGGCGTCGATGACGGCGCCATCCCCGGCGAAGTCGACGGTTGGGCTCGCACCGGCCGGGAGTTCTCCGCCGTGCTGCGGTCCGAGGACGCCAAGGAGGGACCCCGGGCGTTCGCCGAGAAGCGTGCACCAGTGTGGAAGGCGCGTTGAGCGGCGTGCCCGAGCCGCTTCTCATCTCCATCCGCGGGCGCGCCCCGCAGCTACACCCGGAGTCCTGGGTGGCGCCCAACGCCAGCCTGATCGGCCAGGTCAGCCTGGCCGCCCGGGCCAGCGTCTGGTACTCGGCGACCCTGCGTGCCGAGGTCGAACCGATCGAGATCGGCATCGACACCAACATCCAGGACGGCGTGACCATCCACGTCGACAAGGAGTTCCCCTGTCGGGTGGGGGCGCACGTCAGCGTCGGGCACAACGCGGTGCTGCACGGTTGCACCATTGAGGACGACTGCCTGATCGGCATGGGAGCGATCGTCCTCAATGGCGCCGTGGTGGGGGAGGGCTCGCTGGTCGCGGCCGGTGCCGTCATCCCGCAGGGGATGGTGGTGCCGCCGCGGTCACTGGTGTCGGGGGTTCCGGGCCGGGTGCGGCGCGACCTGAGCGAGGCCGAGGTCCGCAACAATCGGCACAATGCCGCGGCATACCGGCGACTGATCGAAGTCCATCGAGCGAACTAACGCATTTGGGCCACCGGCCGCCGTTTCGCCGCTACGTTTTAGGGACGTTGCTCAACCCGCCGCTGAGGGGACGTCCTCCTATGACCCAGATCAGTCCAACTCGCCCCGGCCTGCTGCGTGAGATCACCGACATCATGAGCCGGGTCGCCCCGCCCTATCACGAACCACGGGCAGTGGTGCAGCGGCGGCGCGCCGTGGTCGGAGTGGTCGTGCTGATCGGCGCAGCGGTACTGGTCGCCATGCACAGCAAGCTTCCCGGCGACCCGTCGTTCTACTGGCTCTCGCTGGTCTTGGCCGCGGTCTGGACGGTGGGGGCGGTGGTGGCCGGACCGCTGCACCTGGGCGTGTTGCGGTTCCGTGGACGCAACGAGCGGCCGGTATTCACCGGCACCGGCGTCGGCCTGGTACTGGGCGGCGTGTTCCTGCTGGGCGGGCTTGCGGTGCAAGGCATTCCGCCGCTGGCCGATCAGGTGGTCGCGATCCTGGCCTACACCACCGAAGCTTCGTGGCGGCTGGTAGTACTGATCGCACTTGTCAACGCGATCGCCGAGGAGCTGTTCTTCCGCGGCGCACTGTTCAGCGCCTTCGGTCGTCGCTCCCCGCTGGTGTTCTCCACCCTGCTCTACGTCGCGGCGATGATGGCCGCGGGCAACCTCATGGTCGGGTTGGCCGCGCTGATACTCGGTACCGTCTGTGCCTTCGAGCGCCGCGCTACCGGTGGCGTGCTGGCTCCGGTGCTGACCCACCTGGTGTGGGGGCTGATGATGGTGCTGGCGCTGCCCCCGGTCTTCGGGATGTAGGCACCGATCTCAGGAGTCGGTGAAATTGGCCGAACGGCGCTCCTGAAAAGCGCGGGTTCCCTCACGGAAGTCGTGGGCGTTCAACAGGATTGACTGCCCGACGTATTCGCGGTCCAGGGTGGCGTCCAGCTCGGTCAGGGTCGCGGTGTTGATGGCGTGCTTGGTCTTGGCGAACGCTGCGGCGGGTCCGGCCAGCAAGCCGGCCAGCAGCTTGTCCACCTCGGCGTCGAACTCCTCGGCCGGGTACACCGCGCTGATCAGACCCCAATCCAGGGCGTCGGCCGCGGACAGTCGTTCGGCCAGCAGCGCCAGCCGCATGGCGCGGGTCCGGCCCACGGCCGCGGCCACCAACGCGGAGGCGCCACCGTCGGGCATCAGCCCGATCTTGGTGAACGCCAACAGGAAAAAGGCCTTGTCCGAGGCCACCACCAAGTCGCAGGCCAGGGCCAGTGACACGCCGATACCGGCACACGGACCCTGCACCACGGCCACCACCGGCCGCGGCAACGCGACCATCGCACGGATTGCGCGGTTGGCCTCGACGATGATCTCGGTGGGAACGCCGTCGGTAGCGTCCTCGGCGCTGATCCCCGCTCCCGAGCAGAAACCGCGTCCCGCGCCGCCGAGCCGCACCGCGCGCACCCGGGGGTCACGCGCAGCGGCTTCCATGGCGTCGGCGATACCGGCCAGCACTCCGGTGGTCACCGAGTTGAGGCTGTCGGGTCGGTCGATGGTCACCGAGAGCACCCCATCGGCCAAGGTGACGGAAAGTCCGGCCACGGGGGCCACAGAGTCGATGCCGGAGTCGATTGCAGTCATGGCCCTCACCCTAGGATGCACATCACACAGGCACACGACGAGGAGGCAGATATGGCGGGACCACTGGCGGGGCTGCGGGTCATCGAACTGGCCGGGATCGGGCCGGGTCCGCACGCAGCGATGATCCTCGGCGACCTGGGCGCTGATGTGGTCCGCGTCGAGCGGCCACCGAAATTCGGCGGCGGTCCCAGCAAGGACACCATGCTGCGCAACCGGCGCTCGGTGACCGCTGACCTGAAGTCGCAGGAAGGCCGCGACCTGGTGCTGCAGCTGGTCGCCAAGGCCGATGTGCTGATCGAGGGCTTCCGGCCCGGCGTCACCGAGCGACTCGGCCTCGGCCCGGAGGACTGCGCCAAGGTCAACGAGCGGCTGATCTACGGCCGGATGACCGGCTGGGGACAGACCGGCCCCCGTGCTCAGCAGGCCGGCCACGACATCAACTACATCTCGCTGAACGGCACCTTGCACTCCATCGGTCGCAAGGGGGAGCGCCCCGTGCCGCCGCTGAACCTGACCGGTGACTTCGGCGGTGGGTCGATGTTCCTGCTGGTCGGCATCCTGTCCGCGCTGTGGGAGCTGCAGCGTTCCGGCAAGGGGCAGGTGATCGATGCGGCGATGGTCGACGGGGCCAGTGTGCTCTCGGCGATGATGTGGAGCTTCCGCTCGCAGGGCCTGTGGAGCGACGAGCGTGGCGTCAACATGCTCGACACCGGTGCGCCCTACTACGACACCTACGAATGTGCCGACGGGAAGTACGTCTCGGTCGGCTCGATCGAGCCGCAGTTCTACGCCGAACTGCTGGCCAAGCTGGAGCTGGACCCCGCCGAGTTGCCGGCGCAGAACGACGTCAGCGGTTGGCCAGTGCTGCGGGAGAAGCTGACCGCGGCGTTCGCCGCCCACGACCGCGACCACTGGGCCAAGGTGTTCGCCACCTCCGATGCCTGTGTGGCGCCGGTGTTGGCGTTCAACGAGGTGCAGGCCGATTCGCACATCACCGAGCGCGACACCTTCTACGACGTCGACGGTTACCTGCAGCCGATGCCGGCGCCGCGGTTCTCCCGCAGCGTTCCCGATGTCCCGACCCCGCCGGCCGTTCTGGGAGCCGACAACGAGTCCATCCGGAGCGACTGGGTATAGTCCCGACCAACCAGACGGTTGGGATCGAGAGGGGCCAAGAGAGTGCAGATCAAGGACGCGGTAGCCGTTGTCACCGGCGGTGCCTCCGGGTTGGGATTGGCGACGGCAAAACGCCTGCTGGACGCCGGCGGCCAGGTGGTGGTGATCGACCTCAAGGGCGAGGACGTGGTCAATGAGCTCGGTGACCGGGCTCGCTTCGTGGAGGCCAACGTGGCCGACCCCGAGGCGGTCAGCGCGGCCCTGGACGTCGCGGAATCTCTTGGCCCGGTGCGGATCAACGTCAACTGCGCGGGAATCGGCAACGCGATCAAGACGCTGAGCAAGGACGGCGCCTTCCCGCTGGATGCCTTCAGCAAGATCATCCAGGTCAACCTGATCGGCACCTTCAACGTGCTGCGGCTCTCGGCCGAGCGGATCGCCAAGACCGAGCCGATCAACGGCGAGCGTGGCGTCATCATCAACACCGCCTCGGTCGCGGCGTTCGAGGGCCAGATCGGGCAGGCCGCCTACTCGGCGTCCAAGGGCGGCGTGGTCGGTATGACGCTGCCGATCGCCCGTGACCTGTCGCGTGAACTGATCCGGGTCTGCACCATCGCTCCGGGCCTGTTCAAGACGCCGCTGCTGGGCTCGCTGCCCGAGGAGGCGCAGAAGTCGCTGGGTGCGCAGGTGCCGCACCCGTCGCGGCTCGGTGACCCCGACGAGTACGGCGCCCTGGCCGAGCACATCATCAACAACCCGATGCTCAACGGCGAGGTCATCCGCCTCGACGGTGCCATCCGGATGGCACCCCGATGAGTTCCTGCGCGAAGAGCATTAAGCAGAGCTAGGAGTCCTTATGGCCATTACAACGAAGTTCACCGAGACGTTCGGGGTCGAGCATCCCATCGCCCAAGGCGGCATGCAGTGGGTGGGTCGCGCGGAGCTGGTGGCCGCGGTCGCCAACGCCGGGGCGCTGGGTTTCCTGACCGCGCTCACCCAGCCGACGCCGGCCGACCTGGCCAACGAGATCGCCAAGACCCGGGATCTCACCGACAAGCCGTTCGGGGTGAACCTGACCATCCTCCCGGCGATCAACCCGCCGCCCTACGACGAGTACCGCCAGGTGATCGTCGACGCCGGCATCAAGATCGTCGAGACCGCCGGATCCAACCCGGCGCCGCATCTGCCGATGTTTCACGACAACGGAATCAAGGTGCTGCACAAGTGCACCTCGGTGCGGCACGCGGTCAAGGCGCAGAGCCTGGGCGTGGACGGCATCAGCATCGACGGGTTCGAATGTGCGGGCCACCCGGGTGAGGACGACATCCCGGGCCTGGTGCTGATCCCGGCCGCCGCGGCGCAGATCGAGATCCCGATGATCGCCTCCGGCGGTTTCGCCGACGCCCGCGGCCTGGTCGCGGCGCTGGCCCTGGGTGCCGACGGCGTCAACATGGGCTCGCGGTTCATGTGCACCGTGGAGTCCTGCATCCACCAGAACGTCAAGGAAGCGATCGTCGCCGGCGACGAGCGCGGCACCGAGCTGATCTTCCGGTCGTTGCACAACACCGCCCGGGTGGCTAGCAACGCGGTGTCCCGCGAGGTGGTCGAGATCCTCAACAACGGCGGTCAGTTCCCCGACGTCCAAGAGCTGGTGGCCGGTGTGCGCGGCCGCCGCGTCTTCGACGAAGGCGACGTCGACGCCGGGATCTGGACGGTGGGCACCGCGATGGGGCTCATCAACGACATTCCGACCGTCGACGAGCTGGTGTCGCGGATGGTGTCCGAGGCCGAGGAGATCATCCTCGGACGGCTGGGCAACATGGTCGAGGACGACGACGAGGAGAACGTCGCCTGACGAGGGCGGCTGAGGGCTTAACGACGCCGAACGTGCGATCAGGCCGGAAATCCGCAGATTTTCCGGCCTGATTACACGTTCGGCGTTGTCCGTTTACGGCACGGCCGAACCGAGTCTGAATGTCAGAGAAATGGGATGACTCAAAGAGGGCGGCCCGCTTACAGGGGGCGGCCATCGCCACGCAACAGCGTGACCGTGAAAGGCGCCGCTGTCGCGGCGCCGATCAATCAGCTGGCCAGCGAATGCAAGCCTTCGACCTGCTCCGAGGTGTCGCCCTCGACGAGGAAATCGCCGTGGTACAGGGCCTCGAAGTCGACCTTGATGACGTCGGCACTTGAGTCGTCGATCCACATGACCCTGAGCCTATGGGCCGCTATTAAGGAATCATTGAGTCACGTTTCGGGAAATGGTGGCAATATTACTGGCCGGTAGCGTTTGGTGCGGCCGGCGCTGCAGGAGCTGTGTGCGCCTCCGCTGCGCCCGGCTAGGGTGGCTGCCATGAGCGCATCGGACACCCTGGACAACCCGCTGTTCGCCCGGATCTGGACCTTCATGTCCAGCCGCGAGACCGACTGGTTGCGGGACCGCCGCCGGGAGAACCTGGAAGGTCTGTCCGGGCGTGTGCTGGAGGTGGGAGCCGGCACTGGGAGCAACTTCGGCTTCTACCCCGACACCGTGACCGAGGTGGTGGCCCCCGAACCGGAGTCACGGCTGCGGGATGCCGCCGTGTCTGCCGCGGCGGCGGCGCCGGTGCCGATCACCGTGCTGGCGAGCACCGTCGAGGCCCTGGACTCCGGGGAGCGGTTCGACGCGATCGTGTGCTCGCTGGTCTTGTGCTCGGTCGACCGTCCCGAGGAAGTGCTGCGTCAGCTGTTCGCATTGCTGAAGCCCGGCGGCGAGCTGCGCTACTTCGAGCATGTCGCCAGCGCCGGGGTGCGCGGCGGGCTGCAACGGCTGGCCGACGCCACCTTCTGGCCCCGACTGTTCGGCAACTGCCACACCCACCGCGAGACCGAGCAGATGATCACCGCTGCCGGCTTCGTCGTCGACCGGGCGCGGCGCGGGCATCAATTCCCGGCATGGGCCCCGGTGCCGGTATCGGAGTTCGCCCTGGGCTCGGCCAGCCGCCCGGCCTGAATCAGCGTCAGCCCAACAGGAACGGCAGCCGCTGTGCCATTCCCGGCAGTGCTGCCGAGGCGGTGGTTTGCAGAAACACCGTGGCCCGCTCCGACAGCGGCGTCGGCTCCGGGTTCACCTGGATGACGGTCTTGCCCAGTTCCAGCGCTCGTTCGGGCAGGCTGGCCGCCGGGTAGACCACGCCGGATGTGCCGACCACGATCAGCGCATCGGCGGCGTCGACAGCCTCGACCGCTGCGTTCCACGGCTCGTCGGGTAGCTGTTCGCCGAACCACACCACGTCCGGGCGGATCAAGCCGCCGCACTCGCACTGCGGGGGCATGATTTCGAGTACCGGCTCTGCCAGCTCCGGCAGCTGCGTGTCGTGCGGTTGCTCGCAGTCCGAGCAGCGGAAGGTGAACATCCGGCCGTGCAGATGGTGAACCGAGGAACTGCCGCCGCGCTCGTGCAGATTGTCAACGTTCTGGGTGATGACCTGGACGTCGGCGTGCTGTTCCCAATCCGCGATCGCGGTGTGGCCCAGGTTCGGCTCATAGCGGCGGGCCAGCTGGCAGCGCCACACATACCAGCCCCAGACCAGCTCTGGCTGTCGATTCCAGCCGTCGATGCTGGAGACCTCGTAAGGGTCGTACTGCGACCAGAGGCCCTTCTCGTCGTCACGGAAGGTAGGTATCCCGCTCTCTGCTGAGATCCCTGCGCCACTGAACACCACCACCCGCACGCCACCAAGATAGCGGGATACTGGCCAAATGGACTTTGCCGACCTGCTGGTAACCGACGTGCATGCCGACGTGCCGCTGTTCGAGCAGATCAGGGTTGCGCTGATCGAGGCGGTCCGGGCCGGATCACTGCCCGCGGGAACCCGGCTGCCGACGGTGCGCGAACTGGCGAAGCAACTGGGCTTGGCGGTCAACACCGTCGCACGCGCCTACCGCGAGCTGGAGGCCGGTGGCGTCGTCGAAACGCGAGGCCGATTCGGCACCTTCGTGGCAAGCAGCGACCCGGCCGAGGCGGCCATGACCCAGGCGGCGGCCGCTTTCGTGGCCACGGCCCGCGCGGTCGGTTTAGGCAAGGCCGATGCGCTGCGCTACCTCGACACGGCCTTCGACAGCGCCGGAAGCGGTGCTTCTTAGCCGAATTCGAGCAGGGTCAGGGACGGACGGACCGGATCCAGGACGCGCAGCCGGTAGGCGCTCGAGAGCAGGGTGTTGAACAGCCAACCGCGCCCGGCCGGCAACGGCAGATCTCGAACGGCCCGGATGCCGGGCATGGTGTTCACCAGATCAGCAGCCTCGCTCACCGAGAGGTTGAACGGCATCGGCGGCGCCTTGTACCGCAGCGAGGTCCACACCCCGCGGCGGATCAGCATCGCCATCAACGGCGGCGGCACATCGAAGAGCAGCCGCCCGCCCGGGAAGCGGCGGGCACACTCGGCGATCAGCCCGAGCGACTGCTCAGGCTGCAGGTACATCAGCAGGCCCTCGGCGCTGATGAACACGCCCTTGTCCGGATCGACCTGGTCCATCCAGCTGTAGTCCAACGCGGATTGGGCGCACACCGAGATCTGCGGCGACGCCGGCAGCAGCCGGGCGCGGATGTCGATGATCGGCGGGAGATCGACGGTGAGCCAGCGGAACGCGGCGTCGGGCACGCTCGCGCTCACCCGCCAGAAGCTGGTCTGCAAACCCTCGGCCAGGGCCACCACGGTGCCCGACGGGTGCTGGCGCAGAAATTGGCGGGTCTGCTCATCGAAGGCCAAGGCGCGCAGCGCGATGTCCTGGCGCGTCGGCCCGAATTTCGCGAAGTCGAAGTCGATCGACTCGGCCAGGCTGATCGCCATCGGGTCTTCGATGATCCCGTCGGGACGGCGGGCCTCTCTGGCCCGAGCGTTCAAGGTCAGCAACGCGGTTTCGGAGACCCCGGTCAGGGTGACTTTGTGTGCCTGGCTCACGCCTGCGACCTTACCGGTGTGCGGCTCAGCGCAGCATTTTGTTCAGCGTGCGCAGGTTGCGGGTGGTGGTGGCGGATTTGTACCGCTTGTTGCTCATCGTCTTGCCCACAGCGCTGGTCAGGGTGTCGCCCTTGGGGATCTGCCAGTACATCACCCCGCCACCGGGGGCGATCTTGTCGTCGGCATCTGCTGCCAGTTTCGCCAATTCGGTCAGCGCCGCGTCGTCGGCGACGAACGTGACATAGGAGTGCACGCCTGCGACCTCAGGTTCGAAGGGATACGCCGCCACGATGTCGCGCACGGTGTTTACGTCGTAGACCAGCACCCAGGCCTCATAGCCGAAGCGCTTCCGCAACGCTGCCTCGGCGGTCGCGCGCACCGCCGCGGCATCGGCGGGCGAGTCCAGCAGCACGTTGCCGCTGGCCAGCAGGGTGCGGACCTCGGAGAATCCGGCAGCGGTCAGCGCGGCAGCGACCTCGGCCATCTTGAGGTTGACCCCGCCGACATTCACGCCGCGCAGAAACAGGGCATACCGGGTCATGAGACGGCCTCCAATCGGTGGAACAACGCTGGCAATAAGCGGACACGTCGGTAGGCTTCGATCATGGGACGCCAGGTATTCGACGACAAGTTGCTTGCGTTGATCAGCGGGAACTCGCTCGGCGTCTTGGCCACCCTCAAGAAAGACGGACGCCCCCAACTGTCGAACGTGAAGTACTACTTCGACCCGCGGTCGCTGGTGGTGCAGGTGTCGGTCACCGAACCGCGGGCCAAAACCCGCAATCTGCGCCGTGACCCCAGAGCGTCGCTGCTGGTCGATTCCGACGACGGCTGGTCTTATGCCGTCGCCGAGGGAGATGCCCAGCTGACGCCGCCGGCCGCTGCGCCCGATGACGACACCGTCGAGGCACTGATTGCGTTGTACCGCAATATCGCCGGGGAGCATCCGGACTGGGACGAGTACCGCCAGGCTATGGTGACCGACCGCCGCGTGCTGGTGACACTGCCGATCCAGCACCTCTACGGCATGCCGCCGGGAGTGCGCTGAACATCTCCCACCGGTATGCCCGGCGCTGAGCTAGGCTCCCGGGTATGCCCGAATCAGATTCCGCCGCAGACGAGAACAAGCGCAAGTTCCGGGAGGCGCTGGAGCGTAAGAAGGCGAAGGCGGCGGGCGGCTCCGACCATAAGGACGGCGGCGCCAAGCAGTCGCGGTCGCACGGACCGGTGGAGAGCCGCCGGGAGTTCCGCCGCAAGAGCGGCTAGTTCGGGCAGTTACTGCACCGGGCAGGCGTATTTGCGGGCCACGTCCATCAGCCGCTGGTCCGCTCCGGGCCCGACGACTCCTTGTGCCATGAGTTCCCACCCGATGAAGCCGGGAAGTCCGCCTTCGCACGCCTGATGCGCTACGCGCCAGGCGGTGTCGGGATTGAGGTTGAACCCGTTGCGCTCCAGGCCTTGCATGTACGTGTCGAACTCCGGGGTGCCCTGCTCCGGTATCGCCCCGGCCGTGGCGGCCAGGGCTACGGCGGAAACCACCGCGGTGAACAGTGCTGCCGCTACACGTCTCATGGTCCTTCTCCTGCAGGGGTGCGTTCGCTGGATATGGCCTCTACCGTTGCACACGCCACTGACACAGACCACCGGAACGTTTTGGTCGGCTGGGGTGGACCCCACGGGTCGACCAGGCCTCGACAGGTAAGGGCCGGGCCGCCGGCGACAGGTCAGTTCGCGGGGCCCGGGGCAGTTCTTATCGCTGCGGACGGTCTTCACCAGCGGTGACGTTCTCGGTCGATGTCATCTTGTCGACGCGTCCAGGTGTCGTCGGTGTCCTTGGAGCCCCCGTCGGTGCTGCACGTCGGACGCTCACCGAGTAGGACGTGCCGTCGCGAGTCGGCGTCGGTGTTTCCGTTGGCGTGCTGGGTGACGTGCTGCCTGCCTCGGTGCAGGCAGGGTACGGCTTCAGCGTGCGGTGCCGGCAGCAGTGTCAGCCCTGCGGCGGTAAGGACTAGGGCGGCAATAGCTCTGAGCATCTGGTGGGCCTCTTTCGCGCTCATGGGGGTGCCCGCGATTGTGAACCTTGGGTCCGACAAGCGTCGGAGGTCACCCATGCGCGGCAGGGCTCGGGTCGCCAAACGCGATCAGCTAGCAGCCAGGCCGAGTCGAGCTTTGGGGTGGATGATCGAGGAGGCCGGCCAGGTCAAGCGGGAGGCATGGTTAACCGCATCAGAGGAAAGTCGACGGCAGCTCTGTTTTGATGCAGGGTTGCGGTACCTGCTGGGCCGCGGGGCAGAGCGTGGCTACTTCGAAGGATGGGCGTAGACGGTTATGAAACGTTTGCTTACCGGGTTGATCCTCACAGCCATGGCCGCTGTCGCCATTACACCGGCTGCGGTCGCCGGCGCAGATCCGATTGAGCCGTATTGCTTCGATGCCCGGTTGTGCTCTGACGATTTCGGGAGCCGGACCTACTGCCCGGAAAGCGGTAGCTGGGTCGGCCCGTTCGGGACCTGCGCTTCGCTCAACACCGGCCCGTATGCACCCGGTGGTTTGAGGCCGAACCAGAGCATCTGGGATGACGAAGACCCCGAGTGAGTGCAGACCGGCCATGACCAACTGTGCGCTCCCCCAAGGGGGCTTCAGGTCGAATGCTCCTATCTCCGTGGTTGCGGTCCTGGGGGTGCGGGACCGGTCCGAAAAAGCGGGACGGCAGTGTCACGCATTCGAGGATGGCTACCATCTCTCTCAGTGGTGTAACGCGGACGTTGGACCGTCCGCTCCTTGTCGAGAGGTGGTTGGTGACTCCGAAACTCTGCCTCACTCAAGACCCCGAGGCTGACGAGCTGCTCTCGGGAGACCCGTTCGCGCTGCTGGTCGGAATGCTGCTCGATCAGCAGATTCCGATGGAGGTCGCGTTCGCCGGCCCGCAGAAGCTCGCGCAACGGATGGGCGGACTGGACCCGCACGACATCGCCGCACGCGACCCGGACGAGTTCGCCGCAGTGTTCGCTGAAAAGCCTGCGGTGCACCGGTTTCCGGGGTCGATGGCGGGCCGGGTTCAAGCGCTCGCCAAAGCGGTGGTCGAGCAGTACGACGGCGACGCGACCGCATTGTGGACCGCCGGTGAGCCCGACGGCGCCGAGGTGTTGAAACGCCTCAAGGCACTGCCCGGCTACGGGGAGCAGAAAGCCCGGATCTTTCTGGCCCTGCTCGGCAAGCAGTACGGCGTGACCCCGTCGGGGTGGCGGGAGGCTGCCGGGGCATACGGTGAGCCTGGAACACACCTGTCGATCGCTGACGTCGTGGACGCGTCGTCGTTGCAGCAGGTGCGGTCCACCAAGAAGGCCCAGAAATTGGCTGCGAAACAGGCCCAAGTCAGTAAGGGAAAGGCGACGACATGAAAACTCACCTGAACTGTCCGTGTGGCGAGGCGATCGTCGGCAAAGACGAAGACGATCTGGTCGACCTGACCCAGAAGCACCTTGCGGATGCGCATCCCGGCATGAACTATGACCGGGACGCCATCTTGTTCATGGCCTACTGACGCCGACGTCGGGTCCTGCGGCGCAGGACCATCACGACGCCCGCGATCACCACGATCACCGGCAGCCAGGGCAGTAGGAAGCCTGCGACCGAGACCAGGCCGTGGGTGAACGACAGCAGGGCATGCCAGCCGTGGCGAACCGACGCGACGAATCCGGGTGCGGTCGACTCGAACTCGGAGGCCAGCGAAACGGTGAGTGTCGCGTAGCTGATCTGGTCGCCGAGTTGGGTGCGCTGCGCCCGCAGGCTGTCGAGGTCGGCCTGCCGTGACGTCAGCTCCTTCTCGGCCTGCAGCAGATCGGCCGTGGTGGAGGCGGACTTCATCAGCGAGGTCAACCGGTCCACCGACGCCTGCAAGGCAGCAACCCGCGCATCGAGGTCGACACGCTGCCCGGTGACGTCGTCGTGCCGCAACGCGATCGACGAGACATCCCCGAGTTGCCTTGCACCGTCGAGGAACTCATCGACCTTTGCTGACGGTATGCGCAGGGTGAGCTCGGCGGTGTGGGAACGACCCGGGGCCGTGCTTTCGGTGCGGTCATCGACGCGGCCGCCGAGCCCGGTGGCCAGATCGATGAGCCGGTCCACCGACCCGCCGACGTCGGTCACCGCGATGTTGAGGCTGCCGGTGGTCACGACATCCCGTTGCACGGTTTGATTCGGCGGGCTCATCGGCGCCGGCGCGGACACCGCGGCATCCGACGGCGACCGTTCCGCCGAGTTCCGGCCCCCGGCGCAACCGCTCATCGCCAGGACCAACATGGCAGCCAAGCCGATCAACAACGTCCACGTCGCCGACGTGCGGGGGACGGTCATGGCCACAACCTTATCGCCGCTCGGACCGGGGTCGACGCGCAGAATCAGCTGGTCAGGGCACCACGGTGGAGCCGATGGTGGGCAGGAAGTTGCACTGGTGGTCCTTGGTGCTGACCTGACCGAAGATCGTCGACATGATGCTGCCCGAACCGGTGTCGACGATCGCCGTCAGCGTCGTCGGCCCCTCGGGGTTGATGTCGGTGCGCGGCTGCAAGGTGGCGCTCCCGGACTTGCCGGTGGTCAGGTTCACCCACGTGACGTTCAGCGGCAGCTTCTGCGTCTCGGCCGGGCCGGGGGTTCCCATGGCGGTGAACACGTAGGCGGTCTGGCCGGGCTTGGGGCCGGGGGTCGGAATCGTGGCCGGGCCGGCCACCGACAGCGCAGTGGCGATGACGTTGCCGCCGTCGGCCTGGCAGTTCTGGCCGATGGAGGGGTACATGAAGTCCTGGGTCGGCGGGGCGTCGGGGCCGAATCCGGGAGTGGCCGCCGTGGCAGCCGTGGCCGCGTCGGGTGCCGGGGCGATGAAGGCGGCTTCGGGGGCTGCCGGGGCCGCGTCGGGGAGGGCCTCGGCGGGCGCGGGCAGGGCTTCGGGCGCATTCGGTGCGGCCTGCGGCATCGGTCCCACCGATTTGGCCGGGTCGACGCCGCTGGGCAGGTGGGCCACCAGTCCGGGGGCTGATCCGGCCGTCGGCACGTGATTGCTCGGCAGGGCCTCGGGCGGCGACTGCACGAACTGCGCCACCGAGTCGGCCACCTGCCGCGCGCCGGCGGGCGTGTTGGAGTTGCCGGTGAACGCGGCGGCCGCGGCCATCAGCAGCGAGGTCGCCCCGGCGGGGTCGGCGGCGGCCTGCTGGATCACCGGGCTCAACTGCTCGATGGCGGGCAGCCCGGGAAATCCGGCGGTGGGCAACGGAAGCGCCGGCATGGCCGGGTCGGCTGTGGCCACACTGGCCACCCCCAGGCTGCCGAAGACCAGCAGGGCCGATGACCCGGCTGCGACGGCCGCTTTGGCGGCGGTGGCACGCTGCGTCGTGAAATGCGTGGTGGCGAACAGCGTCCGGAGGCGCGACATGACTTCCCCAATCGTCGGCAATGGCTTGCTGAAAACTGAAGCTAGCTTGTTGCTGGTGAGGCTCAAGTGACACGTGTGTCATTTATAGAACCGTTACGGAGCCGAACCGCGACGGTGATCTGGCGCCCGTTCGCTAATGTTGTGCCGGTAGACACCACCCTCGACACCCCGCCTGCGCGTTCGCTGACGACTCGCCTGACTGCGTGGGCACCCTTGCTGCTGGTTGTCAGCATCGCGGCGCGACTCGCGTGGACCTACCTCACTCCACACGGCGCAAACTTCGTCGACCTGCACGTCTACATCAGCGGCGCGGCCGCGCTGACACAGCCCGGCGCGCTGTATGACTACGTCTACGCCGACCAGACCCCGGACTTCCCGCTGCCGTTCACCTACCCGCCGTTCGCCGCGGTGGTGTTCTACCCGCTGCATTTCCTGCCGTTCGGGTTGGTCGCGCTCTTGTGGCAGATCGGCACGATGGCCGCGCTGTACGGCGTGGTGCGGCTGTGCCAGCGACTGCTCGGCGGGTCGGCCTCGCTGAACCGCGGAATTGATGCGGCGGTTCCAGCTTCGCCTCTCCTTCGTCGAGCCTCGCTGAACCGCGGAATTGATGCGGCGGTTCCAGCTTCGCCTCTCCTTCGTCGAGCCTCGCTGAACCGCCGGGCCGCGATGTTGTGGACGGCAGCCGGGATCTGGACCGAACCGTTGCGCAGCACCTTCGACTACGGCCAGATCAACGTGATCCTGGTGCTGGCGGTGCTCTACGCGGTCTACAGCCGGCGGTGGTGGGTGTCGGGGCTGTTGGTCGGACTGGCCGCCGGGGTCAAGCTGACCCCGGCGATCGCCGGGGTCTATCTGGCCGGAGCGCGGCGCTGGGCCGCCGCGGTGTTCTCGGCCGTGGTGTTCGCCGGCACCATCGCGGTGTCGGTGTGGGCCACCGGTGATCAGGCCCGCCGCTACTTCACCGAGTTGCTGGGCGACGCTCACCGGGTAGGCCCGATCGGAACGTCGTTCAACCAGTCCTGGCGGGGCGGGATCTCCCGCATCCTTGGACACGACGCCGGTTACAGCCCGCCGGTGCTGGTCGCGATCGTCGTCACCGCGGTGCTGGCCGTGCTCGCCTGGCGGGCGCTGAACAGTACTCCCACCGGACCCGACGTCCTGGGCTCGCTGCTGGTCGTCGAGCTGTTCGGGCTGCTGGCGTCACCGATCTCCTGGACCCATCACTGGGTGTGGCTGCTGCCCCTGATGATCTGGCTGTTCTACGGGCCGTCCTCGGATCGCCCGGGCGCCCGCACCCTGGGTTGGGTCTGGCTTACGCTCACCCTCATCGGCGTGCCGTGGCTGCTGAGCTTCTTCCAGCCGACGATCTGGCAGGACGGCCGGCCGTGGTATCTGGCATGGGCCGGCCTGGTTTACATCGTCGGCGCGCTGGTCACCTTGGGCTGGATGGCGACCACGCGGGTCACGCCGCGAGAACCCGGTTGATCTCGCCCGCCATCGCCACATCCTTGTCGGTGATCCCGCCTTCGGAGTGCGTGACCAGCACGAACAGCACAGTTCGCCAGCGGATATCGATGTCGGGGTGGTGATCGGCCGCTTCGGCACGTTCGGCGACCCGACGCACCGCGTCGATGCCGGCCAGAAAAGAGCCGAACTTGACCGAGCGCCGCAGCGTTCCGTCGGCGAGCTCCCAGCCTTCGAGCTCGGGCAGCGCCGCATTCACCTGATCGTCAGTCAACAAAGCCATACCCGACGGTAGGACGGTATAGCCTCACACGCCATGTCGCCTCAGATCGTCGTCGCCGGAGCCGTCCTCGCCGAGACCGCGGCCGGGCGCACGGTGCTGATCGCGCAGCGGCGCCGCCCGCCAGAGCTGGCCGGTCGCTGGGAACTGCCCGGCGGCAAGGTCATGCCCGGCGAGAGTGAGCCCGCCGCGTTGGCCCGCGAACTCGGCGAAGAGCTGGGGCTGGACCCGGGTGCCATCACGGTGGGGGAGCGCCTCGGCGCTGACGTGGTGCTGGACACGGCGATGACCTTGCGCGCCTACCTGGTCAGTCTGATGCGCGGCGAGCCCCAGCCCCATGACCATCAAGCCCTTCGCTGGGTGACGGCTGTACAACTACCGGACGTTGACTGGGTACCTGCTGATCGAGCTTGGCTGCCGGAGCTGGCTCGGGCACTCTGGTGAAAAGGCTCTGTTAATTCTTGCCGGAGGATTAGGTCGTCGGGCGATATATCCCGCTACGCTGGTGTTTCGGGCTGTTATGGCGTGCGGCGGCGGCTCCGGCCTCCTGAAATCCGTCGGAGCGCGGCGACCCGCGAAGGAGAATCCGTAATGACACGCGCAGCGCGACCGCCCGGAATCGGTGGCCCACTCGAGGAACTGCTGGAACGCAGCGGCCGGTTCTTCACCCGGGGCCAGGTCTCGCCGGACCTGCGCACCGTCACCCGCCGGGGCGGACGCGAGGCCGATCTGTTCTACCGGGACCGCTGGAGTCACGACAAGGTGGTGCGGTCCACCCACGGCGTCAACTGCACCGGGTCGTGTTCCTGGAAGATCTTCGTCAAGGACGGCATCATCACCTGGGAGAACCAGGCCACCGACTACCCCTCGGTGGGCCCGGACCGCCCCGAATATGAGCCCCGCGGCTGCCCGCGAGGCGCTTCGTTCTCCTGGTACTCCTACTCGCCCACCCGGGTGCGCTACCCCTATGCGCGGGGGGCGCTGGTCGAGATGTTCCGGGAGGCCAAGGCGCGCCTGGGCGATCCGGTGCTGGCCTGGGCGGACATTCAGGCCGACCCCGAGCGTCGCCGGCGCTACCAGCAGGCCCGCGGTATGGGCGGTCTGGTACGGGTGAGCTGGGCCGAAGCCACCGAGATGATCGCTGCCGCCCATGTACACACGATCAAGACCTACGGCCCGGACCGGGTGGCGGGGTTCTCTCCGATTCCGGCGATGTCGATGGTGTCGTTCGCCGCCGGGTCACGCTTCATCCAGATGCTCGGCGGGGTGATGACGTCTTTCTACGACTGGTACGCCGACCTGCCGGTGGCCTCACCCCAGGTGTTCGGCGATCAGACCGATGTGCCGGAATCCGGCGACTGGTGGGATGCGGCCTACCTGATGATGTGGGGCTCCAATGTCCCGATCACCCGCACGCCTGACGCGCACTGGATGGCCGAGGTCCGTTACCGCGGCACCAAGGTGGTCACCGTCAGCCCGGACTATGCCGACAACACCAAGTTCGCCGACGAGTGGATGCCGTGTGCGGCCGGCACCGACGGCGCACTGGCCATGGCGATGGGCCACGTCATCCTCACCGAGTGCTACGTCAAGCAGGAGGTGCCGTTCTTCACCGACTACGTGCGTCGCTACACCGACCTGCCGTTCCTGATCAAGCTGGAAGAGCGTGACGGGCGACTGGTTCCCGGAAAGAACCTGACCGCCGCCGACCTGGGCGGGGAACTGGCGGACGTCGAGAACGCGGCGTTCAAACCGGCCCTGTTGGATGAGGCCACCGACACCGTGGTGGTACCCCATGGCTCGTTGGGCTTCCGCTGGGGCGACGATGGCATCGGCAAGTGGAACCTGGACCTGGGCGAGCTGCGGCCGGCATTGACCGTCAAGAACCCGAAGCTCCTCAACGGCGATCAGCCCGCCGCACTGGTCTCACTGCCCGGCTTCGACACCGTGACCGGTCACGGCACCGTCGTGCAGCGCGGGGTGCCGGTGCGCCAGGTCGGTGAGCACTTGGTCTGCACGGTGTTCGACCTGATGCTGGCCAACTACTCGGTACGACGGCCCTGGCTGCCCGGCGAATGGCCGACCGGCTACGACGACGGCACACAGGTCAACACCCCGGCGTGGCAGGAGTCGATCACCGGGGTCTCGGCCGCCCAGGCGATCCGGATTGCGCGCGAATTCGCGCGCAACGCAGAAGAATCCGGCGGCCGGTCGATGATCATCATGGGCAGCGGCATCTGCCAGTGGTTCCACGGCGACGCCACCTACCGGGCGGTACTCGCGCTGCTGATGCTCACCGGCTCGATGGGACGCAACGGCGGCGGCTGGGCGCACTACGTCGGCCAGGAGAAGGTGCGTCCGCTGACCGGCTGGCAGACGATGGCTGCCGGCAGCGACTGGACGCGCCCGCCGCGTCAGGTGCCGGGCACCTCCTACTGGTATGCCCACACCGACCAATGGCGCTATGACGCGTACGGGGCGGAGAAGCTGACCACCCCGCTCGGGCGCGGCCGATTCGACGGACGACACACCATGGACATCCTGGCGTCGGCCACCGCGATGGGCTGGAGCCCGTTCTACCCGCAGTTCGACCGCTCCAGTCTGGATGTGGCCGACGAGGCCGACACAGCAGGACGGGACGCGGGAGAATACGTCGCCGAGCAACTCGCAGCCGGTGATTTGAAGCTGTCGGTCACCGATCCGGACGACCCGGTGAACTGGCCGCGTGTGCTCACGGTGTGGCGGGCCAACCTCATCGGTGCGTCTGGCAAGGGCGGGGAGTACTTCCTCAAGCACCTGCTGGGCACCGACGCCAGCGTGCTGGGCGAGGTGCCCGCCGGCGGCGTGAAGCCGCAGGATGTCAACTGGTCCAATGACATCCCCGAGGGCAAGCTCGATCTGCTCATGTCGATCGACTTCCGGATGACATCCACCACGCTGATGTCCGACGTCGTGCTGCCGGCCGCCACCTGGTACGAGAAGGCCGACCTGTCGTCGACCGACATGCACCCCTACGTGCACTCGTTCAGCGCGGCGATAGACCCGCCCTGGGAGACCCGCAGCGACTACGAAGCGTTCGGTGCGATCGCCCGAACGTTCAGCGCATTGGCGGTCAAGCACCTTGGCGTCCGCAAAGACGTTGTGCTGACGGCCATGCAGCACGACACCGCAGATGCGATGGCCTACCCCGACGGCACCGAGCGTGACTGGCTGCGCAACGGCGAGACGCCGATTCCCGGCAAGACCATGCCCAAAGTGACTGTGGTGGAGCGTGATTACACCGCCATCGGTGACATGTGGCAGACACTTGGCCCGCTGGTGGACACCCTGGGGATGACCACCAAGGGCTACACCGTGTTTCCGCACGAAGAGGTCGAGGAATTGGCCGCCAAGTTCGGGGTGATGAAATCCGGCGCCGGCGCCGGGCGCCCCGCGCTCACCACCGCCACCCGGATGGCCGACACGGTACTGGCGCTGTCGGGCACCACCAACGGCAGAATCGCGACGGAGGGCTTCCGGGAGCTGGAGAAACGCACCGGACAGCGACTGGCGCACCTGTCCGAGGGCAGTGAGGAAAAACGGATCACCTACGCCGACACCCAGGCGCGGCCGGTGCCGGTGGTCACCAGCCCGGAGTGGTCCGGCAGCGAGACCGGGGGACGGCGGTACGCCCCGTTCACGATCAACATCGAATGCCTCAAGCCGTTCCACACCCTGACCGGCCGGATGCACTTCTACACCGCGCACGACTGGATCGAGGAACTCGGCGAACATCTGCCGGTCTACCGTCCGCCGCTGGACATGGCGCGGCTCTTCGACGCCCCCGAACTCGGCGAGACCGGTGACGGCATCGGGATCACCGTGCGGTACCTGACTCCGCACTCGAAGTGGTCGTTCCACTCCACCTACCAGGACAACCTGTACATGCTGTCGCTCTCGCGCGGCGGCCCGACCATGTGGATGAGCCCGGGCGACGCCGCGAAAATCGGTGTCAAGGACAACGATTGGATCGAAGCCGTCAACGTCAACGGCGTCTTCGTCGGCCGCGCGATCGTCAGTCAGCGGATGCCGGACGGGGTGGTGTTCGTCTACCACGTCCAGGAGCGCACCGTTGACACTCCGCGGGCCGAGACCAACAACAAACGTGGCGGCACCCACAACTCGTTGACCCGGATCCGGGTCAAGCCCAGCCACTTGGCCGGTGGCTACGGCCAGCACGCGTTCGCATTCAACTACCTGGGACCGACCGGCAATCAGCGCGACGAGGTGACGGTGGTGCGGCGCCGCAGCCAGGACGTGAGGTATTAGCACGATGAAAGTAATGGCGCAGATGGCCATGGTGATGAACCTGGACAAATGTATTGGCTGCCATACCTGTTCGGTGACCTGCAAACAGGCTTGGACCAACCGTGAGGGCACCGAGTACGTCTGGTTCAACAACGTCGAAACGCGCCCCGGCGGTGGCTATCCACGGACCTATGAAGACCAGGATCGCTGGAAGGGCGGTTGGACGCTGGACCGCAAAGGCCGGCTGCATCTGCTGGCCGGCGGCCGGCTCCACAAGCTGTTGAGCATCTTCGCCAACCCCAACCTGCCCGGCTTGAAGGACTACTACGAGCCGTGGACCTACGACTACGAGAACCTGACCGCTGCCCCGTTGGGCGACACCATTCCGGTTGCGGCACCGAAGAGTTCGATCACCGGCGAGCCGATGAAGATCCAGTGGGGACCCAACTGGGACGACAATCTCGCCGGGGCGCCGGAGACCCTGGTCAACGACCCGATTCTGGCGAAGGTCAGTGACCAGGTCAAAAGCGAGTTCGAAGAGACCTTCATGTTCTACCTGCCGCGGATCTGTGAGCATTGCCTGAATCCGTCGTGCGTGGCGTCTTGCCCCACCGGGGCCATCTACAAGCGTGAAGAAGACGGCATCGTGCTGGTCGACCAGGACCGCTGTCGTGGCTGGCGGCTGTGCGTTTCGGGCTGCCCGTACAAGAAGGTGTATTTCAACCACAAGACCGGCAAGGCCGAGAAGTGCCATTTCTGCTACCCGCGTATCGAAGTCGGCTTGCCGACGGTGTGCTCGGAGACCTGCGTCGGCCGACTGCGCTACATCGGCTTGGTGCTCTACGACGTCGACAAGGTGCTCGAGGCGGCTTCGGTCGACAACGACACTGACCTGTATGAGGCGCAGCGCGGCGTGTTCCTGGACCCGACCGACCCGGAGGTGATCGCGGGCGCACGCGCTGAGGGGATCTCGGACGCCTGGATCGAGGCCGCGCAGCGTTCGCCCATCTACGCGTTGATCAACACTTACAAGGTGGCATTGCCGTTGCATCCGGAGTACCGGACCATGCCGATGGTCTGGTACATCCCGCCGCTGTCCCCGGTGGTCGATGCCGTCGGCCGCGACGGGCACGACGGCGAAGACCTGGGCAACCTGTTCGGGGCGCTGTCCGCCTTGCGTATCCCGATGGCCTACCTCGCCGAGCTGTTCACCGCCGGTGACACCGGCGTGATCGAGGGTGTGCTGCGCCGGCTGGCAGCGATGCGCTCCTACATGCGCGACATCAGTCTGGGCCGCGAGACCCAACCGCACATACCCGCCTCGGTCGGCATGACCGAGGAAGAGATGTACAACATGTACCGGCTCCTCGCGATCGCCAAATACGAAGAGCGTTACGTCATTCCCACCGCCTACAGCCAGCAGGCGCACGACCTCGAACACATGGGCTGCTCGATCACCGGCGGACCTGAAGGGTATGAGGACCCATTCGTCGGCTCTGATGACGTCGCGAAGACATCGTTCCATCTGGTCGAAAACGGGCACGCGCAGCGGCCACCGGGCCGGACCAACCTGCTCAACTGGGGTGGCGGGGAGCGGGCCGTGCCGGAGATGTTCCCGGAGCATCAGTGAAGCGGTTCATTCATTCCCTACGACGACCGCCCGGTGGACCCGCCGAGCGGGCGGTGTGGCAGGCGGCGTCGCTGCTGCTGTCCTACCCCGACGAGCAGCTGTCCCAGCGGCTCGACACCGTGGAGGAACTGCTGGCCCACGCCGACTCGTCGACGGCGAATCTGTTGCGGCGCACGGTCGCCGCGCTGCGCGCAGCTGACCCGATGACGGCCGCAGTCGACTACGTCGAAACCTTCGACATGAGGCGGCGCTCGACGATGTTTCTGACCTACTGGACCGGTGGCGACACCCGCAACCGCGGGATGCAGATGCTGGCCTTCGCCACCGCCTACCGCCAAGCCGGCGCCGAGCCGCCCGTGGGGGAGGCGCCCGACCACCTGCCGGTGGTCCTGGAGTTCGCCGCGACGGTGGATCCGCAGGCCGGCCGTCGGTTGCTGCTGGCGCACCGCACACCGATCGACGTGCTGCACCGTGCGTTGAGTGAAGCGAAGTCGCCGTATGCCTTCGCCGTGGGCGCAGTCTGCGAGACGCTCCCTTCGGCAACCGATCAGGAGGTGCAGAACGTGAGTCAGCTGATGGCATCCGGGCCGCCCGCGGAAGCTGTTGGGCTTCAACCCTTCACGGCAGCCGTTTCGCTCGGGATGCCGAAGGTGCCGACCCGATGACGGACGTCACCCTGATCAACCCCGCCGAGCTGTGGTGGGACATCGTGCCGTATTTCGTACTGGCCATCGCCGGCGTCGCCACCTGGTGGCGATACAAGTACGACAAGTTCGGGTGGACCACCCGCTCGTCTCAGCTGTATGAGTCCAAGCTGCTGCGGATCGGCAGCCCGATGTTCCACTTCGGCAGCTTCGTGGTGATCGCAGGACACATCATGGGACTCTTCGTCCCGGAGTCGTGGACCGAGGCGCTGGGCATGAGCGACCAGCTCTACCATCTGCAGGCGCTGGTCCTGGGCCTGCCCGCCGGCATCGCCACCCTGATCGGGGTCGGGTTGCTGATCTACCGTCGCCGCACCGAGCGCTCGGTGTTCAAGGCCACCAGCGTCAACGACAAGCTGATGTATGCGGTGCTGGTGTGTGCGCTGGTGGCCGGGATGAGTTGCACCCTGATGGGCACCACCGCCTACGGCGAGGCGCATGACTACCGCCAGACGGTCTCGGTCTGGTTCCGGTCGATCTTCACGTTCGATCCGCGGGGCGATTTGATGCTGCAGGCGCCGCTGTATTTCCAGGTTCACGTCATGATTGCGTTGACATTGTTCGCGCTGTGGCCGTTCACTCGTCTGGTGCACGCATTCAGCGCGCCGATCGGGTATCTGTTTCGGCCGTACATCGTCTACCGCAGCCGCGACGTCGCTAGGAGGAATCAGCCGATGGGTTCACGACCGCAACGGAGGGGCTGGTGAGGATCCGCACGGCGTTGCTCGGCACGCTCGGCTGTGTCTGCTTGGCGGCGCCGGCTCAGGCCGATCCCTCCGAGACCGACACCAATTTCCTGGTGTCTTTGCGGGCGGCCGGCATCACCTACAACAACGCTGACCAGGCCATCGTCACCGCGAAGATGGTGTGCGGTTTGATCGCCGAGGGCCAGCCCAGCCCGCAGGTGCTCGAGGGCCTCAAGGCCCGGAACCCGGGCCTGACGACCGAGCACGGCTCGCAGTTCGTGGGGATCGCCGCCCAGTTGTACTGCCCCGATCAGTTGGTGCGCAGCGGCGCCTAGAAACAACGATGAAGTCGTGGTTCCCGAGCAGGCTGAGCTGAGCTGGGCGCGTCGGCGGTGCTCGGCATAAAGTTACAGACGTGCCACTGCCTGACGAGGTCTATTCCCGACTGCTTGCGTTCCGCACGCGGTTGCGGCGCTTTGAGCGGTGGAGCGCCGACCAGGCGCAAGCGGCCGGACTCACCCCCGCGCAGCACCAGCTGCTACTGGCGGTGCGCGGCCACAGCGACTCGCGTGGGCCAACCGTCGGCGACATCGCGGACTACCTGCTGTTGCGCCACCACAGCGCCGGAGAGCTGATCCAGCGCGCCGAAGCCGCCAGCCTGGTCACCCGGGTCCGCGACAGCGACGACCAGCGGGTGATCCGGCTGCAGCTCACCGAAACGGCGGCGCAATGTCTGCAGTCGCTGACCGAACTGCACCTCAAGGAGCTCGAGAGGTTCTCCGCGGAGTCCCCTCTGGGGCTGTGACCTTCATTGCTCTAGGCTTCACGTTTTCGCGATTGACAGGGTGCGCTGGCAGAATCGCCCGGTGAACTTTCGTAACGTCGCCATCGTCGCGCACGTAGACCACGGCAAGACGACTCTGGTCGACGCCATGCTCCGCCAGTCGGGCGCCCTGCAGGAACGCGGTGAGGCGCAAGAGCGCGTCATGGACTCGGGGGATCTGGAGCGGGAAAAGGGCATCACGATCCTGGCCAAGAACACGGCCGTGCATCGCCACCACCCCGATGGAACCGTCACCGTCATCAACGTGATCGACACCCCGGGTCACGCCGACTTCGGCGGGGAGGTGGAGCGCGGGCTGTCCATGGTCGACGGCGTGGTCCTGTTGGTCGACGCGTCCGAGGGGCCGTTGCCGCAGACCCGATTCGTGCTGCGCAAGGCGCTGGCCGCGCACCTGCCGGTGATCCTGGTGGTCAACAAGACCGATCGGCCCGACGCCCGCATCGCCGAGGTGGTCGACGCCAGCCACGACCTGCTGCTCGACGTGGCCAGTGACCTTGACGACGAGGCGCAGGCCGCTGCCGAACACGCCCTGGGATTGCCTACGCTGTACGCCTCCGGCCGGGCCGGGGTGGCCAGCACCACCGCGCCCGCCGACGGCCAGATTCCGGATGCCGACAACCTCGACCCGCTGTTCGACGTGCTGCTCGAGCACGTCCCGCCGCCGTCGGGCGACCCGGAGGCGCCGCTGCAGGCGTTGGTCACCAACCTCGATGCCTCGCCATTCCTGGGCCGGCTCGCCCTGATCCGGGTCTACAACGGCCGCATCCGCAAAGGCCAGCAGGTGGCCTGGATGCGTGAGGTCGACGGTGAACCGGTGACCACCACGGCGAAGATCACCGAACTGCTGGTCACCGAGGGTGTCGAACGTACCCCGACGGAAGAGGCCGGCGCGGGCGACATCGTCGCCGTCGCCGGGATCAGCGACATCATGATCGGCGACACGCTGGCGGATCTGGCCGCTCCGGTCGCACTGCCGCGCATCACCGTCGACGAGCCGGCGATCTCGGTGACCATCGGCACCAACTCCTCGCCGCTGGCGGGCAAGGTCTCCGGCCACAAGTTGACCGCGCGGATGGTCAAGTCACGTCTGGACACCGAGCTGATCGGCAACGTGTCGATCCGGGTGGTCGACATCGGTCGCCCCGACGCCTGGGAGGTCCAAGGCCGAGGCGAGTTGGCGCTGGCCATCCTCGTCGAGCAGATGCGCCGGGAGGGCTTCGAGCTGACCGTCGGTAAGCCTCAGGTGGTGACCCGCAAGATCGACGGCAAGGTGCACGAGCCGTTCGAGCACCTGACCGTCGACTGCCCCGAGGAGTATGTCGGCGCCATCACCCAGCTGGCGGCGGGCCGTAAGGGCCGGATGACCGAGATGGCCAACCACACCACCGGGTGGGTGCGGATGGAGTTCATCATCCCCAGTCGCGGGCTGATCGGTTGGCGCACCGACTTTCTCACCGAGACTCGCGGCACCGGTATCGCCAATGCGGTGTTCGAGGGTTACCAGCCGTGGGCCGGCGAGATCCGCGCCCGGCACACCGGGTCGCTGGTGTCCGACCGGGCCGGGTCCATCACGCCGTTCGCGTTGATCCAGTTGGCCGACCGTGGGCAGTTCTTCGTCGAGCCGGGCCAGGACACCTACCAGGGCATGGTGGTGGGGATCAATCCTCGGGCCGAGGATCTCGACATCAATGTCACCAAGGAGAAGAAGCTCACCAACATGCGGTCGTCGACGGCCGATGTGATGGAGACGCTGGCCCGTCCGATCGAGCTCGATCTGGAGCAGGCGATGGAGTTCTGCGCGGCCGACGAGTGCGTCGAAGTCACCCCCGAAGTGGTCCGGGTCCGCAAGGTCGAATTGGACTCCACGCTGCGGGCGCGCAGCCGCTCCCGGGCCAAGAACCTCTAGGGTTGGGCGCGGCTTTGCGCGCTGCTCGACGGTCTGCGCGCCCAAATCGCCGCCCGGATACCCTGGTAGTCGTGCCGAGACCAGCCCGCCGCGCCCATGTCACGGCGGGGGCACTGGTTTCGGTGACCATGCTGGTCCTGACGCAGGCGATCTCGTCGTGCACGGTGAACCCGCCGCCGGCGCCGCAGAGCACCGAGACGCCGAAGGTCACAGCCCCGCCGCCGCCGCGGATCAGCCAGATCATCATGGGCATCGATTCCATCGGGGCCGGTTTCAACCCCCACCTGCGTTCGGACCTGTCGGCGGTCACCGCGGCGATCAGCGCGCTGGTGCTGCCCAGCGCGTTTCGGCCAGTCCCGGACTCCAGTACCCCCACCGGTTCGCGGTGGGAGATGGACCCGACGCTGCTGGTGTCGGCCGCCGTGACTTCCGAGGCACCGTTCACGGTGACCTACCGAATCCGGCCCGAGGCCTCCTGGACCGACAACGCGCCGATCGCCGCCGACGACTTCTGGTACCTGTGGCAGCAGATGGTCACCCAGCCCGGTGTCGTCGACCCGGCGGGTTATGACCTGATCACCGGAGTGCATTCCGTCGAAGGCGGCAAGCAGGTGGTGGTCACCTTCGCCAAGCCGTACCCGGCGTGGCGGGAACTGTTCAACAACATCGTTCCGGCGCACATCGTCAAAGATGTGCCCGGCGGTTTCCCGGCCGGGCTGGCCCGGGCTCTGCCGGTCACCGGTGGCCAGTTCCGGGTGGAGAACATCGATCCACAGCGCGACGCGATCCTGCTCGCCCGCAACGACCGCTACTGGGGCCCGCCGGCCAAGCCGGACCTGGTCTTGTTCCGCCGCGCCGGGTCAGCGGCAGCGCTGGCTGACTCGATCCGCAACGGGGACACCCAGGTGGCTCAGGTGCACGGCGGTTCGGCGGCGTTCGCTCAGCTGTCGGTGATCCCCGGCGTGCAGACCACCCGGGTGGTCACGCCCCGAATCATGCAGTTCGCGCTGCGGGCAGCGGAACCCAAGCTGGCCGATGTGCGGGTTCGTCGGGCGATTCTGGGACTGCTCGACGTCGGCCTGCTGGCCACGGTGGGCGCCGGCAGCGACAACACTGTCACTTTGGACCAGGCCCAGGTTCGCACTCCCAGCGACCCCGGTTATGTGCCCACCGCACCGCCGGCGATGGCCGAATCGGCCGCGCTGGCACTGTTGCAGGCGGCCGGCTACCGAGTCGAAAAGGATGCGCCGCCGTCCGCGCTGGTCCCGCCGGCCGGCTCCGCCACCGGTGCGCCGCACCCGCCGGAGATCACCCGGGGGCGGATCAGCAAGGGCGGCGAGCAGCTGTCGCTGGTGATCGGGGTGGCGGCCAACGATCCGACCTCGCTGGCCGTGGCCAACACCGCTGCCGACCAGTTGCGCAACGTCGGGGTTGCCGCCACGGTTCTGGCGCTGGATCCGGTGAAGCTCTACCGGGAAGCGCTGGTCACCCATCAGGTCGATGCGATCGTCGGATGGCAGCAGGCCGGCGGCGACCTGGCCACACTGCTGGCTTCGCGTTACGGCTGCGGCGCATTGGCTCCCGCCACCGTGCCCGTCTCGGCGAGCCCGGTGCCGGGGCCGTCGGCGACTGCGGCCTCCCAGTCCCCGGGGCCCGCGCCCGCGCCGGCCACGACGGCCCCGAAGGTACCGCCGCGCTCCGCCGCGCCCGGGGCACTGCTACAAGCTCCGTCGAACATCACCGGCGTCTGCGACCACGCGATCCAGGCCGAGATCGATGCCGCCCTCGATGGCAGCAAGTCCATCGGCGACGTGATCGCCGCCGTCGAACCCCGGTTGTGGAGTATGGCGACGGTGCTGCCGATCCTGCAGGACACCACGATCGTGGCTGTCGGTCCGAGCGTGACCAACGTCAGCTTGACCGGGTCGGTACCGGTGGGCATCGTCGGCGGGGCCGGAAACTGGGTCAAGCTGCCCTAGCGAAAGCACCCGGGACGTTAAGCTTGGCGAGGTTGGTAGACCACGGGGGAGCAACAGGTGGACGCCAGCTGGAATCGACATTAACGAGGCCTTGCGCACAGGCAATTCTTGGTTAAGATTAAGCAAACCTGCGCGGGACTCGTCGGAGGGAGATTTGTCAATGGAACACCTCGCTCGCCGCTGCGCCACAGTGACCGCTGCAGCTCTGGGTGTCGGCAGCCTGGTCGCAGTGCTGACGTCGATGACCCCGGCCCTGCCTGAGGTACAGATCCGCGACATCGACCTGGCCGCCGCGAACGTCGATGTGACTCCCGGCCTCGACATCATTGAGAATCACGTCCGCCCCGACTTCGTCGGCAGCGGTGGCGCCGACGCCCAGTACATCAACGTGGGCTCGGTGCTCTTCGGCGACGGCGACGACGCATACGGAGTCGGCTCAACCTTCCACGCAGGCGAGCTGGACGAGAACGTGTTCAACGAGCTGACCGGCGGCAGCTTCGACCCGCAGAACCTGCCGCTGGGGCTGCCTTCTTTCACACCTGACCTGGCTGGTTTGGAGCTCCCGGGCGTCGGCTCGTTCAGCGGCGGAGCCGGGCAGGCAGCCAACATCGCCGCGGCCGACGCGGCCGCCGGCTTCAGCCTCATCATGCAGGCGATCCCGGATGCGCAGCAGGCGATGAACGCCGCCATCATCGCGATGCAGGCGGAGTTCAACAGTGCACTGGTCGCCGCGCAACAGGACGCCGCCGATCGGCTGGCCGCCGAAAACCCCGAGTTCGGCGACCTGGTGAACTGGATCTTCAGCATCAACAACACGGTGCTGGCGCAGAACCAGGCCGCGTTCAACAACATGATGGGCATCGGCTTCAACCCTTACGACAGCCTGCTCGGCCACTTCGACCCGGCCATCCTCAACGCCGACTGGACAACCCTGCTCGGGTTCAGTCCGGACCAGTTCGACGAGATCGTCAACGCGATTCAGGGCGACAACCTTGCGTTGCTGTTGGGCGGCATCGACTGGGATGGGTTCTTCGACAGTCTGTTCTGATCCGGTTGAGGGCCGCCGATCCATTCGCCGGTGCGGCGGTAGGGTTTTGGCGTGTCGGATCCGATTCCACGATTGCTGTTCGTCCATGCCCACCCCGATGACGAGACTCTGACGACTGGGGCGACGATCGCCCACTACGCCGCCCGCGGCGCCGACGTGCGTGTGGTGACCTGCACGCTGGGGGAGGAGGGCGAGGTCATCGGGGACCGTTGGGCGCATCTGACGGTGGACGGCGCCGACCAACTGGGCGGGTATCGGATCGGTGAGCTGACCGCGGCGCTGCGGGCGCTGGGAGTCGGCCCCCCGGCGTTTCTCGGCGGCGCGGGACGCTGGCGTGACTCGGGGATGACCGGCACCCCGGCGCGCCGGCAGCAGCGGTTCATCGACGCCGACGACGCCGACACCGTTGCGGCGCTGGCGGCCATCGTCCGGACGCTGCGCCCGCACGTGGTCGTCAGCTACGACCCGAACGGCGGGTACGGCCATCCCGACCACGTACACGCCCATCACGTCACCACAGCGGCGCTGGCCGCAGCGGCAGAGGATGGCTCCGAGCCGGGGTGGTCCACGCCGAAGTTCTACTGGACGGTGACCGCCGGCAGCGCCCGGCGAGCCGCCCTTGCAGAGCTTGGGGACGCCGATCGGCTCTCGCATTGGACGGCGGCCGACGCACCGGACGACCCTGCGGTCGGGGACTTCCCCGACGACCGGATCGATGCGGTGATCGAGGCCGCGGAAGCTCGCGCGGCGAAGGTCGCCGCCATGAGGGCTCATGCCACCCAGATCACCGTCGGGCCGACCGGCCGCGCGTTCGCATTGTCGAACAACGTGGTCCAGCCGATTTCGGCCGCCGAGCATTACGTCCTGGTCGCCGGTGATCCCGGGCCGCGCGACGGCCGGGGATGGGAAACCGATCTGCTGGCCGGACTTCGCCTCGATGACGGCGGCCACAGGGTAGGCTCCTGCTGAGCAGTTTCTGTAGAGGCAATGACTTAGGTGGTTTAGGCATGGATCCCGATCTGGACCCGAACTTGGAGCACTGGCAGTGGTGGCTCGACAGCTATCAGTGGATGGTCGGTTCGTTGGTCAGCCAGCTGGAGAGCATCCCCACTTGAGTTCCGTCGCGTCGCTCACCGAGCCCGCGATGCCCACCGATACGCCGGCATTCAATTTCGTCGTGCTGGCGCTGCTTGCCCTCGATGGCGCGCTCTGCGCCGTGGCCACCGCGCTGCTGCTACCCGCCCACATAGGTGCCATTCCCGTTCCGCTCAGTGCCCTGATCGGGGGCCTGGTCAACGCCGGTCTGGTGTGGGTGGCACAGCGCTGCACCATGTCGCTGCGGTTGGCGGTGCTGCCGCTGTGGACCTGGTTGTTGGCTATCGCGTTGATGACCCTTGGTGGTCCGGGGGACGACCTGATCTTCGCTGACCGTGGCGTGATGGCCTATGGCGTGCTGCTGATGATCGTGCTGGGCAGCGCGCCGCCCGCGTGGGTGCTGTGGCGGCGTCGCCAGGCGCTGGCCGTCGGAGACATTTCAGACGGCCAGGCCTGACAGGACGAGGTCCTACGCCGGCGTGCTGGCCTAAATGAGCATGTCCAGCAGCGCCGCACCGGCGGCCTGGAACGCGTCGCCGAGGTCGCCCACGTCTCCCACTTCCAGTGCGTCGACGCTCAGTGCCGTGTCGGGCAGGCTGAAGTCCGCGAGTCCCGGCAGTTGCGACAGCTCGACGGGCAACCCAGGGTCGGTGGCCTCGGAAAGGTACGGGTAGTAGGGGTAGTAGGGGTAGTAGATCGTGCCCACAAGGAACGGCCAAATGAGCTGCTCGACTAGGTTGATCGGAGTCCATATCAGTGATGCCGCCAGCGAACCGACGATCGGAACCCAGCTCAGTGGTGACAGCAGCACGGACACCACGCTGTTGAAGGCGTATATCACCTCTGCAAAGAAATACCCGAGCCCGAAGAAGCCGGCCGCCGCGTCGCCGGCGACCTCCGACAGCTCGGTTGATCCGAGGGATCCCAGCAGGTCTGGCGCCAGAGATTCCAGCAGATCGGCGGGCACTACCTCTGCGGTCAAGACCACCGGGTGGAGTTGGACTTCGGCGCGCGGCAGGACCGGGGTGACTGCCGGGCTGGCCGCGAGGCATGTTGCCGCGACCAGGGGTGCAAACCAAGGCAATGCTGAGGTCTTCATGATAACTCCTTCGCAGTTTGGCCTAGTAAATAACGGTTCTCAATCAGTGTCAAGAAGTCCGCTTTATCGGATTATTCGACAGGTAATCGGGCGTGGCTCCCATGTGGCGGCTGAATGGGCGGGCTATTTCGGGCCCGTTGTGAGCTGCGGGGCCGTGATGGCCGTGTTTACCGGCTGTGAAAACCTCAGGTATTGGGCACGGTGGCGTGCGGTGTCCGCGGCGCTGGGCTGTTTACGGATCTTGGCTCCACCCGCGTAAGCGCACCTTGGCTGGCGACCTGGATGCCGCTTGCGGGTCTGAAAGGTATTGGCGAACCGGAGGCCGCTTGCGGGGTCTGGAAAGGTATGGGGGTGTGGGGAATGAACAGCGGACGGTTCCGAGTTGTGGTGATGTGACACTTACCCCGGAGCTGCCTGATTCATCGCGCGAAGTGGTCGCGCCGCCAGCAGGTCGGAGTGCCCTGCGCCGGGTGCTGCGGCGGGCCCGCGACGGCGTGCTCCTCAATGTCGAGGAAACCGCGATCGCCATGAGCGCGCGGGGCAGCGACCTGGCCGACCTGTGTGCGAGCGCTGCCCGGGTACGAGACGCCGGTCTGGTGTCGGGAGGTCGGCGCGGACCGGGCGGACGGCTGCCGGTCAGCTACTCGCGCAAGGTGTTCATCCCGGTCACCCACCTGTGCCGCGACACCTGCCACTACTGCACCTTCGTCACCGTGCCCGGCGTGCTGCGAGCGCAGGGCAAGCAGATGTTCCTGGGTCCCGACGAGATCCTCGATATCGCCCGCCGCGGTGCCGAGATGGGTTGCAAGGAGGCGCTGTTCACGCTGGGCGACCGGCCCGAGGACCGCTGGTCCGAGGCACGACAGTGGCTCGACGAGCGCGGTTATGACAGCACCCTGGCCTACGTACGGGCGATGGCCATCCGGGTGCTGGAAGAGACCGGCCTGCTGCCGCACCTGAACCCGGGGGTGATGAGCTGGTCGGAGATGTCGCGGCTCAAGCCGGTGGCGCCGTCGATGGGCATGATGCTTGAGACCACGTCCCGGCGACTATTTGAGACCAAAGGCCTGGCGCACTACGGCAGTCCGGACAAAGATCCCGTGGTTCGCCTGCGCACGCTGGCCGACGCGGGCCGACTCTCGATCCCGTTCACCACCGGCCTGCTGGTCGGCATCGGCGAGACGCTCGCCGAGCGTGCCGACACCTTGCACGCGATCCGCAAGGTGCACAAAGAGTTCGGGCACATCCAGGAAGTCATCGTGCAGAACTTCCGGGCCAAGGAGCACACCGCGATGGCGGCGGTGCCCGACACCGGTTTCGAGGACTTCTTGGCCACGGTGGCGGTCACCCGGCTGGTACTGGGCCCCAAGATGCGGGTGCAGGCACCGCCCAACCTGGTCTCTGCCGAGGAATGCCTGGCGCTGATCGGCGCCGGGGTCGACGACTGGGGCGGGGTTTCCCCGCTGACGCCTGACCACGTCAACCCGGAACGCCCCTGGCCGGCGCTGGACGACCTGGCCGCGATCACGCAGCAAGCCGGCTACGACCTGGTGCAGCGGCTCACCGCTCAGCCCGACTACGTGCTGGCCGGTGCGGCGTGGATCGACCCGCGGGTGCGCCCGCACGTTGCGGCGCTGGCCGACCCGGACAGCGGCTGGGCCCGGGACGTCAATCCGGTCGGGCTGGCCTGGCAGGAGCCCGACGAGGTGCAGTCGGCCGGGCGGATCGATCTGCACACCGCGATCGACGTCGACGGCCGGGCCACCGACACCCGCAGTGATCTGGGCAGCGCATTCGGGGACTGGGAGTCCATCCGTGAGCAGATCAATGACCTGGCAGCCCGTGCCCCAGAGCGCGTCGACACCGATGTACTGGCCGCGCTGCGCTCGGCCGAACGCGACCCGGCCGGCTGCACCGACGCCGAGTATCTGGCATTGGCCACCGCGGATGGTCCGGCCATGGATGCTGTTGCCGCACTGGCTGATTCACTGCGGCGCGACGCCGTCGGCGATGACGTGACGTATGTGGTCAACCGCAACATCAACTTCACCAACATCTGCTACGTCGGCTGCCGGTTCTGTGCCTTCGCCCAGCGCAAGGGGGACGCGGACGCGTTTTCGCTGTCGAACGCCGAGGTCGGCGAACGTGCCTACGAGGCTCATCTGGCCGGCGCCACCGAGGTCTGCATGCAGGGCGGTATCGACCCGGAGCTACCGGTCACCGGTTATGCCGATCTGGTCCGCGCGGTCAAGGCTCGGGTGCCGTCGATGCACGTGCACGCGTTCTCGCCGATGGAGATCACCAATGGGGTGTCCAAGAGCGGCTTGAGCATTCGGGAGTGGCTGATCAGCCTGCGCGAGGCGGGCCTGGGCAGCATTCCGGGCACCGCCGCCGAAATCCTCGACGACGAGATCCGCTGGGTGCTCACCAAAGGCAAGCTGCCGACCTCGATGTGGGTGGAGGTGGTCAGCACCGCGCATGAGGTGGGCCTGCGATCCAGCTCGACCATGATGTACGGCCACATCGACTCCCCGCGGCACTGGGTCGGACACCTGCGGGTGCTGCGCGACATCCAGGACCGCACCGGTGGTTTCACCGAATTTGTGCCGTTGCCATTCGTGCATCAGAGTTCGCCGCTGTACCTGGCCGGCGGCGCGCGGCCCGGCCCGAGCCATCGCGATAACCGCGCGGTACATGCGTTGGCGCGGATCATGTTGCACGGCCGCATCCCCAACATCCAGACCAGCTGGGTCAAGTTGGGGGTGGAGCGCACCCAGGTGATGCTCAACGGCGGCGCCAACGACCTGGGCGGCACGCTGATGGAGGAGACCATCTCGCGGATGGCCGGCTCCGAGCACGGATCGGCCAAGACGATTGCGGAGTTGACGTCGATCGCCGAGGGCATTGGGCGCCCGGCCCGCCAGCGCAGCACCGACTACGCACCGCTGCCGGCCTGACTGCCTCCTCCGTGAGATTGCGCTCCTCCGTGACATTGCGGCCAGGGTCGTGCAGTCCGTCCGAATCGCAGCCGTCAGTGCAATCTCGGCCGGGGCTGCCTATAGGCGGGCCGCCAGCTCGGTGCCCTGCTTGATGGCCCGCTTGGCATCCAGTTCGGCGGCCAGCGCCGCGCCACCGATGATGTGCGGTGTCATGCCGCGCGACCGCAATCCGTCCTCGAGGTCGCGCACCGACTCCTGACCGGCGCAGATCACCACGTTGTCCACCGCCAACACCTGCGGGCGTGACTTGTTCGGGCCGTAGCTGATGTGCAACCCGTCATCATCGATGCGGTCGTAGTTCACCCCGGAGAGCTGCTGGACGTTCTTGGCCTTCACCGATGCCCGATGCACCCAACCGCTGGTCTTGCCCAACTTGCGGCCTTGAGCTCCTGCGGTGCGGGCCAACAGATAGACCTGGCGGGCCGGCGGTGCGGGGTCCGGCGGCAGCAGCGCACCCCTGGCCTCCCACGGTTCGGCGGCACCCCACTCGGCCTTCCACTCCTTGAGGTGCAGCGTCGGCGAGGAGTCGGGTGAATCCAGGACCAGGAATTCACTGACGTCGAACCCGATCCCGCCGGCCCCCACCACCGCCACCGAGGAGCCCACCGGCCGGCCCGCGATCGCCTCGGCATACGACATCACCATCGGATGCTCGATGCCCGGGATCTGGGGGATCCGCGGTTTGACCCCAGTGGCCAGCACCACTTCGTCGAAGCCGGTCAACTCGCCGACCCCAGCCCGGCTGCCCACGCGTAGCGTCACCGCGTACTTGTCCAGCATGGTGGCGTAGTAGCGGATCGTTTCGGCGAACTCTTTCTTTCCGGGAATTCTTCTGGCCAAGTCGAATTGGCCGCCGATGAAGCCATTCGCCTCGAACAGGGTCACCTCGTGGCCGCGTTCGGCGGCCGACACCGCCGCGGACAACCCGGCCGGCCCGGCGCCCACCACCGCGATGCGCCGGCGCCGCCGCGTCGGGCCGAGCACCAGCGTGGTCTCATGACCGGCTCGGGGGTTGACCAGGCAGGAGACCTTCTTGTGCACGAAGGCGTGGTCCAGGCAGGCCTGATTGCATGCGATGCAGGTATTGATCTCATCGGCACGGCCGTCGGCGGCTTTGCGCACCCAGTCCGGGTCGGCCAGCATCGGGCGGGCCATCGAGATCAGGCGCACCGATGTCTCGGCGAGGACCTGCTCGGCGGCCTGCGGCATGTTGATCCGATTGGAGGCCACCACCGGGATCGTGACGTGATCGGCGACGGCGCTGCTGATGTTGACGAAGGCGCTATTGGGAACCGAAGTCACGATGGTCGGCACCCGAGCTTCGTGCCAGCCGAAGCCGGAGTTGATCAGGGTGGCGCCGGCTTCCTCGACTTCGGTTGCCAGCGAGAGGATTTCCTCCCAGCTCTGGCCATCCTCCACATAGTCGGCCATCGACAACCGATAGCAGATGATGAAGTCGTCGCCGACGGCCGCGCGCGTTTGAGCCACGACCTGCACCGGGAAGCGGCGGCGGTTGGCGGCAGAACCGCCGTAGCCGTCGGATCGTCTGTTCGTGCGCGCCGCCAGGAACTGGTTCAGCAGGTAGCCTTCGCTGCCCATGATCTCCACGCCGTCATAACCCGCTTCGCGAGCCAGCTCGGCGGCTCGGGCGAAGTCGGCGATCGTCGACTCGACCCCGCGGGTAGACAACGCCCTCGGCCGGAACGGGTTGATCGGTGCCTTGATGCTCGACGCGCTGACTGAAAACGGATGGTAGGCATAGCGTCCCGCGTGCAGAAGCTGCAGCGCGATCTTGCCGCCGGCATCGTGCACGGCGTCGGTGATGCGCCGATGGCGTCGCGCGTCGGCGCGAGTGGTCATTGCCGAGGCGAACGGCAGCAGCCATCCCGACCGGTTCGGGGCGTATCCGCCGGTGATCATCAGCCCTACGCCGCCGCGGGCACGCGTCGCGAAGTACTCGGCCAGTTTGGCGGTGTCGCCGGCGCGGTCTTCCAGGCCGGTGTGCATCGAACCCATGACCACCCGGTTCGGCAGGGTTGTGAAACCCAGGTCCAGCGGGGACATCAAGAGCGGGTATGGATTGCTGGATTCTGTTGTCACAGTCAGCCCTTCAACTCAGTGCCTGTTCAACCTCGTCAAGCCAGTCGATTGCGCTCTCCTCCGCGCGAATGCCGCCGCGCAACACCAGGTATTGATGGAGCGCGGCGCCCGTCAGCGAGCGCGGATCCGGGAACTGCTTCTTCTCAAGGGCGCGGTAGATGTCCAAGCGCTCGCCACGTTCGGCGCGCAGATCCACAGCCTGCCCGCGCACCGTGGCGCGTTCGGTGTCGCCGGCGCCGCGAATCTTGACCGCCAGTTCGCGCAGACGGTTGTCCACCACCGAGCTTCCGCGCCCGGCCAGGGGGGCCGCGATCCAGCGGGCCAGTTCCGCACGGCCGGCCTCGGCCACGGTGTAGACCTTTTTGTCCGGGCGGCCCTGCTGGGCCACCTCGGTGACCTGTACCCAGCCGTCGGCCTCCATGGCTCGCAGCGTCCGGTAGATCTGCTGGTGGGTGGCGCTCCAGAAATAGCCGATCGAGCGGTCGAAACGGTGCGCGAGCTCATAGCCCGAACCCGACTGCTCGCTCAGGGACACCAGGATCGCGTGCGGAAGTGCCACGTGGGGAGCATAGGCAGCCATGACCATCCTATGCAACTTGTTGCACAGCAACTGAGTGCATAGGCCCGGTGATCGCAAGCGCGGCGGAGCCGGCTGCTGCGCGTCGCCGCGGTAGCTGACTGGGCCGTGGTGGTCGCGTCGCCGCACCGGGCTCTACTATCAGGACCGATGAATCCGCCCTGCGTCGCCGCAGCCTCGTGAGTTCCGTGCGCGGCGGCAGATCGGCCGCACTGCCGACATTTCCGTGGGACACCCTGGCCGAGGCGACGGCGCTGGCCAAGGCGCACCCCGGCGGCATCGTGGACCTGTCCGTCGGCACCCCGGTCGACCCGGTCGCCCCGATCATCCGCGAGGCACTGGCTGCGGCATCCTCGGCGCCCGGGTATCCCACCACCGCCGGCACTGCGGCGCTGCGCTCCTCGGCGGTCGCCGCGCTGCAACGGCGCTATGGGATCACCGGCCTGTCCGAGTCGGCGGTGCTACCCGTCATCGGCACCAAAGAACTCATCGCCTGGCTGCCGAGCCTGCTCGGCCTCGGCGACCAGCACGCGGTCGTGGTCCCCGAACTGGCCTACCCGACCTACGAAGTGGGCGCCCGGCTGGCCGGGGCCCCATGGGTGCGCAGTGATACCCCGCAACTGCTCGACGGTCCGCCGCCGGCCCTGGTGTACCTGAATTCGCCGAGCAACCCGACCGGGGCGATCGCGACCGCCGACGAGCTGCGCGCTGTCGTGGCCTGGGCGCGCGAGCACGACGTCCTGGTGGTCTCCGATGAGTGCTACCTGGGGCTGGGCTGGGACGCGGAGCCGCGGTCGGTGCTGCATCCGGAGGTGTGCGACGGCGATCACCGCGGCCTGCTGGCGGTGCATTCGCTGTCGAAGACCTCCTCGCTGGCGGGCTACCGCGCCGGGTTCGTCGCCGGTGACGCCGCGGTGGTGGCCGAACTGCTCGCGGTACGCAAACACGCCGGGATGATGGTGCCCACCCCGATTCAGGCGGCCATGGTCGCCGCCCTCGACGACGACGCCCACGAGCACGAACAGCGTGATCGCTACGCCCGCCGCCGGGCGACGCTGCTTCCGGCGATGCAGGCGGCCGGTTTCACCATCGAGTTGTCGCAAGGCGGGCTCTACCTGTGGGCCACCCGCGGCGAGGCGTGCCGCACCACCGTCGACTGGTTGGCTCAGCGCGGCATCCTGGTGGCGCCGGGCGAGTTCTACGGCCCGGCCGGCGCGCAGCACGTGCGGGTGGCGCTCACCGCCACCGATGAGCGGATCGCCGCGGCGGCGGCCCGGCTGGGTTAGCCGCCCGGCGCACCGCATTCGCCGGTGAGGATCCGCTCGATCGCGTCGTGCTCGGCCTGAGTCACCCACAGTCCGTAGCCGGACTTCACCGCGACGATCCGCGAGACATAGGCGCAGCGGTAGGCCTTGTTGGGCGGCAGCCAGGTGGCCGCGTCGCCGTCGCCCTTCTGCTCGTTGATCGGCCCGCTGGTGGCCTGCAGGTTCAGCGGATCATTGGCGAAGTTGCGGCGGGTGAGCTCATCCCACTGCTGGGCGCCTTTCTGCCAGGCATCCGACAACGCCACGACATGGTCGATCTGCACCGCCTGGGAGGTGCCCCGACCGCGCTGGAAAGCGATCGCGGTGCCGGTGTAGGGATCATGCAGAACACCGGATGTCACCACGCAGTCGGTGGTGCCCGGCTTGAACTCGATGTCGACCAGGTCGCGGCGCAGGATGTCGTTGCGGGTGTCGCAGCCGTTGTGCCCGCCGGGCACCGTGACGTCGTCGCTCCACGCTTGGCCGAACAGGCCGCGCGAGTAGCCGGTCTTGGGCGCGCGCCCCTTGATGGGCAGCGCATCGAGCATGGCCAGCTCGGCTGATCCGTCAGCCGCCCCGACCGGAACCGGGTCCGCGCTGGCGGCCGGCGCCACGACCAACAGTGCTGTGGCGAACGCGGCAACGCAGGCCGGCCACCTGCGTCGCTGGTCGACCATGGCACCTCCACTCCCGGCGGTTCAGCGAGGCTGGGACCGCCGCATCAACCCCGTGAACAGTCGGGGACGCTACCAAACTGCCCCGACACGATCGATGCGTGCTCGCCGCCGCGCACCATAGGCTGAGCGGATGCGCATCCATCCCGAGGTCGCGGAGGCGCTGGACGCCGGTCGGGCCGTGGTGGCGCTGGAGAGCACGATCATCAGCCATGGTCTGCCGCGTCCGGACAACCTGCGCATTGCACGCGCCATCGAGCACGCCGTGCGCTCGGCGGGCGCGGTACCGGCCACCATCGCGATCATCGACGGCCAGCCGCACATCGGCCTCGACGACGACGCGCTGCACCGCATCGCCAGCGGGACCACCACGATCAAGGTCAGTGTCCGCGAGATCGCGATGCTGGCCGCGGTGGCCGGCGACGGCGCGACGACGGTCGCCGCGACCGCGCACCTGGCGGCGGCGGCCGGCATCACGGTGTTCGCCACCGGTGGGTTGGGCGGTGTGCATCGCGGCGCGCGGGACAGCTACGACGAGTCCGCGGATCTGACCACGCTGTCGCGCACCCCGGTGCTGGTGGTGTGTTCGGGAGTGAAATCGATCCTGGACATCGGTGCCACGTTGGAGCGGCTGGAGACGCTGTCGGTCGGGGTGATCGGCTACCGCACCGACCGCTTTCCGGCCTTTTACCTCGCCGACTCCGGCCATCCGCTCGGCTGGTGGGTCCAGACGCCCAAACAGGCTGCCGCGGTGCTGCGGGCCCGTGACCGGCTGGGCACCGACGGCGGGCTGGTAGTGGCCAACCCGATTCCCGCCGACGCCGAGCTGGACCGCGAACTGCACGACAGGGTGCTGGCCGAAGGATTGGCCGCCGCCCGGGCCGCGGACATCCAAGGCAAGGACGTCACACCGTTCCTGCTGGACTACTTCCACCGCGAGACGCACGGCGCGTCGGTGGCCGCCAATGTCGCACTGGTGCTGGCCAATGCGCGGGTGGCCGCCGAGATCGCCGTGGCCTATGCGGGTCACTAGGACCCGTTGTCAGGTCAGCGGCCGATCACCCTGGCGATGCACATATCCGGTTCGACGAACGGTTCCAACTCTGCGCTGCCGCCGGGGGCGTTCTCGGCGTTGAGCAGGCCACGCAGCAGGCCCCGGTGCATGGCGCAGCTGACCTCGGGGTGTTCCCGCGCCAAGTCGCGGACCGGGCACGCGTGCAGCAGGATCGTCCGCGGGCTGTCGTCTGCACCGTCTTCGGTCGCCGCGGTCAGTTCCGCACCGAACCCCATCCGCGCGAAAATCCCCGCGATCCGGTCCGCGCACTCGTCGATGCTGGGGTCGGGCGTCGATCCGTTCCGCGTGACGGGTCCCTCGGCGGCGGAGTCGTCGGATGCCAGGATCCGGTCGGCCCAACGCTGGCCCGCCCGTTCGGCACGCTCCTGGCGTTCGGCGGCGGTCTCGCCGAGCTCCATGGCCAAGATCTCGGCCAGGCTGCGGTAGTCCAGCCGGTCACGCACCGCCACATAGCCGGTGCGGGGTCGCCCGACGCCGTCACGTTTGATCCGGGTCCGGGCGACTGTCCCGTCCTCACACAAGGCATCGAGGTGGAAGCGCACCGTGGTGACGTGCAGGTGCATCCGCTCGGCGAGCTCGGCGGCGTCGACTGCACCACTGGCAGCGCCCACCAACCGCAGCACCCGATCGCGTTGCTGGTTGCGCGGCAACCGCTGACCGCGAGCTGCGGCCTGCCGCTGGACGGACTGGTCGTACATGGGAGTGCCTCTCCATGAGGAGTTGCCCTTAAATTTAAGGGAACTGATTCGTTGATACCACTTGTGGCGGTCGGCCGCCGTTCGGCAGCTCGGCTGGGCTCGCGCCGCGGACCGGGTAACGTCCCCCAGATGCTGCTGACCTCGCTGGTTGCTGACGGCTCGAACGCCTCGGACATCGCTGATGCGGTGCGTATCGGCGACACCCTCCTGAGCCGTGCCGAGTTGAGTGCCGCTTCCGCGGCAGTGTTGAAAGACCTTGCCGGGGCGCCGACGGTCGCGGTGCTGGCGACCCCCACGGCGCAGACCGTGCTGGCGGTCACCGGCTGTCTGCTCGCGGGGGTTCCGGTGGTTCCGGTCCCCGCTGACGTCGGCGTCGCCGAACGCCAGCACATTCTGCGTGACTCGGGAGCGCAAGCCTGGCTGGGGGAGCGCCCCGATGACCTCGCCGGCCTGCCGCACTTCCCGGCGCGCGCCGGATCGTCTCCTTCGTCGAGCCTCGCTGAACCGCCGGGTCCGAGCGGCGGTCCCAGCTTCGCCTCTCCTTCGTCGAG
>NZ_AUWR01000013.1 GCF_000455125.1 Mycobacterium sp. UM_WGJ
CCTCGCTGAACCGCCGAGTTGGCGGCACAGTGTGGCGGGCAACTGCTTGAATACTCTTGAATGCCTCTAGGCAGATCGAAGGCGCCGCGGTGCGCGGCAGATGCGCGGGTTACCCCGCGAAGGGTTAGGTGACGACAGCGATGACCACTGACAGCGGTTCACCCGCCCCCACCCCCCGGCCGGGGCCCCGTCCCGGTCCCAGGCCCGGTGCCCACCTCGGGCCGAAGCCCGGTGCCCGGCCTGCCCCGGCCGTTATCGGGCCGCCCACCGTTGACCCGCACCGATTCGGGCGGATCGACGACGACGGCACGGTGTGGCTGGTCACGTCGACCGGTGAGCGTCAGATCGGCTCCTGGCAGGCCGGCGACCCCGAGGCCGCGTTCGCCCACTTCGGCCGCCGGTACGACGACCTGAGCACCGAGGTGACCCTGCTCGAGGAGCGGTTGTCGTCCGGCAGCGGCGACGCCCGCAAGATCAAGGCATCCGCTGCGGCGCTGGCCGAGCAGTTGCCGACGGCCAGCGTCCTCGGGGACGTAGAGGCGCTGGCCGCTCGGATCGCGGCGGTTAGCGAGCACGCCGACAGCGTCGCCGCGGCCGGCCGTGCGCAGCGCGATGAGCATCGAGCGGCGGCGACCGCACGCAAGGAGGCGCTGGCCGCCGAAGCCGAGGAGTTGGCCGCGACCTCGACACAGTGGAAGGCCACCGGCGACCGACTGCGCGCCATTCTCGACGAATGGCGCACCATCACCGGCCTGGACCGCAAGGTCGACGACGCGCTGTGGAAGCGCTACGCCGCGGCCCGCGACGGCTTCAACCGGCGCCGCGGCTCGCACTTCGCCGACCTCGATCGCGGCCGCGCCGGGGCGCGCGAGGAGAAGGAACGACTGTGCAAGCGGGCCGAGGAGCTGTCGGGGTCCACCGACTGGGCGTCCACCAGTGCCACGTTCCGGCAGCTGCTGGCCACCTGGAAAACGACGGGGCGGGCCTCCAAGGACGTCGATGAGGCACTGTGGCAGCGGTTCAAGGCCGCCCAGGACACGTTCTTCTCAGCCCGCAACGCCGCGAACGCCGAACGCGACGCCGAACTGGAGGCCAATGCCACCGCCAAGGAGGCCCTGCTGGCCGAGGCGGAGCGGATCGACCCGACCAACCAGAACGCCGCGCGCGCCGCGCTGCGCTCGATCGTCACCAAGTGGGACGACCTGGGCAAGGCGCCCCGGGAGCGTTCCGCCGAGTTGGAACGGCGACTGCGGGCGGTGGAGAAGAAGGTCCGCGACGCCGGTGCTGCCGCAGAGGCCGCCGTGGTGGATCCCGAAGCAGAAGCCCGGGCCGCGCAGTTCCGCACCCGCGCCGAACAGTTCGAACGTCAGGCGCTCAAGGCCCAGGCCGCGGGCCGGGACAAGGAGGCCGCCGAGGCCACCGCCAACGCCGAGCAGTGGCGGCAATGGGCCCAGGCCGCCGAACAGGCGCTCAACCGGCGCTGACCACCTGCCGATGTTTGAGCATCGGCACCGCCGGGCTACCACCCCCAGTGAGACAACAACCAACTCACTGGAGGTGACGCATGAGCAATATCACCGCAGCACTCGACGTCAAGCGCCCGATCCGGACGGTCTACAACCAATGGACCCAGTTCGAGTCGTTCCCGAAGTTCATGGAGGGCGTCGAACAGGTACAGCAACGCGACGCCACCCACCTGCACTGGAAAATCAAGGTAGGCCCGGCGTCGCGTGAGTTCGACGCGACGATCACCGAGCAACACCCCGAAGAACGGGTCGCGTGGCGTTCCGACAGCGGCCCGAGCCACGGCGGCGTGGTCACCTTCCACAAGATCGACGATGGCACCACCCGGGTGACTACGCAGATGGACATCGACCCCGATGGTGTGCTGGAGAACGTGGCCGACAAGCTGAACATCCTCGACCACCGTGTCCATGCGGATCTCAAGCGGTTCAAGGACTTCATCGAGAGCCAGCCCGCCGAAACCGGTGGTTGGCGCGGAGATGTACCGCGCCAATGATCGACCCGGCCAGGTGGGTGTTCCGCTGGGGCGCCGCGCTGCGGCATCGCCGGTTTTTCCATCCCGACGGTGTGCTGGCGACGGGCTCTCTGGAACGCGACGCACCGGCAGACGAAGGTCTGCCGGTGCCGTCAGCCCCCGTCGTTGCCCGGATCTCCAAAGCCACGGGCACGCCTGGCCGGCTGCCCGACGCCGTCGGCCTGGCGCTTCAGATTCCGGAGCCGCAGCATGACCCCAGTTGCTGGGACATCTTGCTGGTCTCGGCGGGCTCCGGGGTGATCGGCCGAACGCTGGGCGTACGGCCCGCGGTGTCGTGGTCGGGGCTGCGGATGACCACCCTCATGCCGCTGCAGTATCGAGAGCAGCTGTGGTGGCTGCGAGCCCGGCTGACGACGCGGGTGGACGGCTACGGATTGGCGTTGAGCAGCATCCGCAAGCAACTCGACGGCGGCCATATCCGCTTCGAAATCGACCAGGCCTGCGGTACCGGCGAATTCCGACCGCTGGCCTACCTGGTTCTGCACAGACATGAGGAGACCGACGGGGCGGGCCACGACGTCTCGTTCGACCCGATCGTGCACACCGCGCCGGGGGTTCAACTGCGTCCCGGGTGGCTCGCCGAGTTGCGCGCCCGCGCCTATCGCGGAAGCCGCGAAGGCCGGGCCGGGGCCAGAACTACTCGCTCGGCGGCGGGTCCTCGGGACGGCTGAGATCGTCCAACAGGTTTCGTGACTGCAGCTGCGCGGTGCTCTGCCGGCGCTGGGCCTCGGCCGCGAGCTGCAGGGCGGTGCGTGACCAGACCACGCGGGCCCAGTGGAACGTCAGCACGATCAGCGTGATCCAAGCCAGGATCAGCCCGATGCCCGGGCCCGGGTCGCCCGGCACCGCGGTCTGACGAGACCACACGGCCAGGAGTCCGGCTGCGGAGGCCACCGCCGAACCCGCCAGTGCCACCCAGGCCACCGTCCAGCGCCGGGTCACCAGGGCCAGCAGCGAGAACCCCACCCCGAATACCAACGCCAGCCACATGAACAGCTGCGACGGCAGCGTCACCAGAGCTTCGTCGGTGCCCTGGCCGGGAAACAGGACATCCCAGCCGCGGACGGAACCGGTGTGCGGCAGCAGGAACGAGCCGAGCAGCACGAAGACGCAGATCGCGACGACCAGCCCCCTGCCGCCGGGGTCGATTTCCCCGGCGACACGCCGCTCAGCGGCCTCGATGTCGGCGCGGTAGGCCTCGAAGTTGTGCTGATTGTCTCGGTTGCCTCTCATCGCGCCACCCCCGGCATCTTCGGCATGCCCAGTCCGACACCGGGCGTTGGTTCGGCATGGCTGTCACCGGCCCTGGTACGCCGATGGCTCAGCAGGGCACCGTCAGCGAGCAGGTGGTGCGGTGCCGCTCCGGTGACCGTCGTGGTCACCACGTCACCGGGGCGCACCTGTGCGGTCCCCGGGGCGAAGTGCACCAGCCGGCCGTCGCGCGCTCGGCCGCTCATCCGCGCCGTCTGGGCGTCCTTGCGGCCTTCACCGACTGCCACCAGCAGTTCGACGGTGCGCCCGATCTGGGCCTTGTTCTCGTCCCAGGAGATCTGTTCCTGCAGCTCGATCAGCCGGTCGTAGCGTTGCTGGACAACCTCTTTGGGCAGCTGATCGGCAAGCTCGGCGGCCGGTGTTCCGGGCCGCTTGGAGTACTGGAAGGTGAATGCGGCCGAGAATCGCGCGGCGGCCACCACCTCAAGGGTCTCGTCGAAGTCCTGCTCGGTCTCACCGGGGAAACCGACGATCAGGTCGGTGGTGATGGCGGCGTCCGGAATGGCGGCCCGAACCCTGTCGAGGATGCCCAGATAACGCTCGGCGCGATAGGAGCGGCGCATCGCCCGCAACACTCTGTCCGAGCCGGACTGCAGCGGCATGTGCAGTGTGGGGCACACGTTGGGGGTCTGGGCCATCGCCTCGATGACGTCGTCGGTGAATTCGGCCGGATGCGGCGAGGTGAAGCGGACCCGCTCCAGGCCGTCGATGTCTCCGCAGGCCCGCAGCAGCGACGCGAATGCACCGCGGTCGCGCGGCAGTTGCGGGTCGGCGAAGGAGACGCCGTAGGCGTTGACGTTCTGGCCCAGCAGGGTTACCTCGAGAACGCCTTCGGCGGCCAGCGCCCGCACTTCGGCGAGGATGTCCTCGGGATTGCGATCCACTTCCCGGCCACGCAACGACGGCACGATGCAGAAGGTGCAACTGTTGTTACAGCCCACCGAGATGGACACCCACGCCGCATAGGCCGAGTCCCGCGCGGCGGGCAGCGACGACGGGAATTCCCGCAGCGATTCGACGATCTCCACCTGGGCGCTCCGGTTGTGCCGGGCGCGCTCCAGCAATGCCGGCAACGATCCCAGGTTGTGGGTGCCGAAGACGACGTCCACCCACGGCGCGCGGCTCAGCACGCTGTCCTTGTCCTTCTGGGCCAGGCAGCCCCCGACGGCGATCTGCATGTCGGGGTTGCTGCGCTTGTTGGGGGCCAGGTGACTCAAGTTGCCGTAGAGCTTGTTGTCGGCGTTCTCCCGCACCGCGCAGGTGTTGAACACCACCAGGTCGGCGTCGGCGTCATCGGCTGCCCGCCGGTAACCGGCCTGCTCGAGCATGCCGGCAATGCGTTCGGAGTCGTGCACATTCATCTGACAGCCGTAGGTACGCACCTCGTAGGTGCGCATCTGTTCGGAAAACACCGGCAAACTCACCCGGTCTATGGTACGGCGGGCGAGTCGATCGGAGTGACCAGGCCGATAGCGGCGCTCGCGCCACGTCTTCCTGGGTAGGGTCAGGTCCCATGACCAGCGGCGGGCCGGATCTGGTGCCGATGATCGCCATCCACCACGTCAACAAGTACTTCGGCGGCCTGCACGTGCTCAAAGACGTCAACCTCGAGGTCGCTCGCGGCGAGGTGGTGGCGATCCTGGGCCCGTCGGGGTCGGGCAAGTCCACCCTGTGCCGCACCATCAACCGGCTAGAAGTCGTCGACTCCGGCGCGATAGCCGTCGACGGCCAGCCGCTGCCGGCCGAGGGTGCGGCGCTGGCCCGGCTGCGGGCCCAGGTCGGCATGGTGTTCCAGTCGTTCAACCTGTTTCCGCACAAGACCATCCTGGACAACGTCACACTGGCACCGATGAAGGTGCACAAGATGCCCCGAACGCAGGCACAGCACCAGGCGATGGCGCTGCTGGAGCGGGTTGGGGTGGCCGACCAGGCCCACAAACACCCCGCACAGTTGTCCGGCGGACAGCAACAGCGGGTGGCGATCGCACGTTCGTTGGCGATGAACCCGAAGGTGATGCTGTTCGACGAGCCGACCAGTGCCCTGGACCCGGAGATGATCAGCGAGGTGCTCGATGTGATGACCGCGCTGGCCGACGACGGGATGACCATGGTGGTGGTCACCCACGAGATGGGCTTCGCCCGCCGTGCAGCTGACCGGGTGGTGTTCATGGCTGACGGCGCCATCGTCGAGGAAGCCGCCCCCGCAGAGTTCTTTGGCGCGCCGAAATCCGCACGGGCCCAAGACTTTCTCGCAAAGGTCCTCGACCACTGATGCCAGCGGCGCGAACCCTGCACGTGCTGGCACGGTCCTGGGCGGTCCTGTCAGTGGTGTCCGCATTGGCCGCGCTCTGCACGGCGTGTACCGCGCACGACAGCGGCAAGATCACCGTCGGCGTCAAGTTCGACCAACCCGGCTTGAGCGTCAAGAAGCCCGACGGCACGCTCGGCGGATTCGATGTCGAGGTGGCCCGCTACGTGGCGGCCCGACTGGGCTACCCGCCCGACCGCATCACCTGGATCGAAGCCCCGTCCGGTCAGCGCGAGATGCTGCTGCGCAATGGCCAGGTCGATTACCTGGTGGCCACCTATTCGATCACCGACTCCCGGCGTCAGAAGGTCGACTTCGCCGGCCCCTACCTGCTCACCGGCCAGTCGCTGCTGGTGCGGGCCGACAACACCGACATCACCGGCAGCGCATCACTGCAGCGGCACAAGAAACTGTGCTCGGTCTCGGGCTCCACCCCCGCGCAACGGATCAAAGACCGCTATCCCGGGGTGCAGCTGCAGCGCTACGACACCTATTCGGCGTGCGTGGAGGCACTGCGCAACGGCGCGATCGACGCGGTGACCACCGATGACGTCATCTTGGCCGGTTACGCCGCGCAGAGTCCCGGGACCTTCAAGCTGGTCGGCGAACGCTTCTCAAAGGAGCTCTACGGGATAGGTGTGCAAAAGGGCAACGACGGGTTACGCCGGCGGATCAACGACGCCCTCGAGGAGATGGAACGCGACGGTTCGTGGCGAGCGGCGTTCGTGGACAACTTCGGCCCGGCCGGCTTCGCGGTGCCCGAGCCGCCGCCGATCGAGCGATGATGTTCGCCGAGTATCGAGGACAGATCCTCCAATCCTTCACTGTCACCGTCGAGTTGGCGGTGCTGTCCGGCACGCTCGCACTGGCCTTGGGTACCGGGTTGGCCGCCATGCGGCTGGCCCCGGTCCCGGTACTGCGGTGGATCGGCGGCGGCTATGTCCATCTGGTGCGCAACACCCCGCTGACCCTGCTGTTATTGCTGTGCTCGTTCGGACTGGCTCAGACACTGGGAGTCTCGCTGACCGATCCGCAGTCGCCGACGTCGATCGACGACAGCAACTTTCGCCTGGCCGTACTAGGACTGGGTGTGTACACGGCGTCGTTCGTGTGCGAGGCGGTGCGCTCCGGCGTCAACACGGTGGGCATCGGCCAGGCCGAGGCGGCCCGCTCACTGGGGTTGAGCTTCACTCAGAATCTTCGGATCATCCTGCTCCCCCAGGCTTTTCGAGCGGTGATCATCCCGCTGGGCTCGGTACTGATCGCGCTGACGAAAAACACCACCTTGGCCTCAGCGATCGGGGTTGCCGAGGCGGCGCTGCTGATGAAGTCGATGACCGAGAACACCGCGGCGCTGCTCGGGGTCGGTGCGGTGTTCGCCACCGGATTCGTCGTACTGACCCTTCCGTTGGGCCTGGTGTTCGGATATCTGGACCGCCGCTGGGCGGTGTCGCGATGAGGCCCGCGCCGCGCGCGACGGTGCTGTTCGACACGCCGGGGCCCCGCGCCCGCGCCCGCTACCACGCTTTGTCGGTGGCGACAGTCGTGGTTGCCGGACTGCTTGGGTGGGTGATCTATTCGCGGTTGTCAGCCAAAGGCCAGCTGACCGCGGAGAAGTGGACGCCGTTTCTGACCGCGGACCTGTGGCGCACCTACGTGCTGCCCGGGGTGGTGGGCACACTGACCGCGGCCGCCTGGTCGATCGGGCTCGCGCTGATCCTCGGCGTCGGGCTCGGGGTCGGCCGGCTCTCGCAGATCAGACCGTTGCGCTGGAGTTGCGCGGTGATCGTGGAGTTCTTCCGGGCGATTCCAGTGCTGATCATGATGATCTTCGCCTATTTCATCTACGGGCTGCTCAACGTCTTCCCGCCGCAACAGATCGCGCTGGCCGGGGTCGTCACCGGGCTGACCCTCTACAACGGCGCCGTCATCGCCGAGATCGTGCGCGCCGGGGTCAAGGCCCTGCCCGCCGGTCAGTCCGAGGCGGCCGCTGCGCTGGGGCTGGGCTGGGGCGCCTCGATGCGACTGGTCCTGTTGCCGCAAGCCGTCACCGCGATGCTGCCGGTGCTGGTGTCACAACTGGTGGTGGTGCTCAAAGACACCGCGATCGGCTACCAGATCACGTTTGTGGAGATGGTGCGCCAAGGCACCGTCGTCGGCTCCCAGTACAGCAATTACCTGCCCGCATTGCTGGTGATCGCGGCGCTGATGATCACCGGAAATCTGGCGCTCTCGGCAGGTGCCATCGGACTGGAGCGGCGGCTGCGCCAAGCCCGCCACTCCCCCTTGGGGGCAGCCACAATTGAGCCGGAGGGTACCCCGGGCACCCGGGTCGTTTAGGGACTGCGCGCACGGTGTCCGGCGTCTAGAGTCGGACTCGACAGCTAACGACAGGAGACTCGGATGGCCATCACCCCCAAGGACGCATTCAACGCTGCGCGCGACATCGCCGCACACGCCGTCGAGAAGGCCTCGGACATCGTCGAGGACGCCGGCGACATCATTCGTGGGGACATCTCCGGTGGAGTCAGCGCGATCGTCCAGGACTCCGTTGAGATCGCCACGCACGCCGTCGAACGGACCAAGGAAGTCTTCACCGGCACGGACGCGGCCGAGGACTCCGAAGAGGTCTGAGCCGGCCCCTCACCTCACACCCGGCGGCGCTCCCGTTCGGCGGCCAGCTCGGTGCTGACCACGTCGTAGGCCATCGACGGGCTGTAGCCGCGCCGAGCCAGCATCGCCACCAGCCGGCGGGTGACCTTCACGTCATCATCGCCGAGTGCCTCGCGGCGCAGCTTGGCATGCACCAACTGCTCGGCGCGGTCACGCTCGGCGCCGGCGTCGATGCCGGCCAGTGCTCCGGCGATCACGTCCTCGTCGACACCCTTGGTGCGCAGCTCAGCGGCCAGCGCCTTGCGGCCCTTGCCCGCGTGCTCGCGCCGGGACCGCACCCACTGTTCGGCGAAATCGGCGTCGTCGATCAATCCGGCGGTGGTCAGTCGGTCCAGCACCCGGTCACTGACGTCGTCGGGATACCCGCGTTTGGCCAGCTGGCCGGCGAGTTCGGCGCGGGTGCGCGCCCGGGCGGTGAGCAGGCGAAGGCACAGTGACTTCGCCTGCTCCTCACGCTTCGGTTCGGAGGGCTCAGAAGTCGACGGGAGCGGGCAGGACATCGTCGGCCAAATCATCGGTCAGCACGGCACCGATGCCGAGCTTCTCCTTGATCTTCTTCTCGATCTCGTTGGCCACGTCGACATTGGTCAGCAAGTAGTTACGGGCGTTCTCCTTGCCCTGCCCCAGCTGTTCGCCGTCATAGGTGAACCAGGAACCGGACTTGCGGATGAAGCCCTGGTCCACGCCCATGTCGATCAGCGAACCCTCACGGCTGATGCCCCGGCCGTACAGAATGTCGAACTCGGCCTGCTTAAACGGCGGCGACACTTTGTTCTTGACCACCTTGACCCGGGTCCGGTTGCCGACCGCATCGGTGCCGTCCTTGAGGGTCTCGATCCGCCGAACGTCCAGGCGCACCGAGGCGTAGAACTTCAAAGCCTTTCCACCCGTGGTGGTTTCGGGAGAGTTGTGCACCATCACCCCGTCGGCGAAGTAGTTGTGCGAGCCCTCGACCTCGATATCGAAACGATCCATCTTTTGGTAATCGGTCTTCGATTCAATCTCTGTGACGCGGGCCGGCATCAGCTGCATCGTTTGTTCCACGAACTGCGGCGCTACCGCGCCATATCCGCGAAACCGAGGCAACAGCTTGTACCCCATTGATGGAGCCATATACGGCGCCACCAGCTCTTGGAACTTCGCGGATGCCTCAGTGGAGAACTGCAGCACCGCTTTGCCGGCCTTTCCCGGATAGCGCAATTTCACGTCCAGCCCGTAGTTGTCACGCAGGTAGTCGCAAAGCCGCTCCCGCGTTCCTTCCGTCATGGCCTCGACACAGATTTCGATTCGTCCACTGCCGCCGGCGGTACGTTCCTGCAATCCCTTGGAGCGCACGGTGAATGAGCCGTCATCCATGTACCAGATGGCCAACGATAGCGGGGTGAGCGCCTTGAGGTAGTCCTCGGAGAGGAACTTCTTGCCATCGCCGAGGTAAACCGCACTTCGCAATTCGTGCAGTTCCGCGAGAGGGGTGAAGTCGGCAAACACTGCGCCCTTGCTATTGACAGTACGACTGTGCGGAATGTTCCCCAGCAGGGAGACCTTCCAGTCGAGATATTCCGACTGCTTCGCCGCATGCCCCATACGGAGTCGTGCACTCTCTGAATCATGCCGAACTGGCGAGGACAAGCAGCCATCGCCCATCAGTGAGCCCAGTACGACTTCCCACTGCTGATCGCTCAGCAGAGCCGGCTGAGCCAGCATCACACGGTCACCAACGCAGATGTCTTCAGCTTCTCGCCAACCGCCAGGAGTTCGGATGAGGTGGTTGCGGGTCATCGCCAAGCTAGCGTGTCCACGCCCCGTTCCGCCCCCTGCTCGATCAACCTTGAAGTGCAAAAATTCTTCGGTCTTACCGTTGTTGAACCAGTTGATTACTCGCCGTGGCTCGATACGCCCCGTTTCAAAGTCATAGGACAAGACCTCGACATCCATCTTCTGATTCACAATCTTGCCGAGCTTTTCCGTCGACCCGTCAGCCAGAGTGACATTGGTGTACCAGGATCCACATCCGAACATCACCCCGATCTTCTCCCGCAGCTGGTTGATGAAGATGGCGGTGGTACCCGAGTTGTTCAGCGCGCCGGTCATCTTCCGCAGCGCCTGGCTCATCAGCCGGGCCTGCAGGCCGACGTGACTGTCCCCCATCTCGCCCTCGATCTCCGCGCGCGGCACCAGGGCGGCCACCGAGTCGATGACCAGGATGTCCAGCGCGCCGGAGCGGATCAGCGTGTCGGCGATCTCCAGCGCCTGCTCCCCGGTGTCGGGCTGGGACACCAGCAGCGAATCGGTGTCCACGCCGAGCTTCTTGGCGTATTCGGGGTCCAGTGCGTGCTCGGCGTCGATGAACGCCGCGATCCCGCCGGCGGCCTGGGCGTTGGCCACCGCGTGCAGCGCCACGGTGGTCTTACCGGAGGACTCTGGGCCGTAGATCTCGACGACCCGGCCCCGGGGCAGACCGCCGATGCCCAGCGCCACATCCAGGGCGATCGAGCCGGTCGGGATGACCGAGATCGGCTGACGCACCTCGTCCCCGAGGCGCATCACCGAGCCTTTGCCGAAGTTCTTGTCGATCTGGGCCATCGCCAGTTCGAGTGCTTTTTCGCGATCGGGCGCTTGCGCCATGATGCCTCTCCTGTGGTTCGGTAGTTCGGTGACCGGTTCTCGGTCGGTTGGCCGTGACGCTAGCGACGGGGTCTGACAGACCCGCCGAGCCAAACGAACTGCCTCCACAGTAGGCGAACGAATGTTCGAATCAAGTTCGACACGCGGCGTGTCGGCGTGTCGACTTTTGACGTCCGGTCAGGCCACCGCCATGACGTGCGCGGACGCCCCGATCGTGGTGTCGCCGGCGCCCATCATGGTGCGCATGAACTCCTCCTGCTCGCGCCGCCCGCGCTCCGCCGCGCGATCCAGGCCGCCGGGCAGCGCCAGCGCCGCGGCGCTGCGGGCCAGGTTCACCGGCATCCGCAGCAGCGGGTACCACGGCAGCACGAAGACCGGCAGGCCCAGCTTTCGCATCGTCCGCGGCCCAAGAAAGCTGCTGGTCAGGGAGAGATGCTGGGCACGTGCGATACGGCGCCGCACCCCGGCCAGGGCGCCGAAGTGCCATCCGAGCGGATCGTCGGCCATCGGGGCCGCCAACTGCTTGGTGCTTTCGTCGGGGGCGGAGAGTGCGCCGAGGGTCTGATACAGGATGCGGACACCGTCCCGGAAGCTGCGGGGCAGCCAGTCGTCGCGGACCCCCATCAGCCAGCCGACGTAGCGGGTCAGGTGCGCGATGTCCTCCAGTTCGGCCGGCGACATCACGATTCCCAATGCCAGCCCGCCGGCCGGTGGCGCGATCAGCGCGCCCACCAAGGTGGCGGCCATGTCGGTCTGGTTGACCGGCAGACCCCACTCCGCACTGCGCCAGTCCGGCAGCGCGGACACGTGCCGACGAACGAACTCATGGATCAGCCGGACCCGGACAGTGGCCTGATAGCCGACGCCGAGCGGCTCCAATCCTCCTTCGGCGCTGACGTCCAGCGCCCACTGCAGGGTCTCGGCGAAGCGCTTGTTCGAGCCCTTCTCGAGCACACCGGTGCGCAACAGCGTCTTGTTGAACGAGGAGAACTGGTAGCCGCCGAGGAACGACACGTCCCGGGCGATGTAGGTGCCGTCAGCACCGCCACGGCGCAGCGCTCGCTGGCCCCGCCGCACCCGGGCCAGGTCGACCCAGTCCGGGATCGGCTCGAACTCGCCGAAGAACTCGCGCAGCGGCGCAGGCGCATCCGGCACGCTGTCCAGGCCGTGGGCCAGTATCTGTTCGAAGATCGGCCGCGTCTCGGCGGCTCCGGTACTCGACATCCACTCGACCAGTCGCTGCATCGGTTCGTCTCCGGCAGTCAGGTCTTCGCCGATCTTGCGCCACCGCTCGGGCGTGGGTTTGGCGATCGCCAACGCGGTCGCCAGCACGCGAATACTGACCGGAACGGCACCGGGTCCAGCGGGGTGACGGGTGGGGACGGTCAGCGCGGATGCGTTCATCGGGCGGCCTCCAGCGTCATTTTGGACAACAACCGTATTCCGAATCTACGGCCGCTAGTAGGGTGATGTCAATGAAACGCCCTGAGGTGGTGCGTGACTACGGCGGAATCAGCGCGGTGGACCGCCGCGCCGAGCGCCGTAGCAAGCTGCTGGCCGCCGGGCGCCAGATCTGGGGTGAATCCGGCATCGGCGAGGTCACGGTCCGCGGCGTCTGTACCGCGGCCGGGCTCACCCCGCGCTACTTCTACGAGCAATTCCCCAGTCGCGACGCGCTGTTCTTCGCGGTCTCCGACGACGTCCGCGACCAGTTGCTCGAAGCGATGGTCACCGCCGGTATCGGCGACCCCGGCACACTCGCCGACAAGCTGCGGTCCGCGCTGACCGCATTTCTCGACCTCATTGCCGCCGACCCCTGCATCCACCGCATCGCCACCAGCGACCTGTCGGCGATCCCGGGACTCAACGAGCACCGTGCGGGCATCCTCGACATGATCACCGATGCGATCGTCGAACATGCCCCCGGCGTTCTCGACGGTCAGAATCTCGCACCGCAAGAACTCCGCCGCGGTGCCCTGTTCATTGTCGGCGGCGTCAACCAGATCATCGAAACCTGGCTCGCCGATCCGGTCGAGACCACGACCGAGCTTGCCGCGATCTGCTCAGACCTCTCCGTCGCCCTGGTGCGCAGCATCGTGGCCCGCAGCGATCAGTCTCACCACTGATCGCGCGGCACGTCGAAGTCGGAGCACAGCGCCCACCACACATCACGAGGCTCCACACCGTCCTCGATGGCCTGCGCCGCGGTCCGTCCGCCCACCGCGGCCAGCACGTGATCTGCCAGTACCGAGGCGCCATAGGCGGTACCGAAACGCATCGCGACCCGTTCGTGGAATTCGGTCAGGCGCACACACCCAACCTACCCAGTGCCTGACAGCGCCTGGTGGCACACCCGTACCGGATCGGCGACGTCGGCGGCCGTGACCGCAGCCCGCCGCGCGGCATCGCGATAGCCCGGCGACGCCAACACGGCGCCCACCGCGTCCGCCAACGCCGGCCCGGTCAACGGCCGGATCAGCCGCCCACTGCCTTGGCGCACCACGCGATTGGCGATCTCCCACTGGTCGCCGCCGCCGGGCACCACCACCAGCGGCACCCCAGCCAGCAGCGTCTTGGCGACCATGCCATGCCCGCCGCCGCAGACCACCACGTCGGCGTGCGTCAACAGCTCGTCCTGGCGCCCCAACCCGGCGACAGCCCACGACGGCAGCTCCAAGGGTGCACCGCCCAGCCGCGACACCGCCAGCCGGGCGCCGTCGGGCAGGCCGGCACCGGGCACCAGATGCTCCACGGCGAGCTCGGCCAGCCCGGCAGCTCCGGTGGATGCCGTAGACGGCGCCACCACCACCAGCGGGCCCGAACCCGGCGGCACGGCCAGCACCTGCTCGGTCGGCTCGAAGTGCAGCGGCCCGACGACAACGGCCTCCGCGGGCCAGTCCGGCCGGGGCACCTCGAGCGCGGGCAGCGTGGCGATCAGGCGCCGCAGCGGCCCGGGGTCGTCACCCGGCAGACCGATACCCACCCGCGCTTGGGCGCGCTGGCGCAAACCGCTGCGCACCGACCGTGCCGTCAACGAGCGCATCAGCGTGTCCCGCAGCCGGCCGCGCACCCCGGTGCCCGGCGCCAGCCCACTGCCGATCGGCGGCAGCCCCTTCGACGGCAGGTACAACGGGTGCGGACTGAGTTCAACCCAGCCGATGCCGAGCAGCTCGGCGGCCATTCCCCCACAGGCCGTGATGACGTCGGAGACCACCAGATCCGGCGCCAGAGCCCGCAGCTGATCGCGGTTTTCCACCGCCATCCGCGCCGCCCGGTAATGCAGCTTCGCCCCGTCGTCGGCGTCGTCATCGGCGGCGGTGGGATCGAGCCCCAGCAGCTCCGCGGCGTCCACCCCGGCGGCCCGCGCGGTATCGAGCCACTGCACCCCGGTCAGCAGCGTCGGCGTGTCTCCGGCCGCCGCGAAGCGCTGGCACAGGGCGATCGCCGGGAACGCGTGACCGGGATCTGGCCCGGCAACCACTACGACTCGCATCGGCCTACCGTGCCACAGCCCCACGGGCCTAGGGTGGCAGGCATGACCGAACTGACTGGCCAGCCGAACGCTGTCGAGGCCACCGCCAACATCCGCATCGTAGAGACCTTCCTCGAAGCCCTGCGCGATGAGGACCTTGACACCGCGGCGGCGGCCCTCGCCGAGGACGTGGTGTACCAGAATGTCGGACTGCCGACCATCTACGGCCGCAGCGCCACCATCCGGGTGTTTAAGCGGATGGCCGGCCGGGCGGGCTTCGACGTGAAGATCCACCGCATCGCCGCCGACGGCTCGTCAGTGCTCACCGAGCGCACTGACGTGCTGACGTTCGGACCGCTGCGCCTGCAGTTCTGGGTGTGCGGGGTCTTCGAGGTGCATCACGGCCGTATCACGCTGTGGCGCGACTATTTCGACTTCCTGGACATGTTCAAGGCGACGCTGCGGGCGGTGGCGGCCACCGTGTTCCCGGCACTGCGGCCGACGTTCTAGGGTCAGCTCTGTGCGTCAAGTTTCAAAGCCTCAGCGCCCCAGCCCGATCCAATACCTCCGGTACTGCTACGGGCGCCCGCTGCCCCCCACGCTGCTGGACTGGGTCCGCAATGACCTGGCGGGCCCGGGGGCCACCGTCCGGATGATCATGCGCGCCGTCGTGCCGACGACCCTGATCCTGATCCCGTTCTGGTTCTTGCCGGCGGACTTCATGACGCACTTCACCATGACGTTTCCGATCTGGTTCATGGTGATTCTGTTCGCACACGCGCTCAACAAGGTGTGGCGCACGCACATGCTGCGGATGCACGGCCTGAACCCGGAGCTCGCCAACGCACGTAAACGCGAGCGCGACGCCCACATTCACCGGGCCTACGAGGAACGCTACGGACCGCGACCGGAATCGGTCGATCAGCGCAGCGACGACATCTAGACGACCCGGGGCAACTCGGCCAGTTCGTCGAAGGCCTGCGCCCAACCCAGCATCTTCTCGGTCGCACCGGCCAGCTCCTCGCGGTAGCGTCGCTGCGACATCGGGGAATTCGCCGGATCGCCGGCCGACGTGGTCGAGCCGTCGTTCGCCGACGCCACCAGTTGCGCTGCGGCGGTGACCATCTCGTTGTACTGGCGTACACCGGCGCTGAGCTGAGCGGTAAACGCGTTGATCGTCGGCACCAGATACTGACGGGACTGCACGCTGTGCTGCACGGCACGCTCCATGGACACCACCTCAGCGGCGGTGGCCGCCATGGTGGACGCGGCGCGGTTGACCGCGGCCGTAAGTTCGGTGATCTCATCGGCGGGCAACAGCCGGCCCCGCTCAAGCACACCCAGTAGCGAGACCATCCCCCGCTCGGAGGCGCCCAGCGCGTACATCGCCGGCCGGGCCGCCGACCCGGGCGGCGGCAGGCGCCGCGCCGCGGTGGAGCGCACAGCCGGCAACGGCGCCGCGCGCAGCCAGCGATAGCGCAGCAGCAACAGCGTCGCCGGCGCGGAGGCACCCGCGGCCACCAGCCCGGTGATCAGCAACACCCACGCCGGCGTCGACCACGACGCCAAAACGGCGGTCGCCAACGTCCAGAATCCGCACGTGACGGCGAAGAACAGGCCCAGCCGCAGCGCCCAACGGCGCTTACGCAGCATCCTGGCCCTCGGGTCGGCGATGGCACCCAGCTTGTCGGCGAGCAGGTCGGCGGCCTCACTGGCTCGGTCGACGACACGCTGCAGCAGTGGGTGCCGTGCGCTACCTCCCAGTGTCGCGGCCACCTGACTACCGTCCCAGCGGATTCTCGGGGGTGGGGTTGGTGCCAGATTGCGGGGTTGCCGGAGTGGCCTGGCCCGCGGCGGTGGTAGAGCCACCCGCCGGCAGCGACTCGCCCCGCATGGACGCCCGGATCTGCTCCAGCCGGGAATGACCGGCCATCTGCACACCTGCCTGCTCGACCTCGAGCATCCGGCCCTGCACCGAGCCCTGCGCCAACTCGGCTGCCCCGATCGCATTGGCGTAACGCCGTTCGATCTTGTCGCGCACCTCGTCGAGGCTGGGAGTGGTTCCGGGAGCAGCGATCTCGCTCATTGAGCGCAGCGAGGCGCTGACCTGCTCCTGCATCTTGGCCTGCTCAAGCTGGCTGAGCAGCTTGGTGCGCTCGGCGATCTTCTGCTGCAGCACCATGGCGTTCTGCTCGACGGCCTTCTTGGCCTGCATCGCCGCGGACAGCGCCTGGTCGTGCAGCGCCTTGAGGTCTTCCACGCTCTGCTCGGCGGTGACCAGCTGGGCGGCGAACGCCTCCGCGGCGTTGTTGTACTCGGTGGCCTTCGCGGCGTCGCCGGCGGCTGTGGCCTGGTCGGCCAGGGTCAGGGCCTGGCGCACGTTGACCTGGAGCTTCTCGATGTCGGCCAGTTGCCGGTTCAGACGCATCTCCAACTGCCGCTGGTTGCCGATCACCTGCGCCGCCTGCTGGGTCAGGGCCTGGTGCTGACGCTGCGCCTCTTCGATCGCCTGCTGGATCTGCACCTTGGGATCCGCGTGCTCGTCGATCTTCGAGTTGAACAGCGCCATCAAGTACTTCCACGCCTTGACGAACGGGTTGGCCATCAGTCAGCTCCGTCTGCTTGTTTCCAGTGTTGTGGCTCTACCGCCGGTACCGGTGATCAATTTATCGGGTCGACGGTGCTCGGGTGGGTGTTCAGCCCGGGCGCGTCACGCCGAGGCTACCGATGCCAGCGTCCGAATCGGCGGGATCACCACCTTGGTGCCGGCGTCGATGCGGGTCACCTCGCCGCTGCGGGCGTTGCGCACTGCCAGTTCGGCCCGCTCGGCCTGCGCCAGCCGGGTTCCGGCGTCGAAGAGCACCGTCGACAACGGGATCCGCAACGCCGCGCAGATCGCGTTGAGCAGCTCGCTGGACGCTTCCTTGCGGCCCCGTTCGACCTCCGAGAGGTAACCCAGACTGACTCGCGCCGCGTCCGACACCTCACGCAGCGTGCGGCCCTGAGAGGTCCGGGCTTGACGCAGCACCTCGCCGACCGACTCCCGCAGCAATGTCGTCATCGTGCACTCCCCTCACGGGCCAACCTTGGAAAACCGAACAGTCACCAAGGTCAACGTGCGCGGCACCCGAATGGGTTCCCGGATTCGGCAGTTTTCATGCGGCGCCGCGCAGGTCGGTCACCGCCGAAACGATGTAGTCCAGGCCGGTCAGTACCGTCAGGACCACCGCCGCGGTCATCACCGTCCAGGCCGTCACCAGCCAGGGACCTTGCAGCGGCAAGACGAGCAGGCCGATACCGACCGCCTGCACCAGGGTCTTGAGCTTGCCGCCGCGGCTGGCCGGGATCACCCCTCGGTGCAGCACGGCGAACCTGAGCAGGGTGATCCCGATCTCGCGGACCAGAATCACCACCGTCACCCACCACCACAGGTCGCCCAGCATCGACAGGCCGATCAGCGCCGCGCCGATCAGCGCCTTGTCGGCGATCGGGTCGGCCAACGTGCCGAACTCGGTCACCATGCCGTAGTTACGGGCCAGGGCGCCGTCCAGCCGGTCGGTGATGATGGCAACGGCGAAGATGACGAATGCCGCGATACGGGTCTTGGGATCGTGGCCGCCCTCGGCGAACAGCGCCAGCAGGAAGACCGGGACCAGCCCCATCCGCATGACGGTCAACGCGTTCGCGAGGTTGACCACGGGGACATGCGTCACCGCTGGACCGGTCTTTGGCTGTCCCGACACGGAGGTCAGAATATCTGTTGCCCTGCCCGAAATGAGAAACCGATACTGTGCAGCTGTGAGTCTTGCGGCAGATCCACCGGCGGGGCAGCCTGTGGTCCGGCGTGCCCGCACCTCGGACGTCCCGGCGATCAAGCAGCTGGTGGACGTCTATGCCGGCAAGATCCTGCTGGAAAAGAACCTGGTGACGCTGTATGAGGCGGTCCAGGAATTCTGGGTTGCCGAGGACGCCGATCAGCAGGTGGTGGGCTGCGGCGCGCTGCATGTGTTGTGGTCCGACCTCGGCGAGGTCCGCACCATCGCGGTGGACCCGACCCTGACCGGTCGCGGTATCGGACACGCGATCGTCGACCGGCTGCTTCAGGTCGCCCGCGAACTGCAGTTGCAGCGGCTGTTCGTGCTGACCTTCGAGACCGAGTTCTTCGCCAGCCACGGCTTCACCGAGATCGACGGCACGCCGGTGACCGCGGAGGTGTTCGAGGAGATGCAACGCTCCTACGACGTCGGTGTGGCCGAATTCTTGGACCTGAGCTACGTCAAGCCCAATACCTTGGGCAACACCCGGATGTTGCTGGTCCTCTAGCCTCCCCTAGTCACTGACGAGATCGCGTGCCCGGCGGGGGGCGCCGATGAGAAAACTGAACTGTCCGTCGGATTCCATCCGACCCTCACGGACTACCGACAGGTCGGCGATCCCCTGTTTGCGCGCCTGCTCGCGGACCTGCTCCTCGGTGATCATCTCTTTGCGCATATTGGCGTAGAGGAAGGCGCCGTCGTAGATCACCAACAGCGGCCCCGGTCGCAGGACCCTCGCCACCGAAGGCCAGCGGTGCGCCATCCAATTCAGCAGGTAGGACCAGCCGATGATCACCCCGACCAGCAGGATGCCGTCACTGATCGATCGGTAGCCACCGGCCATCCCGTTCTGCGCCGCGTCGGCGATCAACACCACGACGATGAGATCCGTGATGCCGTTGGTGCCTGCCTCGCGTTTCAGTACCACCCGCAGCAGCGCATATATCGCGATGTAGATGACGGTTCCGCGGATAAAGATCTCCGAGGGCGGGGTATCGAAAGCGAAAAGTCGTGCCCAATCCACGTGGCGAGATTACGCGCGATTCCGGCCTGGGAAAACCGCTGGTGTCCGGTCCGTATCCGGTCCGTGTCCAGCATGTGTCTGGTGGGTGCCACGGCCGCCGAAACCGGGGACTTCCGGCCCTGCCGCGCGCCGGCGGAACAGGAGATAGTGGTACTGACAGTTGCAGACAACTGGAGGTAGCCGTGGCCGAGTACCTGAGCCCCCTGAACGCCGGCTTTCTGGGCGTCGAGGATTCCGACCACAACGTCAGCATGGCCACCGGAACGCTGGCCGTCCTCCACGGTCCGGTTCCCGACCACGCCTCGCTGCAGGCAACGCTGGCCGAACGCCTGCGCGCCTGCCCGCGGTTCGGGCAGCGCCTGGTGCGCCATGCTTTGGACCTGAGCGCACCCGAGTGGGTGGACGACCCCCACTTCGACCTCGCCCACCACATCGGCCGGGTAGCGGCGCCCTCCCCCGGCGGAGACGCCGAACTGCACACGGTGGTTGCCGACGTGATGTCGTGGCGGTTGGACCGCAACCGTCCGCTGTGGGAGATCTGGGTGATCAGCGGTCTCAGCGGTGACAGGTGGGCGCTGCTGATGAAGGTGCACCACTGCATCGCCGATGGCACTGCGGCCGCACACATGCTGACCGGCTTGTCCGACAACGGGTTCGCCCATTTGGCGGCCCACGCCGCCGCGGCGCCGCGCGAAGCGGCGCAGCCCCCGCGCAGTCGGCCGGTGCTGGACCTCAACCCGGTGCATTGGATGTACAACCTGCGCGGCGCGGTGGAACTCGCGACCGGCTTGCTGCAACCGAGTTCGTCGTCGCTGAACGGTCCGATCACCAGCCGCCGCCGCTACAGCGCAGCACGGGTTCCGCTCGGCGACATCGAGCAGGTCTGTCGGGTCTTCGATGTGACCGTCAATGACGTGGTGTTGGCAGCCCTGACCGAGAGCTACCGCGACTTCATGATCCGTCGTGGCCAAGTGCCCCAATCCGATTCGCTACGCACTCTGGTACCCGTTTCGGCCGGCTCTGCCGATGCGCCGGGCTATCCCGACAACCGGGTGTCGTTGCTGTTGCCGCGTCTGCCGATCGAGGAGTCAAACCCGGTCAAGCGGTTGCTGGCCGTGCGCTCCCGGCTGGCGCAGGCCAAAGCCGGCGGGCAGCGGCACGCCGGACGCGCGATCATGTCGGCCGCGGGCCTGCTGCCCGTCGCATGGTCGGCCTGGGCGGCCCGGTTGCTCGGACAGGTCCACCAGCGCGGCGTGGTGGCGTTGGCGACCAACGTCCCCGGCCCGTCAGAACCGTTGCAGATCATGGGGTGCGACGTGGCCGCGGTGCTGCCGGTACCGCCGATCGCCATGCAGCTTCGCACCGGCGTGTCGGTCCTCAGCTACGCCGGGGAACTGTTCGTCGGGATACTGGCCGACTTCGAATTCGCTGCGGTCGACGAACTGACCCGTGGGTTAGAGGCCGCGGTGGCCCGGCTGGTGGCACGCAGCAAGCGGCGCAAGCCGTTGCGCGACTGGCATGGTCTGGCCTTGGTGCACAGCGCGTAACCGCGACTAGAACTCGTCGTCGCCGTCGTCGTCGGGGGCGGCGCCGCCGCGGATCAGCATCAGCGTCGCGGCCAGCTCATCGGGCTTGACCAGCACCTGCCGGGCCTTAGAGCCCTCGGAGGGGCCGACGATGTCGCGGGTCTCCATCAAGTCCATCAGCCGGCCCGCCTTGGCGAAGCCGACCCGCAACTTTCGCTGCAGCATCGAGGTGGAACCGAACTGGCTCGACACCACAAGTTCGACGGCCTGCAGGAAGACATCCATGTCGTCGCCGATGTCGGGGTCGACATCGGCCCGGTCGCCGCTGGGCTTCACGGCGGTGACGCCCTCGGTGTACTCGGGCTCGGCTTGGTCCTTGCAGGCGCTGACGACGGCCTGGATCTCCTCGTCGGAGATAAACGCCCCCTGCAGCCGGATCGGCTTGTTGGCGCCCATCGGCAGGAACAACCCGTCGCCCATGCCGATCAGCTTTTCGGCGCCCGGCTGGTCGAGGATGACTCGGGAATCGGTGAGCGACGACGTGGCGAACGCCAGCCGAGACGGCACATTGGTCTTGATCAGACCGGTGACGACGTCCACCGACGGCCTCTGAGTGGCCAGCACCAGGTGGATGCCGGCGGCGCGGGCCTTCTGGGTGATCCGCACGATCGCGTCCTCGACGTCGCGCGGTGCGGTCATCATCAGATCGGCGAGTTCATCGACGACCGCGAGGATGTAGGGGTAAGGCCGGTAAACCCGTTCACTGCCCAGTGGCGTGGTGATCTCCCCGGAGCGGACCTTGTCGTTGAAGTCGTTGATGTGGCGCACCCGGGAAGACTTCATGTCCTGGTAGCGCTGCTCCATCTCCTCGACCAGCCAGGCCAGCGCCGCGGCTGCCTTCTTCGGTTCGGTGATGATCGGGGTGATCAGGTGCGGAATGCCTTCGTACGGCGTGAGTTCCACCATCTTCGGGTCGATCAGGATCATCCTGACCTCTTCGGGGGTGGCGCGCGCCAGCAGCGACACCAGCATCGAGTTGACGAAGCTGGACTTACCCGAACCGGTGGAGCCGGCCACCAGCAGGTGCGGCATCTTGGCCAGGTTGGCGCAGATGAAGTCACCCTCGATGTCCTTGCCCAGTCCGATCACCAGCGGATGGTGATCGCCGCGGGTGGACGGCGCGGTCAGCACGTCGGCCAGTCGCACCAGTTCGCGGTCGGTGTTGGGCACCTCGATACCGACGGCGGACTTGCCCGGGATGGGGGCCAGCATCCGCACACTCTCGGTGGCCACCGCGTAGGCGATGTTGCGCTGCAGGGCGGTGATCTTCTCGACCTTGACTCCGGGCCCCAGCTCCACCTCATAGCGGGTGACGGTGGGACCGCGGGTGCAGCCGGTGACCGCCGCGTCGACTTTGAACTGCTCCAGCACCGAGGTGATCGCATCGGCCATCTGGTCGTTGGCGGCGGTGCGCGTTTTCGGCGGGTCCCCGGCGACCAGCAGACTCAGCGCGGGCAGCGTGTAGGGGCCCTCCACCACCCGGTCGAGGACGACTGTGGCGTCGGTGGGTTTGGCCGACTTGGGTTCCTTCGCGGCCTTTCGGCGCACGGGTTTGACCGGGGGCGCCGGCGCGGGGGGCTCTTCATCGAGCGGGTAGTTGTCCAGCGGGGTGCGTGATTGCCAGTCCGGAGCGTCGTCGACTCGAGCGTCCGGATCGAGGGTGCCGAACCGGCTGGTGCCGCCGGCCTGGTTGCCGACTCCGGTGTCGCCGGCGTCGACGTCCTCGGCGCCGTCGTAGTCCTGGCCGTAGTCCTGGCCGTAGTCCTGGTCGTCGTCGTAGTCGTAGTCGTCGTAGTCGTCGTAATAGCCGTCGTCGTAGTCGCCGCGGAACATCGTTCGCAACGTCTCGGGCGCCTCACGCAGGGTGGTCCCGGTCAGCAACAACACGCCGAACAGCACACCGATGCACAACAACGGCGCGGCGATCCACGCCGTGAGTCCGTCGGCGAGCGGGCCGCCGATCGCGAACCCCACAAAGCCGGCGCCATGCAGACGGCCGTCGGGGCTCTGCGGTGCCCCCGACCACAGGTGCCACAGCCCCAGGATCGGCAGCCCGATCATGGCCGATCCGAGGATTAGCCGGGGCCGGTTCTCCGGGTCGGGTTCGGTGCGCATCAGCAGCACGGCGCCCGCGGCGGCCAGCAGCGGGAGCAGCACCACCGCTCCGCCGATCACGGCGCGCAGACCGGTGTCGATCCACGCCCCGACCGGCCGGGCGGCATCCAGCCAGCAGCTGGCGGCGGTCACCACGGCAAATCCCAGCAGAGCCAGCGCGATGCCGTCGCGGCGATGGCCGGGGTCGATGTCGTGGGCGCGGCCCACCGAGCGTGCCGCGCCGCCAGCACCCTTGGCGACCATCAGCCAGGTGGCGCGGGCGAGGCGTCCGCAGGCCATCCCGAGCGCCACCGGAGCCGAATGCTGCCGGGTGGAGCGGCGCGGCTTGGCTGCCGGGCGGGACCGAGCGGGCCGCGAACCACCCTTGGCGGTGGCCTTGGAACCGGCTTTTGCCCTGGTCGTTCGGGTACCGGAACGCGCGGGAGCCCTACTAGCAGCGGTCTTACTAGCCATAGCGGCAAGCCTAGTCGCAATTACCCCATCTGCACCATAAGCCACACTGGCCCCGACGGATCGGTTCAGGGCGCATTGGGCCACAGGCTGGGTAGGGTGACCGGTGAATCCCCTACCTGCCAAGGAGTCGCAATATGCCCGTGGTCGTCGTCGCCACCTTCGCCGTCAAGCCGGAATCGGTCGAGGCCGTCCGCGAGATCTGCACCAAGGCGGTGGCACAGGTGCACGAAGAACCGGGCTGCCAGTTGTACTCCCTGCACGAGGCCGACGGGTCGTTCGTCTTCATCGAGCAGTGGGCCGACGCCGAGGCCCTGAAGGCTCACTCGACCTCGCCTGCCTCCGGCGAACTGTTCGGCAGCCTCGGCGAGCACCTGGCCGGCGCGCCCGAGATCAAGCTGCTCAACGCTGTACCGTCGGGCGACCCGGCTAAGGGCCAATTGCGGCCGTGATGTCCCGACCCTCGGACGGTGTCCTGCGCGGGAAAGTCGCGCTGATCACCGGCGCGGCCCGCGGCCAGGGCCGCGCCCATGCCCTGCGATTGGCCGCCGACGGAGCCGACATCATCGCTGTCGACCTGTGCGAGCAGATCGACAGCGTGCCCTATCCGCTGGCGGACGCCGAGGACTTGGCGGCCACGGTCAAGCTGGTCGAAGACACCGGCGCGCGCATCGTGGCCCGCCAGGCCGATGTGCGTGATCAGGTGGCGTTGGGCGCCGCAGTGCAGGCCGGCATCGACGAGCTGGGCCGGCTGGACATCGTGGTGGCCAACGCCGGCATCGCCCCGATGGCCGCGGCCGACGGCTGGCACGACGTCATCGACGTCAATCTGACCGGGGTTTACCACACCATCGAGGCCGCGATTCCGACGATGATCGACCAGGGCGACGGCGGGTCGATCGTGCTGATCAGCTCGGCCGCCGGCCTGGCCGGCATCGGCAGCCACGATGCCGGGGCCATCGGTTACACCGCGGCCAAGCACGGGCTGGTAGGACTGATGCGGGTCTACGCAAACCTGCTGGCGCAGCACAGCATTCGAGTGAATTCGGTGCACCCGGCCGGAGTCGACACCCCGATGATCAACAACGACTACGTCCGGGGTTGGCTGGCCGACCTCGCCACCGCGACAGGTACGCCACCGGACATGGGCAATGCGCTGCCGGTTCAGGTGCTGGAACCGGAGGACATCGCCAATGCGGTGGCCTGGCTGGTATCCGATGCGGCCCGCTACATCACCGGCATCACCTTGCCCGTCGACGCCGGGTTCATCAACAAGAGGTAGCCCGTCGGCTCAGACCTCGATCACCGTCGGCACGATCATCGGCTGACGCCGGTAGACCTCACCCACCCACTTGCCCACCGTGCGGCGCACCGCCTGAGCGATCCGGATCGGATCGGTGACTTGCTCTGCGGCAAGTGATTCCAACTCGGCCTCGACCTTGCGGGCCGCCGGCTCCAGCGCCTTGGGGTCTTCGGAGAAGCCGCGCGAGTGCAGGTACGGCGGCGCAACCGGCTTGCCCGTCCCACGGCGCACCACCACCGTGACCGCGACGAATCCGCTGGACAGGATCAACCGCTCCCCCAGAGTCGCATCGCCGACATCGCCGTCGACGAGCCCGTCGACGAACATCTTGCCGGTCGGCACAGCCCCGGCGATGCGTGCCTGACCGGCGATCAGGTCCACACTGACCCCGTTCTCGGCCAGCAGAATGGATTCCTCCGGCACCCCGGTACGGACGGCCAGCGCGGCGTTGGCGCGCATCATCCTCCAAGTGCCGTGTACCGGCATCACGTTGCGGGGCCGAATCCCGTTGTAGAGGAACAGCAGTTCGCCGGAGTAGGCGTGCCCGGAGACATGGACGCGCGCCTGGGCATTGGTGACCACCCGGGCACCGATCTTGGCCAGTGCGTCCATCACGCCGTACACGGCTTCCTCGTTGCCGGGAATCAACGACGACGACAACACCACCAGATCGCCGGCAGTCAGCGTGATGGACCGGTGCTCGCCTCGCGACATCCGTGACAGCGCCGACAGCGGTTCACCCTGCGTACCGGTGGTGACCAGCACCACCTTCTCCGGCGGCATCATCTCGGCTGCGCCGATGTCGACCAGATCCGAGTCCGCCACCCGCAGGAAGCCCAGGTCCTTGGCGATGCCCATGTTGCGGACCATCGACCGGCCGACGAACGCGACTCGTCGGCCCAGCGCGACCGCGGCGTCGACGATCTGCTGGACCCGGTCCACGTTCGAGGCAAAGCAGGCCACGATCACCCGGCCCTCGGCGCCGCGGATCAGCCGGTGCAGGGTGGGGCCCACTTCGCTCTCGCTGGGACCGACACCGGGAATCTCGGCATTCGTCGAGTCGCAGAGGAACAGGTCCACGCCCTTGTCGCCCAGGCGCGACATCCCGGGCAGGTCGGTGGGCCGCCCGTCCGGGGGCAGCTGGTCGAGCTTGATATCGCCGGTGTGCAGCACGGTCCCCGCGCCGGTGTGGACCGCGATCGCCAGTGCGTCCGGGATGGAGTGGTTCACCGCGAAGTACTCGCATTCGAACACCCCGTGGGTGCTGCGCTGGCCTTCGGCCACCTGGACGAAGACGGGCTTGATGCGGTGTTCCCGGCACTTGGCCGCGACCAGGGCCAGGGTGAACTTCGAACCGACCACCGGGATGTCGGCCCGCAGTTTGAGCAGGAACGGGATGGCGCCGATGTGGTCTTCGTGGGCGTGGGTCAGCACCAGCGCCTCGACGTCGTCGAGCCGGTCTTGGATGTGGCGAATGTCCGGCAGGATCAGGTCGACGCCGGGCTCATCGTGGCCCGGGAAGAGTACGCCGCAGTCGATGATCAGCAGCCGGCCGAGGTGTTCGAAAACGGTCATATTGCGGCCGATTTCGCTGATGCCGCCGAGCGCGGTGATGCGCAGGCCGCCTTCGGTCAGCGGACCCGGCGGGGAGAGATCGTCAGTCACCCGCGCCTCACCCGAGGACGGACGCGGCGCGCATGTCGATGGCGAGTTCGTCGACCTCGGCGGCGGACGCCGGGACCATCGGCAACCGCGGGTCGCCGGCCTCGAACCCCTGCAACCGCAGACCGGCCTTGACGAAGGTCACTCCGCCGATGCGACCCATCGCGTTGGACAGCGAGGCGATCGAGACGTTGATCTTTCGGGCGGTTTCCACGTCGCCGGCCGCGAAGGCGGCCAGCATGTCGCGCAACTGCGCGGCCGCGAAGTGCGAGATCACGCTGACGAATCCGGTGGCGCCCATGGCCAGCCACGGCAGGTTGAGGGCGTCATCGCCGGAGTAGTAGGCCAATCCGGTCTCGGCGATGATCTGCGCTCCGGCGTGCAGATCCCCCTTGGCGTCCTTGATCGCGACGATGTTGGGGTGTTCTGCCAGTTCGAAGATGGTGTCCGGTGCGATCGGCACCACCGAGCGGGCCGGGATGTCGTAGAGCATGACCGGCAGTGCGCTGGCGTCGGCGACGGCGGTGAAGTGCGCCAACAGGCCGGCCTGCGATGGACGCGAGTAGTACGGCGTCACCACCAGCAGGCCGTGCGCGCCGACCCCGGCGCAGGCCTCGGCGAGGCGCACGCTGTGCTCGGTGTCGTTGCTGCCGGCCCCGGCGATGATGCGAGCACGGTCACCGACCGCCTCGACCACCGCACGCAGCAGCGTGAGCTTCTCGTAGTCCGCGGTGGTCGGCGACTCGCCAGTGGTGCCCGAGATCACCAAACCGTCGCAACCGGCGTCGATGAGGCGATTGGCCAGGCGCACGGCGGCATCGGTGTCCACCGAGCCGTCCGCGCCGAAGGGGGTCACCATGGCGGTCAGCACGGTGCCGAACTGCGCCCTGGCGTCGAATCCGCTGCTGCTCACGGCCCCAAGATTACCTGGCCCCCAGAGTTGCTCAGACCTCGGTGGCGAGCGGGCTGGTCGCGACTTCGGTGCCGTCGGCCAGCGCGCTGATATGGAAGTCCCCGAACGCCGCCGGAGCCACGTCGGTGAGCTGCCGCAGGCACTCGACGGCCAGCCGGCGGATCTCGACATCGGCGTGCTCGCTGGCCCGCATCGCGATGAAATGCCGCCAGGCCCGGTAGTTGCCCGTCACCACGATGCGGGTCTCGGTGGCGTTGGGCAGCACGGCACGAGCGGCCTGCCGGGCCTGCTTGCGCCGCAGCGCCCCCATGGTCTCGACGGCCTGGCCCGCCGCGAATTTGGCTTCCAGCCGGGCCAGCAGTTCGACGTAGGCGGCGCGACTGGCGTCTGCGGCGTCGGTGAGGATCTGCTGAAGTTCGGGATCGTCCTCCATGCCGGGAGGAACCACGACCCGCGAGTCCGGCTCCGGCACGTACCGCTGCGACAGCTGGGAGAACGAGAAGTGCCGGTGCCGGATCAGTTCGTGAGTGGCTGACCGGGAGATGCCGGTGATGTAGAAAGTCACCGAGGCGTGCTCCAGCACCGAGAAGTGCCCGACGTCGATGATGTGCTGCAGGTAGCTGGCATTGGTGGCGGTTCGCGGGTTGGGCTTCGACCAGCTCTGGTAGCAGGCCCGACCGGCGAACTCGACCAGTGCCGCCCCACCGTCGGCATCGGTGCTCCACGGCACGTCCGGCGGCGGAGTGAACTCGGTCTTGGCAATCAGTTGCACGCGCAGCGGCGCCGTCTCGGCCACAGCACTCACCTTAAGCGTGCCGGGCCTGTGTCAGCGCCAACGCGCCCACACGTAGGGCACCAGCGACCGCAGGAACTCCAGATCCGGGCCGGGGCGGGCCTCGGCGAATGCCCGCTCGAAGTACTCCCGGGCCGCCAGCAGAATGCCCTCGGCGTACTGGCGGGTGAACGCGATGCTGCCGTAGTCGTCCATCAGAGTTCGCACCCGTCGCACCAGCGCGGCCGAGCGCTGTGACCGACTGCGGTGCAGATAGTCCGCGAGCAGGTCCCGATCGGGCCTCCGCGCCACGGTCAACAGATGGATCAGCGGCAGCGTCCGCTTCCCTTCGTAGAGATCGCCCAAGATCTCCTTGCCGTAGATCCGTTCGTCGCCGGCCAGGTTCAGCAGGTCGTCGCGGATCTGAAACGCGGCGCCGAAATGAAACCCGAACCGCACCAGCGGCCCCAGCTCGGCGGTGCCACGCGATCCCACGATCGCCCCCACCCGCAGCGGGTGGATGGTGGTGTACCAGCAGGTCTTGTGCAGGATCAGATTCAGATAGTCCTCGGGCCGCAGATCATCGACATTGTCGGCCTGCCAGCCCACTTCGATCGCCTGCCCCTCCAGTGTCCGCAGCGCCATGGTGTCGAACTCAGCCCACACCAGTTCGGCCAGATCACGGTCAAGCTGCCGGGTTGCTCGCCGCAGTACCTGCCCGGCGACCAATGCCAGTGCATCACCGGTGTTGATCGCCGTCGCCATGCCGTATATGGCGCCCAAAGTCGGCCTGCCCCGGCGCATTTCACTGCCATCGGCGACGTCGTCGTGGACCAGGAAGGCGTTGTGCAGCAACTCGATCGCGACGGCGACACCGAGTAACGCGTCGGTATCCGCGCCGAAAGCCCGGCCGGCGGACAGGCATAGGGCGGGCCGCAGCGCCTTGCCCGGCCGCTGGGGGTATGCCCGCAGCGGTGCATACAGCCACTTGGCGGGCTCACCGTCGGGCAGGGCGTCGAGCATGGCGCGGCGGACAATTCTGGCGACTTCACCCAAGCGCTCATCGACCCCGGCCACCGATCCGCGGTCGGCGATGTCGGTCACGACTCTTGCGCCGCGACGGTGAGCACCACGGGCAACCACAGAGCCGGGCACCCGATCGCCAGCAGGGTGCCGCGGTAGGTACCGGGGCAGACGTCGGGGCCCACGTCGACGGTGATCTGCACGCCCCGACTGGACCGTCGCGGCATCGGCACCACGGCGGGGTCGATTCGCACCGCGCCGGCGTCGATCGCGCGGCCACCGTGACCGAGCAACTCACCGCAACGCAACCGGACCGCCACGCGGTCCTCGGACTCCCGGTTGTGCAGCCACACCTCGCCGGTGGCCGAACCCGGCCCGGTAACGGACAGCGTCAATGCGTCCTTGGATGCTGATGCATCGAGTTCCAGCGCCACGGACCCGTCCGCGCCGGGTGGCCGGACCGGCTGCGACCGAAGCAGGAACTGCCCGGCCGCCGACCACCAGGCCCGGGTCAGCTGTTCCCACTGCGGCAGCCCGGTCGGCTCGGCCCCATTGCCGTGTTCGGCAGAGCCGCGGTCCGGCGAGATCTCGGCCGCTTGGGCGAATCGATCGATGATTCGGCGAGCCGCCCGGAATCCTTCAGCCTGGATGGCACTGAGGGCGCGCGCATTGGCCGCGGGATCGAAAATTGACGCCCACGGCAAATCATCGATAGTGCCGTCACCGAACGTTTTGTCAGCCACCGATTCCCTCCTTAAGGAAATCAGCCTTACTCTGCTAAAAAATACGCTTTGCCAAGCTTGCCGGTAAACGACCCGAACGCCGTATACTACCTGCTTAATCGGGAGATCGGAGGCCCAATGGTGGCGACCGATATGGCAACTGCTGCTCAATCTCTGCTGGCGCTTTACGGCGCTCTCGATCAAGCGGTCATCAACACCGGAGACCCGGAAATCGAAGCCACTGTCGAGCGTTATCTTCCGGGCAGCACCGGAGCTAATGCCGGGTGGTACGACGAATTGCTCGGCTTCCTGGGCCAGTCGCACGATTTCGACCCCGAGCGGCCCGAATCACCGGCGGTGCCCGATTTGAGCCAGGCATTGACCGTCTTGCAGAACCAGGCGACAACGCCGGCCCGGTCTCAGCCGATGACCGACGCCGGCCCCTTCGCCGCCGCCGCCGCCGCGCCGCAGCCCGCGCAGCTGACGTCGGTTGAGTTGTCCCGCATGGTTTATGCGATCGGTGCGTTGAGTCACCTGCCGTCTTACTACCCGCCGGGTGAGTGGGACGCGGCCTTCACCCAGACTCTCGCCTTGGCCGGAGCCGGCGACGGAGCCGAACTGCTCGAGATGCTGCGCAACGAGTTCGGCGGCCGCGACGACTGGACGCAGGTGGTGTTGTCGGGTTCGTTGAACGCCGACGTCGCCGTAGTCCCGCTGTGCAACGCCAAACCCAAGTGGGTGCGCGGGCGGCTGTGCGTGGTGCTGACCACGGAATTCAGCAGCACGAAGGTGTCGCTGAACGACCTGAAAGACGTCATCGACCCGCTGAACTGGGCGCGCTGCCTGCCGTTCTTCTGCGCGATGGACGCCATGCCGACCCGCCCCGACGGCTGGAGCCGGGTGCTCGAACACTTCAGCACCACCTGCGGGATCGCCGGCATGCCGCAGATGCGGACGCCGCTCAAGTACTGGAAGGGGCCCGCGGTCGGCGCCCCGGTCCCCAAACCCACGGCCTGGGTCGACTACACGCTCGACGACGACCCGGCGCCCGGGGAGCACGGCGACGGCGCCATGGTGATCGACGAAGGCTTCATCCGGATGACGTCGACAGTCGACGATCCGACGCTGCACGGTGTGCAGGTGCGCACCAGGAAAGTCGTGGGCTTCCGCAACCTGGGCTGGTTTCCCACCGCCCTGTTCGCCTGCGTGCTGGGTTACGGCGACCAGGGTGTCGAGATGTTGCTCGGCGGCGTGGCCAAGCGGGCGCAGGAGGGCCCGGCGGGTTGGACCCCGTGGCAACCGTCCACACCGACCGCCGGCCAGCAGGGTGGCCCAACGGCGCCGGCGCCCCCGGCCGAGCCGGACCCGACGCAGCGGGCGATCACGGTGGCCATCGAGATGCTCGACGAATGCATCGACGAGATGTCGCAGCGCAGCGCGGCGTTGGCCGCCAAATACGCGAGCGGCGTACCTCCGGTCGAGGAGTCGATCGCGTTCGCCGCCGATCTGACCGCCCGGCTGGTGACCGACCCGTGGCGCTACCTGCAGCGGATGCGCACTCCACCTCAGGGCGGTGGCGCATGAAAGACATCACCGAGGGCATTCACCAGTACGCGCAGCGGTCGCGACAGCTGGTCGACCAGGCCGGAGCCATCGTGCGCGACGCGGACCAGCGGATCGGCGAGGGCACGTTCGGTTCAGCACAGTGGGCGCAGTCGGTCCGCCAACTGGTCAATCTGGTTGCCACCGCGGGTTACGAGATGTCCGGCGCCGTGCTGGCGCAGTGCGGCGCGCAGTGCTCCGACGTCGAGCTCTCCGAATTTCTCGAGGCGCCGCCGGGTCCCGGATACGAGCGGGTGCTGTCGGTCGCCGCACCCTTCGTCGCCGAGGGAACCTCGTACGCGCTCCCGCCGCAGGCACTGGTGTTGGTACCGGGTGTGCTACGGCCCTATGCCACCCGATTCCGGGTGGGGGTGCGCGGGCCGACTTACGTCAGCGGCACCTATCGCGGCCGGATTCGGTTGTCCTGTCTGCCGCCCGCCACCGCACCGGCCCAGATAATGGACGTCATCGTCGACCTATGAGCGTCAGCGAGGAGCCCGCCGAGATCGACGAACTGCTGGATCACGCGATTCAAGCGGCGAACAGCGGCGACCGCGCCACCGCCAGCGCACTCGCCGAGCAGGTGCTCACCGTCGACATCGGCAACCAGGACGCCGAAGACCTGCTCTGCGCACCACTCGCGGGCTCCGGTGAACTACGCAGGCTGACGATACTTTTCGCTGATGTGGTCAACTCGACAGCATTGTCGACCCGAATCGAGCCGGAGATCTATCGGACGGTGATCGGCCGCTACCGCCAGCAGGTCGACGAGATCGTGAACCGCTATGAAGGCCACGTCTTCTCCACCAAGGGCGACGGGCTGCTCGCCGTGTTCGGCCACCCCAGCGCCCACGAGAACGACGTGCGGCGAGCGGTACAGGCCGGCCTCGACATCACCCGCGAAGTGGACCGCCTCAGCGATCGGGTGCGAGCGCGGTTCGGTTTCGACATCGCAGTCCGGGTGGGCGTGCATCGCGGCATGGTGTATCTCGATGTGGCACAGGACGACGTGTACGGACTGGGCGCCAACCTGGCCTCTCGCGTCTCAGGCCTGGCCCCGCCCGGCGGTGTCGTGGTGTCGGCGGCCGTTGCACCGTTGGTGGCCGGCCACTTCGAGCTCGAGGCCCAACCGGCTCAACCGGTCAAGGGCATCGACGAGCCGGTCGAGCACTATCGCGTCGTCAAGGAACACGTCGGCCGCTCTCGGGTTCCGCTGGGCCGGCTGGTCGGCCGCGACCTCGAGCTCACGCACCTGCGAGACGCCTGGAATCACGCCCGGCACGGTGTGTTGAGCGTTCCGGGGATCTGCTTCAGTGGCGAGGCGGGCATGGGCAAGAGCCGATTGGCCACCGCCGCAGCAGAACTGGCCGAACAGTCCGGCAGGCCGGTGCTCGCCCTGATCGGATCGCCGTTTCACGCCGACGCCGGGCTCCACCCCATTCGCACCCTGCTGGAACAGCGGGCCGGGATCGAGCGGACGACGGCACAATCCGACCGGCTGCGACTTCTCGAAGACGAGGTCACGGCGCGCGGCTTGGATCCGGTCACGATGGTGCCGTTGTTGGCTGCCGCATTGGAGATTCCGGCCGAAGGTGGCTATCAGCCCACCCGGGCCGAGGGCGCCAAGCTCTACGGGCAGGTCATCGAGGCCGTCGTCGGCTACCTGCTCGCCTGCGCCGGTGCTGGGCCGGCGGTGCTGTTGGCCGAAGATCTGCAGTGGTTCGACCCATCGACACGCGATGTGGTCGCGTCGTTGCTCGCGACCGCCCCGGGAACGCTGCTCATGGTGTTGACCGCCCGCGAGCTGAACTCGCTGCCGGATCTGCCCCAGCTCAAGGTGTTCGAGCTCGCACCGTTGACGGCGACACAGACCGATGAGTTGATCGCAGTGCTGAATCCTGCCCTGCCCGGCGCCGAACGCGCCGAGGTTCAGCGGCGCTGCGACGGTGTGCCGCTCTATATCGAAGAGGTGGTCGCCAAGTTGCACGAGCAGCCGCAGGACGCGGCGGGGTGGGCGCGGGTTCCCGACGCCCTCTACGAGCCGCTGTTCTCTCGGCTTCGCGCCAGCAGCAACACGATTCAGGTGGTCGAAGCCGCCTCCACCGTCGGCAGGGAATTCGATCGCGCCATGCTCGGCGCAGTCCTCGACCTCGCAGCCGGTGATCTCGAGGATGCTGTTGCAGCCCTGGTTGCGGCGCGGGTCTTCGAGCCGGTGACCAAGGACCGCTGGCGTTTCCGGCATGAGCTGCTCCGCGAGGTCGCCTACGAGTTGCCTCCGCCCAGCGTTCGGCGCCAGCTGCATGGTCGAGTCGCCGACACCCTGGTCAGCGACTCAGACAATCCGGATTGGCATCTGGTCGCCCTGCACTACCGGGTGGCGGAGCGGTTCGAGGCCGCCGCCGACGCCCACCAGAAAGCTGCGTACGACGCCCGGCAGCGCGGTGCCCTCGACGAGGCCCGCGCCTGCCTCAGCCAGGCCATCGAACAACTCCGGCTAGCGGCGGAGGGACCGTCTCGCGATCGCCGCGAAGTGCTGTATCGGCTTCGGCGTGGCTTCCTCACCTCGGCGGTGGAAGGTACTGCCAGCCCGAAGGCGGCCAAGGACTTCGAATGCTGCCTGAAGCTCGGGGCCACCGATCCCCGACAGGACTGCTTCATGTCGACGATGACTGCGTTGTGGGCCTACTACCTGCCCCGTGGCGACCTGCGCCGCGCCCTGCGCGTGGCCGAGTACGCCAGATCGAAGCGACCCGATGAGCGGAAGTGGTTCGGTCCGACAAACGCCGCGGCGTTCGGCATGGTCGCCTGGTTTCTTGGTGACTTCGGCAAGGCCCGAGCGCTGTTGGAGCAGGCCGTCGCGGAGATGAAGGAAGCGCCCCTGCCCGATTTCGAATCTCTGTGGTTCATTCCCAGCGATGCGCTCGCTTCCATGCACATGCACTTGGCGATGGCACGATTCGTCCAAGGCGATCTCACCGGCGCCGACGAGCAGTTATCCGAAACCGTCAGGCGGGCAGAAGATATCGGCTTCCCGCAAGGCCCATTCAGCCACTGCTACCAACGATTCACCGAGATCTACATGTGCATGGAGGCCGGCCTACTCGAACGCGCCGGCGAGGTGGTGACGGTACTGGCTGCGCAGGCCGAGCGGCACGGATTCGAGTACTGGACGATGATCGCGGCCAATCAGCGCGGCGCCGTCGACGCGTTGTCGGCGCTGGCGGGCGAGCACACCGACCCAGCCCGGTTGGCACCCCACATCGCGACGATGACCGAAATCGGTTCTGCCTTGCGGGCGGCCGAGGTCAAGCTGTTCTCTACCTACTACGACGGGGTACTGGCCCGGTTGCTGATTGCCGTCGGCGACACCGCGCAGGCCCACGAATGCCTCAACGGCGCGCTGGCGTTGGCCGATGAGACCGCGGTGAACTTCTACCGCGCCGAATTGCTGCGGATACGGTCACACACCCGCGGTGACGCCGCGGCACGCGACCGCGATCTGCGCTGCGCCATCGAGACGGCACGCCGGCAGGCGGCGCACATCTACGAACTGCGCGCGGCGATGGATCTTGTCGACCTGCAGGGGGATTCCGCACGTGACCTGTTGGCCGGCGCCATGACGCACTTCCTCGCCGATTCCGACTGGACGGAGCTGGATCGAGCCAGAACGCTGCTCAGGTGAGTCCGCCGGGTGGCAAGGTAGTCATCCTGGGCGGAGGCATGGCCGCGCTGAGTGCCGCCTGGCGGCTTAGCGAACCCGGTTGGCGAGACCGCTTCGACTCCATCACCGTCTATCAACGCGGTTGGCGCCTCGGCGGCAAGGGAGCTTCCAGCCGTGGCCGGCACGGACGCATCGAAGAGCACGGCCTGCATATCTGGCTGGGCTCTTATCAGAACGCCTTCGCCCTGCTTCGCGAGTGCTACACCGAACTCGACCGGGCCACAACTGATCCGGCAGCACCGATCAGCACTTGGGACCAAGCGCTGATTCCGGCGGACAACGTGGGGCTGGCCGACCGGCTCGGCAGCGAGTGGTTGATCTGGCTGGGCACCTTCACCCGAACCGACGGGTCACCCGGCGCTCCCGGCGGCACCGGCCGGGAGATGACGGTGGTGGAGTTCACCGTCCGGGCACTGCGTCTCGTTCGCGATTTCGCCGAATCGCTGCGCGGCACCACCGCGCCCGGAATCACGTTGTCCGTCCACCCGGAGCCGCCGCCCACGCAGCGATGGATCGAGGCGGTGACCGATGCGGCCGTGGCAATACTGCTCGCCCTGGGCGATCCGCAGGCCGCCGGCGCCGGCCTGCCCGGGAAGGTCGACGGCGCGGTGGCGGCGGTGCGCGCCGCCCTGGACTATGAGCGACGGCCCGACCACCGGCGGTCCTGGCTGCTGCTCTCGCTGATGACCGCGGTGATCCGCGGAATCCTCGCCGACCACCTGGTCACCGACCCGCGCGGAATGCGGGCGATCAACGACGAAGATTTCAACGACTGGATCCTGCGCCACGGCGCGCACCCCGATGTCACCGAATTCGCTTTGGTACGTGGCATGTACGACCTGGTGTTCGGGTACCGCGACGGCGATCCCGACCAGCCCGCGTTCGCCGCGGGGCTGGCGGTGTTTCTGACCGGCCAGGTGCTGTTCGGCTACCACGGGTCGATCTTCTGGAAGATGACCGCCGGAATGGGCGACGTCGTCATCGCTCCGCTGTACCAGGCGTTGCGGCGTCGCGGTGTCACCTTCGAGTTCTTCCACCGCCTCGATGCCCTCCACCTGGACGCCGCGCGACGAGCAGTCGACACCATCACGCTGGGGCGGCAACTGCACCTGGCCGACGGCCTGACAAGCTACGAGCCGTTGACCACGGTGCGGGGGCTGCCGGTGTTCCCCAGCACGCCGCTGACCAACCAATTGGCGGCACCTGACCAGGTCCCCCCCGATGGTTGGCATGCGCTGGAAACGCACTGGTCGGACTACCCCGACGCCGAGTCACGGGTGCTGCGTAGGGGTGTCGACTTCGATCACGCCGTCCTGGCCGTATCCCTGGGCATGCTGCCGGTGGTCGCCACCGAGCTGATCGAAGACCGGCCCGAGTGGCGACGGATGACCACGGAGGTCCGCACCGTCGCCACCCAGGCCTTCCAGATCTGGTTGCGCCCGGATGAACCGGCACTGGGCTGGCAGGAGCCCGGCGTGACGCTCAGTGCCTACGTTCCCCCGTTCGAGACGTGGGCCTCCATGCCGCAGACGCTGTGGGCCGAAGACTGGCCCGAGCATGATCGCCCCGGCACAGTGGCCTACTTCTGCGGCACCCTGGATGCGGCGTGGCCCACCGATGAGACCGGTCCGGGCTACCTGCACCGACATCGGCAGCAGGTTCGGGGACAAGTCGCCCACCACCTCGACCGTCACCTACACCGGTTCCTTCCCGGCGCCGTCAGCGAAGCAGGCTTCGACTGGCGGTTGCTCAGCGGGTCCGACGGCGAAACCGACTGCGCAGCATTGGAAACCCAACACATCAGCGTGAATGTCGATCCCTCGGACCGGTATGTGCAGTCGATCCCGGGAACCGACCGGTACCGGTTGCGCGCCGACGAAAGCGGCTACGACAACCTGGTTCTGGCCGGCGACTGGACCGACTCCGGCATGAACGCCGGGTGCATCGAAGCGGCCGTCATGTCTGGACTGCAGGCCGCGAACGTCCTGGCGGGGCGACACCGATACCACCGCATTCGGGGCCTATACCTGCCCTGACGTCAGCGGTTGGGCACTTTGGCTGCGATCTGCTCAGCGATGACCACCGCGGTGTTCTTGGGATCCGCGCTGCAGGTGTTGACGTCAATCACGACGTTGTTGACCACGGTCAGCGCCCGCCCGCAGGCCCAGCTCACCTCGTTTCCGGCATTGTCTTGGGTCGCGACGGTGCTGAGCATGCCGTCGGCGTTGACGATGGGGCCGGCGATCCAGGTGGTGCCGCTCTGCACATGGCTGTATTCATGGCAGGCCGGCCATTGCCGGGTGGCGTGGGCAAGAAATGCGGCGGCTTGCTTGGCCGACGGAAACGCCACTACGGCCTGTTCGGCGAAGTGTTCGAAATCGTCGCCCTCACTGAGCGTCTGGTCCCGCACTGCGATGTAGCCGCTGTCGGCGTATACCGGCTCCTGAGCCGCACCGTCGATCGCCAGGCACTCTTGAGGTTGCATGGTGGCGCTGTCGTCCGACAGGGCGGTATGGGTACGGGTGACGGCCATGTCGGTCGCCTCCATGATCGGGTTGATCTGCTCGGGGCTGAGCAAAAGAGCGCGCAGGGCGTCCTCAGCGACGGGCGCTGCCGTCACGGTGGCGGTTGGCACCGACGATGTGGTGCTCGACACGACTTTGAGTTCGTGACTTCCACATCCGGCGGCCAGCACCGCACCCCCGACAACAAGCCCCCACGCAGAAGAAACCCGCATACAACCACCCCGACAACGCCCGACCCCGGATCGGCACGCCAGTCATCAGCGCGGCCGATCAACTCCCCGTCGCCACCCTAGCGCCGGCGGCCGAGATTCGCCGGTGACGACCGGTCCGCCCACCTCGACGTTGACGGTCGACGTTTACGGTGTAAGCCCCAACGGGTATCCCGAGCCAAGGCCGCTGCGGAATCAGGCACGCGAGCGTGCCGAACAGTAATCCGACCGGCGATAGGGGCCCCAGTGTTGCTACGGAAGATCGCACGTCCACTGCTCGCGGCAGCGTTTATCGGTCAAGGCGTGGACGCGTTGCGCCGGCCGCAGCAAGCCGGGCAGGCGGCGCGTCCAGCGTTCGACGGCCTCAAACAGTTACCCGACGAGGTAGCGGCCAAGGTGCCTTCCGATGTCGAAGCATTCGCCAAGGCGAACGCGCTGGCACAGATCGGTGGCGGCGTCCTGCTGGCCAGCGGCAGGCTGCCACGGGTTGCGGCTGCGGTGCTGGCATGCACGGTCATTCCAGGGAGCGCCGGGGCGCACATGTTCTGGACGGAATCCGACCCCGAACGCAAGAACGAACAACGCAAAGCGTTCTTGACCGACGTCAGCCTGATCGGCGGATTGTTGATCGCGGCCGCCGACACCGAAGGAAAGCCTTCGCTGGGCTGGCGGGCCCGTCGCGCCTATCGTCGCGCAACCGACGCCTTGCCCACTTCCTCCGGCGATGCCGTGCTGGAGACCGTCGGTGAGAAGGTGAGCACGAGCCTGCTCGCCGGCGTGGAGCATGGCCGCGAGCTGGCCGAGGCGGTCGGGGAAAAGGCCGGACCGTTACTGGAGTCGGCCGGCGAACGGGGAACACAGCTCGCGGAAGTCGCCGCGGACCGGGGAACCGAGCTGGCGCACGCGGCCCGCGACGGTGCGATCACGCTCGCCGACAGCGCCCGCCGCCGCATGCGCCGGCACCTCCCCTAGTCCGTCACGCGCGGGTGGCGTCCGCGGGGCCGGGAAGCACCCGCCGGCGCAACTCGGCCACCAGATCCCCGCGATCCCCGACGCTGACCTGACTCAACCCGAGCCAGGACGCCATCGACCACAGTTCGGTAGCCAGTGCCTCGGCCACCCGTTCGCGTGGTTGCCCCGCTTCGGCGAATGCCCCGATGACGTGCAGCACCCCCTGTTGCCGATCGGCTTTGAGGTCGACCCGGCCGACAAGCTCACCGTCCAGCAGGAGTGGCCACACGTAGTAGCCGTACTGGCGTTTGGGCGCCGGGGTGTAGATCTCGATGCGGTAGTGAAAGCCGAACAGTCGCTGCACCCGCGGCCGGAAGAAGATCAGTGGATCGAATGGGCACAGCAGCGCGGTGCCGCGATCGGTTCGCGGAATCGCCTGCCCGGCACGCAGATAGGCCGCGGTGTCCCAACCATCGACTGCCACCGGTTCCAACTCGCCGGCCGCCACCAACGCGGCGATCGCGGGTTTGACCTGGGTGGCCGACAGCCGGAAGTAGTCGCGCAGGTCGGCCTCGGTGGCTATGCCCAAAGCGCCGGCGGCGCGGCGGACCAGCTCGCGGATCGCCTCGTCGTCATCGACCTGAACAGCCAGCACCTGCGGTGGCAGCACGTTCTCCACCAGGTCGTAGTGCCGGGCGAACCCGACCCGGGTGGCGGTGGTGAGCACCCCCGCAGCGAACAGCGCCTCGGCCACCCATTTGGTGTCGCTGCGGTTCCACCACGGCCCCTTGCCGGCCCGCCCGGACGCGGCAGCCAGGTGCTCTTCGATCTGACCGGCGGTGGCCGGACCCAGTTCGCCGACCGCGGCGGTGACGTCGGTGACCAGTTGCGGGTTGGCCCGCACGATGGCCGACCCCCACCGGCCATGGGGCCACTGCCGCATCCGCCAGCGCAACAGCGGCCAGTCTTCGACGGCCATCAGCGCCGCTTCGTGCGCCCAGTACTCGACCAGCAGCCGCGGCGAACGGGCGCTGTGGCTCCATGCGGCTCGGTCCAGCACGGTGCGGTCATAGGGCCCGAGCCGGCTGAACACCGGCGCGTAGTGGGCGCGTACCGCCACCGAGACGGAGTCCAGCTGCAGTACCTGTATGCGGGAGATCAGCCGTTTCAGGTGCGCCCGGGTGACCGTGGCAGTGGGTTTGGGATCTGTGAAGCCCTGTGCGGCAACGGCGATCCGGCGCGCCTGCGCGGCGGTCAGGACTGGCACGAAGTCCGGTGGTAGGTCAGATAGCGGTACCGCAGTCCGGTTCGGCTGGTCAGCCACTCCCCCGTGCTGGCCTGCCAAGACTGATCGAGTACCGGCGCCACGGCGTCACCGTCCTGCACCGGCAGGTCGATGTCGACCTCGGTCACTTCGCAGCAGCCGGCCAGCGGCAGCGCCAACGCGTAGATCTCGGCTCCGCCGACCACCCAGATGTCGTCACCCTGCAGGGCCTGATCCAGGGTGCCTACCACGGTGGCACCGTCGGCGACATAGCCCGGGTCGCGAGTGAGCACGACGTTGCGCCGATCCGGCAACGGCCGGACCTTGGCCGGCAGCGACTCCCAGGTCAGCCGCCCCATCACCACGGTGTGGCCCACGGTGAGCTGCTTGTAGCGGGCCTGATCCTCGGGCACCCGCCAGGGAATGCCGCCGGCCCGCCCGATCACCCCGGACTTCGATTGAGCCCAGATCAGACTGATCGTCATACCGCCACGGGCGCCTTGATTGCGGGGTGCGGGTCGTAGTCGCGGATCTCGATGTCGTCGAAGGTGTAGTCGAAGATCGATTCACGCGGGGCCAGAACCAACTGCGGATACGGACGCGGCTCGCGACTCAGTTGTTCGGTGACCTGGTCGACGTGATTGTCGTAGATGTGGCAGTCGCCGCCCGTCCAGATGAACTCCCCGACGCCCAGCCCGGACTGCGCAGCCATCATGTGGGTCAGCAGCGCATAGCTGGCGATGTTGAACGGCACGCCGAGGAACAGATCCGCGCTGCGCTGATAGAGCTGGCAGGACAGCTTGCCGTCGGCGACGTAGAACTGGAACAGCGCGTGACAGGGGGCCAGCGCCATCTGGCCGATCTCGCCGACGTTCCACGCCGAAACGATGATGCGGCGAGAATCCGGATCGGTGCGCAGCAGGTGCAGCGCGGCAGAGATCTGGTCTACGTGCTCACCCGCCGGAGTCGGCCACGACCGCCACTGCACTCCGTAGACCGGACCGAGATCTCCTGTCTCAGAGGCCCATTCATCCCAGATGGTGACGCCATGCTCGTTAAGCCAGGCGATGTTGGAGTCACCGCGCAAAAACCACAGCAGTTCATAGATCACCGACTTCAGGTGCACCTTTTTGGTGGTGATCAGCGGGAATCCGGCGGCCAGGTCATAACGCAACTGGTGGCCGAAGAGGCTGCGCGTGCCGGTACCGGTGCGATCCGCCTTCGGTGTTCCCTCGGCCAAAACGAGCCGCAACAGGTCCTCGTACGGGGTCGCGATCGACACGGCGCCTAGCTTAGCGGCGATCACAAAGCGTGGCGAAGCCACGCGCCGCGGGTCGCCGCATTGAGTCAAACGTTCATAGCGGAGTACAACGGAGGCCATGCCCACGATCACCGACACCATCACCACGCCCGACGGGGACTGCCCGGTTCGTCTGTTCACTCCGGAGGGCGCTGGGCCCTGGCCCGGCGTTGTCATGTATCCCGATGCGGGCGGGGTGCGGCCGACCTTCGACGAGATGGCCGCCGAACTGGCCGGTTACGGCTACGCCGTGCTGCTTCCCGATGTGTACTACCGGCACCCCGACTGGGCCCCGTTCGACATGGCGACGGTGTTCGCCGACGCCAAGGAGCGCGGTCGGCTGTTCTCGATGATCGGCGACGTGACCCCGGACCGGATGGCCACCGACGCGCAGGCGTTCTTCGACTATCTGGCCGGCCGGCCCGAAGTCCGCGGCGAGAAATTCGGGGTGTGCGGCTACTGCATGGGTGGACGTACCTCGGTCGTGGTCGCCGGACGCGTGCCCGACCGGGTGGCAGCGGCCGCGTCGTTCCATGGTGGTGGACTGGTCACCGACTCCGCCGACAGCCCCCACCTGCTGGCCGATCAGATGACGGCCACCGTCTATGTGGCCGGCGCCGAGAACGACGCGTCGTTCACCAAGGCGCATGCCACAGCCCTGGACGAGGCGCTGAGCGCCGCGGGCGTCCCGCACACCGTCGAGTTCTACCCGGCCGCGCACGGCTTCGCGGTGCCCGACAACGGGCCCTATGACGCCGACGCCGCGGCCCGGCACTGGGCGGCGATGCGGGACGTCTTCGGAGTCGCGCTCGGCGGTTAGCGAGGCTCGACGAAGGAGAGGCGAAGCTCGACCTATATCAGCGAGGCTCGACGAAGGAGAGGCGAAGCTGGACCGCCGAAACAGCCCCGGCAATTAGACGTCCACGAGTTCGGCGTCCTTGGTCTCCTGCATGGCCAGCAGAGCCACGAACGAGCACGCGGCCGCGATGGACAGATAGCCGCCCACCCAGACAACGCCGTAACTGGTGGCCAGCCAGGTGGTGATGAACGGCGCCACCGCCGCGCCCAGGATGCTCGCCGCGTTGTAGGCGACACCCGAACCGGTGTAGCGGACATTGGTCGGGAACAGTTCGGGCAGTACCGCGCTCATCGGCCCGAACGCCAAGCCCATCAACGTCATACCGATGATCAGAAAAGCCAGCGTCACGCCGACGGACGCGGTCGGATTCAGGAATACGCCGAAGGTGGCCCCGTACACCATGATCCCGGCGGTGAAGGCCAACAGCAGCGGGCGCCGGCCGAAGTGGTCGGCCAGCCTGCCGACGATCGGCAGTACCGCCACGAAGAACAGCACGGCGATCAGCTGCAGCCCGAGGAACTCGGCGTAGCCATAACCCAACCCCACACCCTCGGGGGGACGCTTAGCGGTCCCGTAGCTCAGGCTCCAGGTCGTCACGGTGTAGAAGAGCGTGTAGGGCACCACCATCGCCAGCGTGCCGATGACCAGCCGGCGCCAGCTGCCCCGCAGCAGCACTGCGATCGGAGCATTCACCGGCGCACCGGTGGCCTTTGCCTGCGCGAACACCGGAGTTTCGGTGAGCCGCAGCCGGACGTACAGTCCGACGGCCACCATCACGGCGCTCAGCAGGAACGGAATGCGCCAGCCCCAGGTGAGAAAGGGCCCGGTCCCGTCTACCCCGGGGTTGGACTGTCCCAGCCACAGGAACAGGATCAGAAAGATCGTGGTGGCCAGCAGGTAGCCCAGGGGCGCACCCAGTTGCGGCCAGATTCCCGCCGTCGCCCGCCGGCCGGGTTTGGCGGTTTCGGTGGCCAGCAGCGCAGCACCGCTCCATTCACCGCCGAGCGCCAGGCCCTGGCAGAACCGCAGGGCGGCCAGCAGTACCGGGGCGAGCAGGCCAATGTGGTGGTAGGTGGGCAGCACGCCGATCAGGAAGGTGGCGACGCCCATGAGCAACAAGGAGGCCACCAGAGTGGATTTGCGACCCAGCCGATCACCGAAGTGACCGAACAGGATTGACCCGACCGGTCGGGCCACGAACGCCAAGCCGAACGTTGCCAGCGAAGCCAGCAGCGCCGCAGTGGGATTGCCCTTCGGGAAGAACAGGTGCGGGAAGACGGTGACCGCGGCGGCAGCGTAGACGTAGAAGTCGTAGAACTCGATCGTGGTACCGACCATCGCCGCCACCGCGATCCTGCGGCGCGGCACACCGTCGACAAGGTCCGCCCCGCCGGCGGCCGCGCCGGCGCGATACGACGTGCTCATCTGGCGATGCCCGCCTCGTCGGCGACCTCACGCGCCTTGTCGACCAAGGCGTCGATCCACGCGGTGATCGGGGTACCCGCAGCGGCCTTGTTCGCCGGGTTGTCGAGCACCCGCCGCACGATTCCCTCAGCGATGATGGCGACCTTCCACAGTCCCAGTGCATGCCAGTACTGCAGTGTCGCCGCGTCGCGCCCGGTCTCTTCGAGATATACCCGGGCCAGCTCCGCGCGGTCCGGGAAACCCTCCAGGGTGCTGATGACGAACTCCCCGGCGATGTGCTCTTCACCCACCTGCGGCCAGTAGGCCAGCAAGCTGCCCATGTCGGCCAGCGGGTCGCCCAGGGTGGACAACTCCCAGTCCAGCACCGCGATCACCTCACCGGTCTGCGGCGAGGTGATCACGTTGCGCAGGTGGAAGTCCCCGTGCACGAGCGTCAGTTCCTGCTGCTGCGGCACGGCGTCGGTCAGCCGCCGGGTCAGGTCATCGAGTGCCGGTAACTCGCGCGTCTTGGACTTCTCCCACTGCCCGGCCCACCGTTTGAGCTGACGCTGGGCGTACGGCTTGTGGCTGGCCAGATCATCCAGGCCCACCGCGGTGATGTCGACGGCGTGAATCTTGGCCAGGGTCTTAGGCATCGACAGCCCGATCTGTCGGCGCCGTTCCGGGGAGAGCGCCTGCGCTACCGACATCCGGTCTGCCACCACGCCGTCGACGAACTCCATCAGCAGTAGCGGCGTGCCTTCGGAGTCGCGGGTCAGCCCGTACACCTGCGGTGTGGGGACTTCGGTATCGCCCAGTGCCGCAAGGATTCGTGCTTCCCGGGCCACGTCGTGGGCCGAGGCCAGCAGCGTTCCCAATGGGGGCCGGCGCAGCACCCAGCTGTGACCGGCGTCGTCGAACACCCGGTAGGTCAGATTGGACTGTCCGATACCGACCCGCTCGAAGCTCAGCGGCCCGGCCACGGGCAGGCCCAGCTCGGTGATCCACGCGGTCGCAGCCGCCGGATCGATGCCCAGTGGCTCGTCAGCCACCTGAACCTCCCCGGAATCCTGTTGCGTCACCAAGGATCTGACCGCCGTCCATGACCAGGGTCTGCCCGGTGATCCAGCTCGCCGCATCGGACACCAGGAACAACACGGCGTCGGCCACGTCGACCGGCTCGCCGATCCGGCCCAGCGGTATACCGGTCGACAATCCCTGCTCGTGTTCCTTCCACAGCACCTCGGCCAGCTTAGTGCGCACGACGCCGGGACAGATCGCGTTGACCCGGATCCCCGGGGAGAGTTCCAGCGCAAGCTGTTTGGTGACGTGGATCAACGCCGCCTTGGTGGCGTTGTACATGCCCATCAGCGGCGCGAAACTCATCCCGCCGATGGAAGCCGTGTTCACCACCACACCGCCGTGGTCGCCCATCCATGCCTTGACCGCGCATGACGTCCACAGCAGCGGCCCCCACAAGTTGACCTCGAAGATCTTGGCGAACCGGGCGTGGTCCTGGTCGATCAACGGCCCGAACGCCGGGTTGGTGCCGGCGTTGTTGACCAGGATGTCGACAGTGCCGAATCGTTCCAGGGTGGTGTTGATGCAGCGCTGGGCAGCCTCGTCGTCGGCGACGTGGGCGGCCACACCCAATGCGTTGCCGTTGACCTGGGCCGCCGCCGCATCGGCACTCTCCTGATCGCGTGAGGTCAGGACCACATTGGCGCCCGCTTCGGCCAGTCGCTGCCCGATCGCCAACCCGATCCCCCGCGACCCGCCGGTGATGATCGCGGTGCGCCCCGCGAAGTCCGGTGCCGTCATCGAGCGTTCTCGCGATACTTACCCAGCTCCTGACGCGCGATGGCGCGCTTGTGCACCTCGTCGGGGCCGTCGGCGAGCCGCAGTGTGCGCAGGTGGGCCCAGAAGCCGGCCAGCGGGAAGTCTTCGGTGACTCCGCCGGCGCCGTGCACCTGGATGGCCCGGTCGACGATCTTGAGTGCGATGTTGGGCGCTGCGACCTTGATCGCTGCGATCTCGACCTGCGCTGCCTTGTTGCCGACGGTGTCCATCAGGTACGCGGTCTTGAGCGTCAGCAGCCGGATCATCTCGATGTCGATGCGCGCCTCGGCGATCCAGTCACGGATGTTGGCGTTGTCCGAGACCGGCCGGCCGAAGGCGATCCGGGACTGGGCGCGCCTGCACAGCAGCTCCAAGGCCCGCTCGGCCATGCCGATGGCCCGCATACAGTGGTGGATGCGGCCGGGACCGAGTCGGGCCTGGGCGATGGCGAACCCCTCGCCCTCGCCCTTGAGCACGTCCTTGGCGGGCACGCGTACGTCTTTGAAGTCGATCTCAGCGTGGCCCTCGCGGTCCTGGTAACCGAAGACCGGCAGTCCACGCATGACGGTGACGCCCGGTGCGTCGATGGGGACCACCATCATCGACTGCTGGCGGTGGGTAGCGGTGTTCGGATCGGTCTTGCCCATCACGATCATCACCTTGCAGTTCTGATGCAAGGCGTTGGACGCGAACCATTTCCGGCCGTTCAGCACGTAGCCGTCACCGTCGCGCACCATCGACAGCTGGACATTGGTGGCATCGGAGCTGGCCACCTGCGGCTCGGTCATCGCGAAGGCCGAACGGATGGTGCCCTCCAGCAGCGGCTTGAGGTATTTCTCCTTGTGTTCGTCGCTGCCGAACAGCGTGAACACCTCCATGTTGCCGGTGTCGGGCGCGCTACAGTTGCAGGCTTCCGGCGCCAGATGCGGGCTCCGGCCCATGATCTCGGCCAGCGGCGCGTATTCGAGGTTGGTCAGCCCCGGCCCCCATTCCGGGTGGGGGTGAAACAGATTCCACAGGCCGCGCTCACGCGCTTGGGCCTTCAGCTCCTCCAGGATCGGGGGCTGGAAGTGCGGGTTGCCGGCTTCGGCCATCTGCGTCTCGTAGACCGCTTCGGCCGGATAGACGCACTCGTCCATGAACTCCAGCAGATCGGTCTGGTATTTCTTTGCGCGCTCGGATATTTCGAACAGGGACATACAGGCTCCTCACCTAGGAATTTTCGGAGTCGAGCAGGCCGCGCTGGTAGCGGCGCATGCCGCGCAACCAGCGGTCGTAGTCGCCTGCCTTGTGCCGGAACATCTCCAGCACCACGGGGTGCGGCAGGATCAGGAAGCGCTCGTCATCGATGGCGGCGAGCACCTCGGCGGCAACGTCCGCGGGCTCCAGCACCTCGCCGGCGGTGGTGACCGCACGGGTGGCCAGGTCGCCCAGCGGGTCCCCGGATTGCTCACCGGCGTAGAGCAACTTGGTGTTGACACCCATCGGGCACAGGCAGCTGACCCGCACACCCTGGTCGCCGTAGGTGATGTTGAGCCACTCGGCGAATCCGACAGCCGCATGCTTGGTCACCGAGTAGGTGGCGGCGCCGAGTTGGGTGAGTAGTCCGGCGGCTGATGCGGTGGAGACGAAATATCCCTCCCCGCGGCGCACCCAGTCGGGGATCAGCAGCTGCGCGGCGCGGATGTGCGAGCGCAGGTTGACGTCGATGGCCTGGTCCCAGTCGGCCTCGCCGGGCAGGCCGGGGGCACCGGTGATTCCGGCGTTGGCGAAGTAGAAGTCCACCGGGCCGTAGCGCTCCTGCGCCAACGCGATCAGCTCACGAATGGTCTCGGTGTTGGAGACGTCGCCGCCATGACCGATTGCGGCACCGGGATGCGCGGCGCTGATCTCCTCGGCTACCGCCGCCGCGGCGTCCGCGTCGAGGTCGGCCACCACCACTTTGGCTCCGGCCTCGACCAGCGCCGCGGCCAGTGCGCCGCTGATACCGCCACCGCCACCGGTGACGATCGCGACCCGCTCGGCAACCTTCATAAGCGACGTCCCCGTTCTTCAGTGCGCAGCGGCAGTGACATTAGTTGAATCCGATCTCATATTCGATTACTGACGGAGCGGAACTGCAGGGCGTTCGCCCACAACCGGGTGACTGTGGCGACCAGAGTCTCGAAGTCGGCGCCTGACGCGTGCTCGGCCTCCTCGCCGACGAAGGTGCCGTAGGCGAGCCTGCTGACCATTCCCGACAGCGCCCGCGACGCCAGCAGCGGATCGACATCGGCGCCGGCGATGCCCCGCTTCTGCAGATCGGCGATGCCGGCGGCGTTGCGCTGCACGAACGCGTCGGCTCGCCGCGCACGGAAGGCGCGGAACTTCGGGTCGATCTGGGCCACCTGTTCGAGCAGCCCCATCAACTGGGCATTGCGTCGATACGCCTCGAGGTAAGCGCGATTGCTCGCCTCCAGCACCGCAAAGGGATCGTCGGAATCGCTCACCCGGCCCATGCCCGGATGCATCATGTCCTGCTGGGCCTGTTCGAGGACCGCGGCGAAGATCTCCTCTTTGTTCGCGAAGTAGGTGTAGAAAGACCCGGTCGCACACCCGGCGGCCTTGGTGATGTCGGTCAGCTTGGCGTCGAGGTAGCCGTCCCGTTCGAAGACCTTGCGGGCCGCGGCGACCAGCCCCGCCCGGGTGCGCGCCCCGCGCACCGTCGCCGGCAACTGGCGGGCCGGGGCGGCCGGGACGGCATCCATCCGGGCAGACTAACTGAATTCGATGTCAACTTCACTGACTTCTTCGGTACCGCCGCCGAGTTCACCGAGCATGGCGTCGGCCTCTGATTCGGGCAGCGACTCCACCCCGCGCAGCTTGCGTTCGATGGCCCGGGTGCGGACTCCGGCGGTGTCGATGGTGTTGCGGGCGGTGTCGAGCTGCTTGCGGGTCTTCTCCAGCACCGCCGCGAATTTTCCGAACTCGGTCTTGACCGCGCCGAGCACCTGCCAGACCTCGCTGCTGCGCTGTTCGATCGCCAGGGTGCGAAAGCCCATGCGCAGGCTGTTGAGCAGCGCAGCCAGCGTGGTCGGGCCGGCCAGGGTGACGTTGTACTTGGCCTGGATCTGCTCGAACAACCCCGGCTGGCGCAGCACCTCGGCATACAGACTCTCGGTGGCCAGGAACAGGATCCCGAAGTCGGTGGTGTGCGGCGGATCGAGGTACTTGTCGTGGATGTCGCAGGCCTCGGCTTCGATCCGCCGGATCAGCGCTTGGCGTGCCGCGGCCTCCCCCACGCTGTCGGCGTGTTCCTGCGCGTCCAGCAGTCGCTCGAAATCCTCACGCGGAAACTTGGCGTCGATCGGCAACAACACCTCACGCGCGCCGGTGGCTCCCGGCAACCGGATCGCGAATTCCACCCGGGCGCTCGACCCCGGCACCGTGATGACGTTGGTGGCGTACTGCTCGGGCGTCAGCGTCTCGGCCAGCAGGGCGGCCAACTGCGTCTCGCCGAAGATGCCGCGCGTCTTGACGTTGGTCAGCACCCGCTTCAGATCCCCCACCCCGGTGGCCAGCGTCTGCATCTCCCCCAGCCCCCGCTGCACCGCCTCCAGCCGCTCCGAGATCTGCGTGAACGATTGCGCCAGACGGGTTTCCAATGTGGCCTGCAGCTTCTCGTCCACCGTGGCGCGCATCTTCTCCAGTTGCGCGGTGTTCTCGGCCTGCAGGCTCCGCAGCTGCCGATCCAGCGTGGCGCCCAGTTTGTCCTGGGTGCCCTGCAGGGTCGATCCGAAGCGATGCAGGGTCAGCTGCCACTGGTGAAAGGCCTGGGCGAGTTCGGCCCTCCCGGCATGCTGCTCTTCGCGCAGGGTTCGCTCCACGCGTTCACTGTCGCCGCGCAACGCCGAGAGCTGTGCAGGCGAGATCTCCCCGCCGGCGGGGCGCACCAGCACCACCACCTGGAGGATCACCGCCAGCAGCGCCAGTGAGGTGAGGAGGATCAGCAGTGCTGTGTCCATGCCGGCAAGGTAGCGCGCCCCACCGACAACTCCCGGTTAGCGCAGCGGCGAGCCCCAACGCACCTGATCGCGCAACTGCGCCTTGAGCAGCTTGCCGCTGGCCGTGCGGGGCAGCGCCTCGCTCACCACGGTGATGTACTGCGGCACCTTGAAGTCCGCCAATTGGCCGCGGCAGTACTCCAGAACCGCCGCCACATCGATCTCGAGCTGGTCGCCGAGCAGCACCGCGCCGACCTTCTCCCCCATCACCTCGTCGGGCACCGCGAGCACACACGCGTCGGCCACGCCGGGAGCCGACAGCAGGGCGGCTTCCACCTCTACGCTGGAGACGTTCTCACCGCCGCGGTTGATGATGTCCTTGAGCCTGTCGATGATGTGCACCCGGCCGGCGTCGTCGACGCGCACCACATCGCCGGTGTGCAGCCAGCCGTCGATGATGGTGGCGGCGGTCGCCTCGGGCCGGTTCCAGTAGGCCCGCATCACATTCGCGCCGCGCACCACCAGTTCTCCGGTGCCCGGATCGTCGCCGAGTGGCACGACGCCGATATCGCCCGACGGCACCGCGTAGCCGACCGAATCGGCGTGCGCCACCGCGTCGGAGTCCGGCAGCACCGTCATGAGCGAGGCGGTCTCGGTCATGCCGTAGCCGTTGAACACCGTTGCCGCGCCGAATGCCTCGCGCAGCGCACGCACCAGCGCAGGTGCCGTCGGCGCCCCGCCGTAGCCGACCCACCGCACCCGGCTGACGTCGACGTTGGCGAAGTCGGGATGCCGAAGCAGCAGCGCGTAGATCGCCGGCACCGTCACCATCGATGAGATCCGCTGCGCGGGAAGCGTTGCGATCAACTCGGGAAGACTCAGTGACGGCATGATGACCGCGGTGCCGCCGGTGTAGGCGGCGACCAGCAGTTGGGAGTTGCAGCCGGTCACATGGAACAGCGGGACCGAGATCAGCGTGCGGTACTCCTCGGCCAAGGTCCGGGTCCGACCCAAGGCGCGCATCATGTTCTCGGCGTTGGTCACAAACGCCTCGTGGGTGGTGGGCACTCCTTTGGGGCTGCCGGTGGTACCAGAGGTGTAGAACAGCGCCGCGGTGTCGCCCGCTTCGAGCCCGTCCACCACATACGGTGGGCCATCGGGCAGTGCGGCGCCGGGAGCCAGGTCCACCCGAACGCCGGCATCGGTGAGTATGAAGTCGACTTCCGGTGCGGCCGACCGGGTATTGACGGCAACCGGTATCCCGCCGGCCATCAGCGTGCCCCAGAACGCCAGCACCCAGTCCAGTCCCGCTGGGTAACGCAACGCGACCCGATCACCGCGCGCCAGACCGTCGCCTCGCAGCCCGCCGGATACGCGCGCGGCCCGCTGCCACAACTGCCGGTAGGTCAGCCGATCGCCCGCAAGTTCCACCACGGCTTCGCTGTCGGGCCGCTGCTCGGCCTGCTCGGCCAACACATCGAGCAGCGTCGCCGGCAGCTGCTGGTAATGCGCGACACCGTTGTGGTCGCGGGTCACCCCGGTTGCCGGAAAAGGGTTGCCGCGCCGTGGGATTTCGACGACGTGCGACATGGTCAGCCTGTCATCGCCGACGCCGCCAGCTGTGCGTTACCACCCGCAAGGTCCCCCGCAGCGCGTAGACCGCGGACACGATGCACGCGAGGATCAACACCACGAACATCGGCAGCCAATTACCGCGGTCATGGTTGATGTGCCACCAGACATAGGTGAACAGCACCGAGGAGACGAAGAAGACCACGTCACGCCAATTGCCCTGATAGGACAGCGCCGCCGCCCGCAGCGTCCTGGTGCGATCGGAGGCCGCGACCAAGTCGTCGATGCGCTCGTCGATGGTGCGCTGCAAATCCGCGCGCCGCTGGGTCTGTTCCGCGGGAAGCCGGTCGAGCAGGTCGAGGTCCTGTTTGATCAGCGCGCGTACGTCGGGGCCTTTGAGCTGCCCGGCCGCCGCCGTCAGCAGGGCTCCGCCGAAGATCGGTGCCGCGCCCAGCGCCGTACTCAGCAGTGAGGGCATCGTCGTGCCGTTCCTTTCGCCTTACTTCCCGGCCACCCTACGACCTCAACCGAGACTTACCGTGCCATCCGGCGCGATCCGCCAGCCGGGGTTATGGGCGATCTCCCAGATCAGACCGTTCGGGTCTTGGATGTGGGCGTGGGGAACACGCCACCGAACTGGCCGGGTCGCGGCGACTTGATCATCGTGCCACCGGCGGCGGCCATGGCATCGGCCAGCGCGATCACGGCGTCGGGGCTGTCGACGTTGTGCGCCATGGTGACCCCGGAGACCCGGGAATGGTCGCCGGGCAGCGCCAGGTCTTCGTTGAACTTCTCGGCGTCAAAGAACCCCAGCACCTGGCCCGGCGCCACCTGATAGAAGACGATCTCTCCCTCGACCTCCAGCAGCGGCTGCCAACCCAGCGCACCGTAAAACTTGCTGGTCGCGTCCAGATCGGTGGCCGCGATGGTGACGAAGTGCACCTGCTGCTCCATACGGTCGAGCCTAGAGCGACGGAGCATCCTGTCGGACTCGCACTCATCAGGTGCGCGTTGTGGATAACGCGACCCTGTCAGAAAGTTTGAGTCAGTGGATTCGGGTATAGTCGAACGTATGTTCGATACGGATCT